>DAIQRP010000208.1:0-3596 GCA_036786125.1 Sphingobacterium sp.
GCTTACAAGTATACTCAGCAATCTTATTAAAAGAAGCAGCTGAATTAGTTACTAAAGTATTGAATAAATAATCTCCGATTATTTGATATCTGAAAACCTCTAAAGAAATTTAGAGGTTTTTTTTGTACCAGTCTCCGAGGAAGGAATTTCTTCTGTTCCAAAAGGGATTGAAATTCTCTAAAAAAATAGGTTTTTATGAAATAATGCCTATTTTTGATAAGTTTATAGTTAATGAAGATTCACGTAAAAATATAGTATTTTTAGCGTCGTAATCAATATCAAAGCATATGGAACACACTCGTATAAAAGAATTATTAAATGCCACAGAGTTTGGGCAAGAAGTCGTTGTTAAAGGTTGGGTAAGAACTTTCCGTAATAATCAATTTATAGCTATTAATGACGGTTCATCAATTCATAATATTCAAGCAGTAGTGGATTTTGAAAATACGGATGAAGCTTTATTGAAACGAGTAACCACCGGAGCTGCGCTTCGTGTGAAAGGGCAATTAATCGAATCTTTAGGAAAGGGTCAGCGCGTAGAAATTAAAGTTACTGAATTGAATATATTAGGAGATTCAGATCCTGAAAAATTTCCTTTACAGCCGAAAAAACACTCCTTAGAATTTTTACGTGAAATTGCGCACTTACGTTTCCGTACTGGAACATTTAATGCCATCTTCAAAGTACGTAATGCCTTAGCTTTCGCTGTCAATAAATTCTTTAATGAACGTGACTTCGTATATATGCATACGCCTATTATTACAGGTTCAGATGCTGAAGGTGCTGGAGAAATGTTTAGAGTAACAACCTTAGATTTAAATCAGCCCCCTAGAAATGAAGATGGTTCCATTAATTTTAAAGAAGATTTCTTTGGTAAATCTACGAACTTAACGGTATCGGGTCAGCTAGAAGGTGAATTAGCAGCTATGGCTTTTGGAAATATCTATACCTTTGGGCCTACTTTCCGTGCTGAAAATTCAAATACTACACGACATTTAGCAGAATTCTGGATGATTGAGCCGGAGATGGCATTCTATGAATTGGAGGATAATATGGATTTGGCAGAATCACTTTTAAAATATGTGATACAATATGCCTTAGAAACCTGTCCTGATGAAATAGAATTCTTAAAGAACCGCCTTTTAGAAGAAGAGAAAAATAAGCCTGCTGCAGAACGTTCTGAATTAAATCTTATAGACAAGTTAAACTTCGTTATCGATAATGATTTCGAACGTGTTACCTATACTGAAGCGATAGAAATTTTAAAACGTAGTAAACCGAATCAAAAGAAACAGTTTAAATATCTGATTGATGAGTGGGGAGCAGACTTACAATCTGAACACGAGCGTTATTTAGTAGAAAAACACTATAAAAAACCTGTCATCTTAACGGATTACCCGAGAGAGATTAAATCTTTCTATATGAAACAAAATGAACCTGATGCTCAGGGTCGTCATACGGTACGTGCTATGGATATTTTATTCCCTGGTATCGGCGAGATGGTCGGTGGATCTCAACGTGAAGAGAACTTAGAGAAGTTATTAACACGCATGGATGAGGTAGGAATTCCTGCTGAAGAAATGGAATGGTTCTTAGATACACGCCGATTTGGCTCTGCGCCACACTCCGGTTTTGGGGTTGGATTCGAGCGTTTAGTCTTATTTACAACGGGTATGACCAATATCCGTGACGTTATTCCTTTTCCTCGTACTCCAGGAAATGCTGAATTTTAAGTCCTAATTTAAAACATAATTAAACCGCCATTTGTCTTCTTATAGAAGAACAAAGGCGGTTTTTTGTTGTCACCTTAAAAAAAAGAGCAGATGTTATTAAAAATATACGAGGATAACCCGAATGAAAAATATATTCAGCAGGTTGTCGACCTATTAAAAAGAGGCGGTATTATTATCTATCCGACGGATACAGTCTATGGAATAGGCTGCGATATTACGCAGCAGAAAGCGATAGAAAAGGTCTGTCAGATCCGCGGTTTAAAAGCGGATAAGGCAAATCTATCTTTTATCTGTTATGATCTGACAGATATTGCACAGTATACAAAACCCTTTGATACGGCCGTATTCCGTGTGCTTAAAAAGGCGCTACCGGGTCCATTTACCTTTATTTTTAATGCGAGTAATCAGGTCCCTAAATTATTAAGCTCTAAGAAAAAAACTGTAGGAATACGTGTTCCGGATAATAATATCGTTCGGGAGATTGTGCGTCAACTTGGAAATCCAATTGTTACTACATCTATCCGCGATGAAGATGATATCTTAGAGTATTCTACCGATCCGGAATTAATTTATGAAAAATATGCCGAGGCAGTAGATGCCGTTATCGATGGGGGTTATGGAAATAATATAGCCTCTACTGTTGTGGATGTGACTTCGGGAGATTTCGAAATTATTCGAGAAGGTAAGGGAGATCTTTCAGAATTTCTATAAGATTACTAATTCCTCTACCACGACCTTTCCAACATATTCATTAACACGCCCAATAATTGCTCGACGCATGAGCAGGAGCTCATTTTTGATCACAGCAGATTCTACACGGACAAATAACTTTTTATCTTTTATAAAAAGTTGTTTCGTTCGGTTGGCAATAGCCACGCCAATCAACTTAGGCCAAGCCTCAATAATGGCCGTTTCGTCAAACCTACGTTTTAACTTATAGACTTCTAATAAACGTTCTATGACATCCTTTATTCCTACATCGTCTCCAATATGCACCTCATCGGGTTTGGCAAATTTTTTCTTATACATGGACATCTCCTTTCTGTACATCAAAGATACGCACAGTTTGTTGGATCTCATCAAAAATAAACTGGATCCTTTCCGCATTCGTATCGGTTAGGAAGATCTGTCCAAAATCCTTGTCAGAAACCATTTTCATAAGCTTACGTGTTCTTTTATCATCGAGCTTATCAAAGATATCATCTAATAATAATAAGGGCTTGTAGCCGTTCTTTTGTTGGAAATAACTATACTGGGCAAGTTTCAATGCTATGACAAAAGATTTCTGCTGTCCCTGAGAACCGAATTTCTTTAACGGCAGCTGCTCGTGGATACTAAAGATAAGATCATCCTTATGAATCCCTTGGCTTGTGCGTTCCAGCAGCCGATCGCGTTCTAAATTCTGTTGTAATAACGTTAAAAAGTCCTGATCCGCTAAGGGAGATTCATAGGAAAGACTGACCCATTCAGCATCTTCAGAAAGGAACGCATAATATCTGTTAAACTCCGGAATAAAATCTTTCATAAATTCCTTACGCTTGGCATAGATCAGCTCTCCAACCTCTACCAGTTGAAGATTTAATACTTCCACCAATCCCAAATCTAAACGCCCAGATTGCTTTGCGAGTTTAAATAAAGAATTTCTTTGTAATAGTATTTTATTATAAGCAATTAAGGTATCTAAGTACTTATTGTCCGTCTGGGAGATGACATTATCAATAAATTTTCTCCGTTCTTCAGAGCCATCGAGAATAATTAAGGTATCATTGGGAGAAATCATCACCAATGGAAACTGTCCGATATGGTCAGCCAGACGGGGATAGTCTTTTTTATTTTTCTTAAACTGTTTTTTTTGATTTTTCT
>DAIQRP010000016.1:0-17372 GCA_036786125.1 Sphingobacterium sp.
GCGTTCTTCGAAGCTTGAGAAATTAATTCTAATTTTAAATCTTCCAATTTAGAATAATAGTAATTAGGTGTAGATGAGCTTAACTCCAAGCCATCGGAAATTAAGGTAGAAATTTCTCGTGAAGCATTGTCCACTTTGTCCAAATCTTGAGATTCTACAGATACCGTTTGAGAAAGTGTATATCCCGAAAAAGTATTATACGAATTCCCTCTTTCATCCGTATGGTATTCAAACTCTTTATTGATACTAATCGCTTCAAATTTTATTTCTTGAGCTTTGATGCCCTGTGCAAGAAGAAAAGAACGAACTTGTTCTCGGTCATTTGCAATTAATGAGGAAGCACTTTTAATATCTCCAGATTTCCTCGAATAACTCGCATTCCATTTCACCAAGTCGGCTTCAAAATCTTTTTTAGCGTTCCCATTAACAGTAATTGTCTGTGTAGATTTGAATTTAAATTTATAGGCATTGGAAAATATCAATGACATAATAATTAATCCTATGGCTCCCGTAATAGCCACTAAAAGTCCAGTTGATTTCATATTTTCTTCTATTATAAAACAATATTGTTGCAAATTTCATGCTACAAATTCTAATAATAATCAGTAATATTGAATATTTGTAGCTTATTATCGAGCACATATCAGAGAAACACAATTATCATGGTGAAAAAATACATTATATTCAGTACATTCTTACTTAGCTCCTCTCTCCTATTTGCCCAAAAAAAACCTCTAGACCATTCTGTTTACGATAATTGGAAAAACATCAGTTATTCTAAATTATCTCCTACAGGATCCTATGTATATTATGTGGTAAATCCACAAGAAGGAGACACACATCTGTATTTAAAATCAAATACAAATAAAGATATTCTAGAAATTCCTCGTGGAGTAACTCCATTTTTAACAAAAAATGAAAATCATTTCGTTTCCTTAATTAAAGCTCCTTTCGCAGAGACACGTCAGGCTAAAATTAAAAAGAAAAAAGCCGATGAAATGCCGAAAGATTCCTTGGCAATCTTCGAAATTAAAGGCAATAACCTCGTTAAATTTGGTCAGGTAAAATCTTTTAAAGCTTCGGATAAAAACGATGAATACTTTGGATTTATCAGCAATATAGTCCCTGCTTCAGCAGAAACAACTGCCGCTAAAAAAGAAAAGGCCATCAATGTGCTTAGTATCTTTAATTTCACAACAGGAGATACGACGAATTTTGAACGAGTGGATGACTTTTTCTTCTCCCAAACTGGAAATGAAATTGTCTTTACAAAAAAAGCCGCAGAAAAAGATTCCATTGCAGCAGATGCAGGTTTATATCTATATGACCTGACCACAAAAACTGCAAAACGCATTTCTTCAGGAAAAGGGGAATACAAAAGTATCGCTTTTGATGAAAACTCCGCACAATTGGCATTCCTAGCCGATAAGTCCCCAGAAAAATCTTTAGCCAAGAATTTTAACTTATACTATTATACAGCAGCGCAGGATTCTGCCATTATCTTAGCCAATCAATCGACTACAGGTATCCCTCAAAACTGGTATGTTTCTGGAGATGGACAGGTTAAATTCTCTAAAGATGGAGAGAAGCTTTTCTTTGGTCTGGCACCGATTCCAAAACTTAGAGATACCACGTTAGTAGAGTTTGAAAATGCCAAAGTAGATATCTGGTCTTGGAATGAAGATTATCTGCATACCCAACAGATTGCAAATAAAAAACGTATAGAATCGGAAAATTACTTAGCCGTTACCTTTCCAAAACAAGGCCGCCAAATTCTACCCTTATTAAATGAAAAAATTAATAATGGAAGACTTCCTGAAGATGCAGATACCGAATATATCCTAGCTTCTTCAGATTTCGGAAAGCGCATTGCTACACAATGGGATTATCAGGTTAAACCTGATTACTATTTAATCCATACAGGTACTGGACAACAGACACTTATCGCTGAAAACTTAGACGGTACAGCTTCTATTTCTTTAGATGGTAATTATGTAGTCTATTTTAATAAAGATGACAATAACTGGTATAGCTATGAAGTGGCTACAAAAAAATTAATATTATTAACTTCCGGTATTCCAGTTTCTTTTGTGGATGAACTCAATGATTCTCCCGCTAAAGCAAATCCTTATGGAATTGCAGGTTGGGCAACGAACCATAAAGGAGTATATATTTACGACCGTTATGATATCTGGTATTTTGACTTATCTGGTAAGGATAAATACATTAGTACAAATGGCTTTGGAAGAGCGAATAATACCGTTTATAGATATGAAAATATCGATCCTGAAGTTAAATCCCGTGCTGTAAACAAGATTTCTGCTGATGCGAAATATATCGTGAATTCTTTTAATGAAATCACGAAGGAAAATGGATTTTATGAAGTTCAAAACAAGAAAAATAAAAATCCTAAACAGATAATTGAAGGAAAATATACTTTTAGACAATTATCTGCTTCGAAAAATAAAGATTTATTTAGCTACACTAAGGAAAACTATGTAGAAAGTCCAAATCTGTATATTTCTAAGAATTTTAAACAGGAAACCGCAATTTCCGATATTAATCCCCAACAACAGGATTATAACTGGGGTACAGCAGAGTTAGTACATTGGACAACTCCTGCAGGATATGATGCCGAAGGTATTTTATATAAACCTGAAGATTTCGATCCGAATAAAAAATACCCGATTATCGCATACTTCTACGAGACGTTAAGTAGTGGACTCTATGGATATCAAGCTCCAGCTCCAACTCCTTCCCGTTTGAATATCTCTTATTTTGTCAGTAATGGATATTTAGTATTTGCGCCAGATATTCACTATACAGATGGACATCCAGGCAAATCCGCAGAAGAGTATATCAACTCCGGTATGAAATACTTAGCACAAAATCCATGGGTAGATTCAAGCAAAATGGCTATCCAAGGTCAATCTTGGGGAGGATATCAAGTTGCTCACCTGATTACTCGCACAGATATGTACGCCGCAGCATGGACAGGTGCCCCCGTAGTGAATATGACCTCAGCTTATGGTGGTATCAGATGGCAGACCGGTATGTCTCGTCAGTTCCAGTATGAAAAGACTCAAAGTAGAATTGGAAAGACCCTATGGGAAGATCGTGATCTGTATATTGAAAATTCTCCATTATTCTTTATGGACCGTGTAACTACTCCAGTAGTGATTATGGCTAACGATAATGACGGAGCAGTGCCTTGGTATCAAGGAATTGAAATGTTCACTGCCTTACGTAGATTACAAAAACCCGTATGGATGTTAAATTATAATGGTGATGAGCATAATTTAATGCTCAGACAGAATAGAAAAGATATTCAACAACGTCAGCAACAGTTTTTCGACCATTTCTTAAAAGGTCTCCCAGCTCCAAATTGGATTAAATATGGGGTTCCTCATAAAGATAAAGGCATAGATTGGGGATTCACTATTGAATAACCAAAAAAAAGAGGTAATCTACGTAGATTACCTCTTTTTTTTAATCTAAAATACGCTTATAAGAACAAATAAAATAGATTAGTCTTAAAAAAATGTTAAAAATTTATTTTTTTCTTGAAAATAACCATTCAAAAAAGTAATTTTACTGTAGGATTTGAAGGGAAATCAAATTTATTTAATAAAAGCAAAACAATATACACGTTAATTCAATGTCAAACCTAAGATTTCAATCCGTTGAAGCAGCTGGCTCTCGCCAAATATCTGCTATCGACAAAGTGGAAACAAAAAAAGCAACCTCAATTTTTGGAAAAAACGTATTCTCCATCAATAAGATGAAAGATTACCTTCCTAAAAACTCGTATAAAGAGTTATTATCATCAATTGAAGAAGGTACAGTAATTAACCATGACCTCGCAGAGCATATTTCTCAAGCTATGAAGACTTGGGCTTTAGCGAATGGAGCTTCTCACTACACCCACTGGTTTCAACCTTTAACAGGATCGACCGCAGAAAAGCATGATGCTTTCTTCGAGCCAGATTCCAATGGAGATGCAATTGAGAAATTTACGGCAGATGCGTTAGTGCAGCAAGAACCAGATGCTTCTTCTTTCCCTAATGGAGGAATTCGTAATACATTTGAAGCACGTGGATATACAGCATGGGATCCCACTTCCCCAGCTTTTATTTTTGAAACTGGAGCAGGCAAGACCCTTTGTATCCCGACCGTTTTTGTTTCGTATACCGGAGAATCATTAGATTATAAAGCTCCTTTATTAAAAGCTAACTTGGCTATTGATAAGGCAGCGACAGAAGTCGCACAATATTTCGACAGATCCATCACTAAAATTACGCCATCATTAGGTATTGAGCAGGAATACTTCTTAGTAGACTTATCTCTGTATAATGCTCGTCCTGATTTACAGTTAACAGGACGTACTTTATTCGGACATATGGCGGCGAAAGGACAGCAATTAGAAGATCATTACTTTGGAGCAATTCCAGAACGTGTATTAGCGTTTATGGTTGACTTGGAAAATGAATCTTTAAAATTAGGAATTCCTTTAAAAACTAGACATAATGAAGTTGCGCCATCCCAATTCGAATGTGCGCCTATGTTTGAAGAAATTAACTTAGCCATTGACCACAACCAATTATTGCAAAATGTAATGGATCAGATTGCACTACGCCATCACTTCCAAGTTTTATTACATGAAAAGCCTTATTCTGGTGTCAATGGTTCTGGAAAGCATAATAACTGGTCTTTAATTACCAATACAGGCGTTAACTTATTATCCCCAGGAAAAACTCCTAAGAATAATTTAATGTTCTTAACGTTTTTTGTGAATACCATTAAGGCCGTTTATGAGCATGCTGATTTATTACGTGCTTCAATTGCTTCTGCTTCCAACGATCACCGCTTAGGTGCTAATGAAGCTCCTCCAGCGATTATCTCTATCTTCTTGGGCTCTCAGTTAAATGAAGTATTAGAAGAGGTAGAATCCGCTCGTGTGGCGAAAAAAGTTAAAGCTGAAGCAAACTTATGGCATGGAATTCCAAAAATCCCTGAATTGAGATTGGATACCACCGACCGTAACCGCACTTCTCCATTTGCTTTTACAGGCAATAAATTTGAATTTAGAGCTGTAGGCTCTTCGGCTAATTCCGCTTTACCAATGACCATCTTAAATGCCATTGTAGCGAATCAATTAGCTGAATTTAAAATTGAGGTTGACAAACAAATTAAAAAAGGTACTAAAAAAGATTTAGCGATCTTAAATGTGGTACGTAAATATATCAAGGACTCTAAAGCAATCCGTTTTGAAGGAAATGGATATTCTGAAGAGTGGGAAATAGAAGCTGAACAACGCGGATTATCAAATATCAAGAGTACACCAAAAGCTTTAGATATCTATGTGAAAGAAGAGACTATTAACCTATTTGAAAAATTAGGCATCTTCACACGACGTGAGAGTGAAGCTCGTCATGAGATTCTTTTGGAAAACTTCTTCAAAAAATTACAAATTGAAGCGCGTGTTATCGGTGAAATTGTGAATAGCTTAATTGCTCCTGCGACATTCACCTACCAAAATGAATTAATTAAAAACGTATTAGGCTTAAAAGACTTAGGATTAAATAAGGAGGCTTATAGCTCGCAGCTTAATTTGGTAGAGCGTATCTCTTTCCACGCCAATACAATCTTAGAAGAGGCTGAAGCAATGCGTCAGGCACGTAAAAAAGCGAATCAAATCGAGGATATTCGTGAAAAAGCAATTGCTTATGATGAAGAGGTGAAACCTTATTTCGATAAGATCCGCTACCACGTAAATAAATTAGAGCAAATTGTGGATGACCAAAAATGGCCATTACCAAAATTGCGCGAGCTTTTATTTATCAGCTAATCCGAAAAAATAATTAAAAAAATAGCCTTTAACTATGTTAAAGGCTATTTTTTTAGAATTATGAAAAATAAAATGCTTTTTCTTTGCACTTTTCATATCCATACTCTATATTTGCAATACTGGTATAAATACAGTATCCTAATCATTACCTTTCCAAGGTCTTGATTTATAAAGAAGTGGCGAGAGACTGGCTCCATGACCCGCTGGCAACCTTCAAGTAATTGAAAAGGTGCCAATTCCTGTCCATAGTCCTATTGACTATGGAGCATATAAATAATATAAGACATGAATTATCAAATTAATAGCTTTTTAAATTACTCATTCCTATCATCTTCAGATGACTTAGCGCTAAACAGCATCACTAAGACATTTCGAATGCAGGTCTGTATAATTATGGGCTAAAATTTCCCTTCTTTAGTATTTCTTAAAGACGCTGTTGCTTATCCATGCAGCAAAAAAAGTTTTAATTATTAACCAACCATTTAAATTATAAAATAATGTCTGAGCAAAAAAAACTACAATTCGAAACCCTTCAAGTGCATGCAGGTCAAGTTGCTGATCCGACGACAGGATCCCGCGCTGTACCTATCTACCAAACCTCTTCTTATGTATTTGAAAATGCTGAACATGGAGCAAACCTATTTGCATTAAAAGAATTTGGCAATATCTATACACGTATTATGAACCCCACGACGGAGGTTTTTGAGAAACGTATTGCCGCATTAGAAGGCGGTGCTTATGCTGTAGCTGTAGCTTCAGGACAGGCAGCTCAATTTATTGCTTTAAATAATATTCTCGAAGTAGGAGATAATTTTGTTTCAGGCGCTAATTTATATGGTGGTTCATATAATCAATTTAAAGTAGGCTTTAAGCGTTTAGGCATTGAAGTTCGCTTTGCCAAAGACACCGAACCTCAGGAATTTGAAGATTTAATCGACGACAGAACAAAAGCCATTTATATAGAAACTATTGGAAACCCATCCTTTAGTATTCCTGATTTCGAACGTATTGCGGCTATCGCCAATAAATATGAACTTCCTCTAATCGTAGATAATACCTTTGGTGCGGGAGGTTATTTATTTAAACCCCTAGAACATGGAGCACATGTGGTGGTTGAATCAGCGACCAAGTGGATTGGTGGTCATGGTACCTCTATAGGGGGCGTAATTATCGATGGCGCTAATTATAACTGGGGAAATGGGAAATTCAAACAGTTTTCTGAACCTTCCGAGGGATATCATGGACTCGTATTCTCCGATGTCTTTGGAGTGAATGGTCCTTTTGGAAATATTCAGTTTGGTATTCGGGCACGTGTAGAAGGCTTACGCGACTTTGGTCCTGCCCTTTCTCCATTTAACTCCTTTTTATTATTACAAGGCTTAGAAACACTTTCATTACGTGTACAGCGACATGTAGATAATGCCTTAGAAGTAGCGAAATGGTTGGAAGCCCATCCTCAGGTAGAGCGAGTTTCCTATCCGGGCTTAAAGAGCTCTCCTTCTTTTGCATTAGCACAGAAATATTTGAAAAATGGTTATGGTGCCGTATTATCGTTCCAAATTAAAGGAGATGCACAACAGGCGAATGCTTTTATCGATAGCTTAGAATTAATTTCACATCTAGCCAATGTGGGCGATACCAAATCCCTAATCATCCATCCTTCAGCAACTACGCATCAGCAATTAGATGCCGAAGCGCAACAAGCTGCCGGAGTATTCCCAGGTCTATTACGTTTATCGGTAGGCATTGAACATATTGATGATATAAAAGCAGATTTACAACAAGCTTTTGAAAAAATTAAGTAATTACGATGCCTCATCGAAAAATAAAATGAACGAAATAATCAATTGATAGCCGCTTGGAGACTTTCATGTCGATCAGAACTGCATTGAGTAGGGACGCCATGCCCTTTTGCGAATTAAAAACTGCAGCTGATCAGATAGCAAGGCAACAGATTGCAAATTTCGATCTTTAAAGCCCTCCAAATTATACCGTTGGATACGAATAGACAATCCAGCGGTATAAATGGTTGCTGCTTTAGCGATATACAGGCATAAAAAATGCGTAGATAGATTTAAAAGACAATATTTAACTAGTATTATGAGTAACAAATTGACGATTGGCATGTTTGGTTTTGGGGTAGTAGGCCAAGGATTATATGATATTATAAAAACCAAAAACCTGAATTTAGAAATCAAAAAATTCGTCATAAAAAACGTTAATAAAGAGAGATCTCTTCCCGCTTCCCTATTTACCACAGATCCGGAACTTATCCTTGCAGATCCAGAGATAAATACCGTAGTTGAATTAATAGATGATGCCGAAGCTGCCTATCAATTAACGGTCCGAGCTTTAAAATCGGGTAAAAATGTGGTATCAGCGAATAAAAAAATGATTGCCACACATCTCGAAGAATTAGCCGCTATTCAGCAGGAATACGGTAGTTCTTTATTATATGAGGGAGCAGTATGTGGTTCTATTCCGATTATCAGAAACTTAGAAGAGTATTATGATAATGAACTCTTACATGCCGTTTCTGGAATTTTTAATGGTTCTTCCAATTATATTCTCTCCAAAGTATTTAATGAAGGCCAGGAGTATGCTGATGCATTAAAAAAAGCCCAGGAATTAGGTTTTGCAGAAACGGATCCCACTTTAGATGTCGGAGGATATGATCCGAAATACAAATTAGCTATTGTCGCTTCCCATGCATATGGTTCCTATATCAATCCAGATGCGATTTTAAATCTAGGTATAGATAAATTAGCTGCTCAGGATATCCGCTTTGCCAAAGAGAAAAATTTAAAGATAAAACTAATCCCCAAAGCACAGGAAGTCAATGGTGAGAAGATTGTACTATATGTGCTTCCTCAATTTATCGGGTCGGAGAATATGTTATTCAATGTTGAAAATGAGAATAATCGGGTGCTTGTCAAAGCCGCCTTTGCCGATGAGCAATTCTTCTATGGAAAGGGCGCTGGTGGACATCCTACAGGATCTGCAGTACTTTCCGATATTGCCGCTTTACGGTATGGCTATAAATATGAATACAAAAAACATTTAAGTGCATCGAATATTGATTTTTCCAATGACTTTGAGCTTAAAGTATACTTAAGATATACAGATGACCAACTGGTAGAAAAATTAAATTTCACGGAAATCATCGAAAGATATTATGCTCCAGACTTTAAATATGTTATCGGTACACTGAATTTAAATCAGATTATCGAACATCGCGATGCCGTACATCAAGATGGCGTATTTTTAGCCGGAATAGCGTAGCTGCAATCCCCTTTACCTAAAACCAATAAGTTTCTTTTGGTCAAAAGCGTTACTCAATATCCAAATTGATGTAACGCTTTATTACTTAAAAAATTAACGTTATTTTATTTGTCATTATAACTTTAATTACTTACATTGTTTTAAACAATTATGATACGATTATGATGGGTAAATGGTTCACTTTTTTAACTCTATTTTTGGGAAATGTGCTGTTTGCGAACACGACGCACACCGATAATTCAGATACTTCTTCGCAGGGATATATAGCCATTGTCGTGATTCTAATCATCGCGATAGTATTGATCTTATACCGAAGACAGAAAAGAAAATTTAATGAATAATAAAAAAGGACGGTAATGGATTACCGTCCTTGATATAAGAGTCAAATTAGTCCGAATCCCTCTTCAATCCGAACTTCTCTATTTTTGAATATAAGTGACTGCGTTGAATATCTAAATCATCTGCCGTCTTGGAAACATTCCAGTTATTGATCTCTAGCTTATACTTAATAAACTCCTTTTCCGCACAATCCTTAAACTCTTGAAATGATTCATACTCATCGAATGAGCCTAAGGTATTCTGAGCTTCAGCCGGGCTACTATGCTCCCCTTTATCTAAAGAAGGATTGGCATAGTTCAGTACATCTCGATCTGAAATCTGCTTGTCCGATAGAATAATAAGACGCTCGATCATATTTCTGAGCTCTCTAATATTTCCTGTCCAAGGAAGTTTTTGAAGCGCTAAGATGGCTTCATTTGTAATCTTTTTAACTGGAATATTATATTCTCCACAGATTTCTTCACAGAAAGCCGTTGCAATAATTGGAATATCAGATTTCCGTTCCGTCAGTGAAGGTACATGGATTAAAATTACCGATAGGCGGTGATATAAATCCAGTCGGAAATTGCCGTTTTCAATTTCTTGTAAGAGGTCCTTATTTGTCGCTGCTACAACACGTACATTAACATCTATCTCCTTTTCCCCTCCGACACGGGTAATTTTATTTTCCTGCAGGGCTCTCAGAACCTTAGCTTGCGCAGAGAGGCTCATATCTCCAATCTCATCTAAGAAAAGAGTTCCTCCATTAGCTTGTTCAAACTTTCCAATTCGTTGCTTTACAGCCGAGGTAAATGAGCCTTTTTCATGACCGAACAATTCGGATTCTATCAATTCTGAAGGAATAGCCGCACAATTGACTTCCACGATAGGACCTTCAGCACGAAGAGACTTCTCATGTAACCAGCGGGCTACCAATTCTTTTCCCGAACCATTAGATCCAGTAACTAAAATTCTAGCCTCAGTAGGTGCTACCCGGTCTATGGTATCTTTAATACGTTTAATTCCTTCTGACTCCCCTAAAATCTCTTTAGTTCTGGAGCTGGAGACTTTACGCTTAAGGACCTTGGTTTCCGTAACTAGGGAGACTTTTTCCAACGCATTTCTAACGGCAATCAGAAGTTTATTTAGATCCAAAGGTTTCTCTAAGAAATCATAAGCTCCTTTTTTCGCAGATTCAATGGCATGTTGCATTGTACCATGACCCGAAATCATAATAATAGGCACATCAGGTTTCAGCTCTTTCGCTAAGGAAAGGACCTCCATTCCGTCCATTTTATTCATCTTGATATCACATAATACCAGATCAATTTTTTCTTTTTTTAGGATTTCCAATCCATCAGGTCCATTGTCAGCATCATGAATAAGGTATCCCTCATATTCTAAAATATCTCTTAACGAGCTGCGTATTGCTCGTTCATCATCAATGATTAAAATGCTGGTCATAGGCTATACTATTAATAGATTAAAGAACCCAAGGTAATATATTTGGTTGAATTTTCAAAGAAGAAGCAAACCTTGTAAGCCGGGTTCTGTAAATTGCCGGAGCAATTTCTCTATCATTTATCTAGACTTACTATTGCTAATAAGTTCCATCAACCTACCCATTACGGATTTTAAGAAATCTTAAAAGAAGACGAGCAGCCTCCATGTCCGTAACCTATTTGGTCTTTCAACTCTCGAGGTTTACCGTAATGCATGTCACCATACAATACCGTGAGCTCTTACCTCACGTTTTCACCCTTACCTTCCAAAGAAGGCGGTATATTTTCTGTGGCACTTGCTGTATTCGTCAGACGAACCCTTCCCGTTAGGAAGCGAGATGCTCTATGTTGCCCGGACTTTCCTCTCCTCTTGCGAGCAGCGATAGAACCAGTTTGCTTCTGCGGCAAAGTTACACTTTAAGAATGAATTATCTGATATCAGAAATAGAGAAAGGCTACTATCTGCTGATATGTAGCCTCTTATATTTTTTTGGGAAAATAGATTTGAAAAATAGTTAAACCGCTTTTAGATGGCTTGCGCAATGGCAAATCCTGAAGCCCAAGCCCATTGAAAGTTATAGCCGCCTAACCAGCCGGTAATATCTACGGCTTCCCCACCGAAATATAAACCTTTTACCGATTTTGCCTCTAAGGTTTTGGGGACTAACATATCCGTGGATACTCCTCCACGCATAACCTCCGCCTTATCATAGCCCTTATCTCCGGCCGCTTTCACGCGAAATCGGTGTAGGGTTTCTACGACCAGCTTAGCATCTGCTTTAGACATGGAAGCAATCTTCACTTGAATAGGGAGAAATTTCCCTAGGGCTTCGACCATCTTTTTGGTAAAGTAGGGTTGAATTAACTGCGCTAAAGTACGCTTACCTCCTTGATTTCTCTCCTCCTTAATCAAATTCTCCATTTGCTGATGAGGAAGTAGGTCGATAAAAAATTCCTGCCCCGCTCTCCAGTAGGATGATATTTGTAGAATTGCAGGCCCTGAAAGACCCCAATGTGTAAATAAGATATTCTCCTCAAAGGAGATGTCTTTATTAAAGACACGGGCAAAGACTGCATTTCCCGAAAGAGAAGCATACCAGTCCGCATCTTTTCCCGTAATAGTCAAAGGAACTAATGCGGGAGCTGTAGGGACAATCGTTAATTGAAACTGCTTCGCTACACGCAACGCAAAGTCTGAGGCTCCTAATTTATATACTGGAAGCCCTCCAGAGGCTATCACGAGCTTAGCAGTCTGTATAGTTTTCAGCCCTTTATCAGTCTGCATAGTAATCTCAAAGCCCTGGGCAGTCTGCTCAACACCTGTTACCAAGGTATTCAACTGTATATCTTGCCCCGTCTCATAGAGTAATTTAGTGAATACAGAAACGATATCTTTGGCTTTATTTGATTTTGGAAAGAGCTGTCCCAAGGTCTTCTCCTCTCCAATAATTCCATGGGATTCAAAAAAATCTAAACTGTCCTCCACAGTCCATTGTTGAAATGCCGCATTTAAAAACTGTGGGTTTTCAGAAACAAAATTCTCAATAGAAGTACCTAGATTGGTATAATTACAGCGTCCTCCACCAGAAATTAATATTTTAGCGCCCGGCTTATCATTACGTTCTAAAACTAAGGTTTTCTTTCCTAGAAGTCCTGCTTGAGCCGCACACATTAGCCCACAAGCTCCAGCCCCGACGATTACAGCATCATACATGTATTCCAATTATATTATTCGCTAATTAATTCCTGTCCTACATCTATGGTACGACGCTCGGCCCAACTTTGTTCGGCTAATTCAATAATGCGGATGACATTACGTGCTTCTACAGCCTGCACAGCAAGGGGTTCCTGGCCGCGGATGGCCGCTGCTACATTGGCATAATATCCTGGGAAATTTCCTCTTTCCGATTCGATTAAGGTTATATAATCTTCCCCATCCTGAATAATATTTAACTTCCCATAGATGGAAGGATCTTCCAGACCCCAATCTTCAATAAGATGTGGCAGATAACCCGCACGTAACATGGCTTCCTGTGGATCGTTTCCATATTTGGTAAATGTTCCTTTCCAGCCGAATAAGTTATATCTCGGTGTAGGCTCCTTCGCCAGCATAGTGCCTTTAAGCGAAACTTTAAGGGAAGGGTAATGTAAAATCACTTCGAAATCATCTACAGCTCTAGCTCCTTCACGTTGTATCCTTAAATCGGCATTAACCGCTTCCGGAAAGCCAAATAGCTGTAGGGACTGATCGATAAGATGTGCTCCTAAGTCATATAAAATTCCTGATCCAGGTAGATTTTCTTCACGCCAAGCATTTGGTCGAAGGTAATTTCGAAACCGGTCATAACGCGCCTCAAATGCGACTAACTGACCGACCTTCTCTTGTTCAATAACTTTTTTAATGGTGAGGTAATCGGAATGCCAACGTGCATTATGGTGCACTGTCAGCAATTTTCCTTTTTCTTTAGCCAAAGCAATTAACTCATCGGCTTGCGCAGTTGTATTTGTAAAAGGTTTTTCTACAACCACATGCTTCCCTGCCTCTAATGCTTCTTTGGTTAATGTATAATGCATATCATTAGAAGTGGCAATCACCACTAATTCAATGCTATCATCTGAAAAGATATCCTGAGCATTGGAAACTACCAATGCATCGGGATATTTATTCTTTAACATATCGATCTGCTCGGTTTTTCGAGCAGTTACTTTATATAATTCTAAAGCCGGAACCGCTTTGATAACGGGTGCATGAAATACTTGCCCTGCAATACCAAAACCGATTAATCCGACACGAATAGGTTGTTCTATCATCGTATTACATGCGTTCAGGAACTTCAATTCCTAGTAAATTCATTCCTCGAGCTATAATTTTCGCTGCCGCAGCAGAAAGACTTAAACGAAATGCTTTGACCGTAGGGTCTTCCGCCTTTAAAATCGTTTCTTCATGATAGAACTTATTATATAACTTCGCCACATCATAAATATAATTAGCAAGCTGCGCAGGACTGAACTCTTTGGCTGCCGCTTCAATAACCATAGGATAGTTCGATAGAGATTGAATTAAATCAAGCTCAAATACCGAAATCGATGGAGGAATTACAGTTTCAGCCTTTTCAAATCCAGCTTTACTTAACACCGATTTAATACGTGCATGTGTATACTGTATAAATGGACCGGTATGTCCTTGGAAATCTACAGACTCTTTAGGATCAAATAACAGACGTTTCTTAGGATCTACTTTTAATAGGAAATATTTTAAAGCTCCCATCCCGATAGTCTGATACAACTCCGATTTCCCTTCTTCAGATAATCCTTCAGTTTTACCTAATTCCTCCGTACGAATCTTCGCTGTTTCTACCATTTCTGCCATTAAGTCATCGGCATCAACTACAGTTCCTTCTCGAGACTTCATCTTTCCTGAAGGTAAATCTACCATTCCATAGGATAGGTGAAATAAACCTGGAGCCCAAGGTTTACCTAATTTTTTAAGAATTAAGAATAACACTTTAAAATGATAATCCTGCTCATTTCCGACTACATAAATAGAGTCTTCCATATGGAATTCATCGTATTTCAACTGTGCAGTACCTAAATCTTGAGTAATATATACTGAAGTACCATCCCCACGTAGGACTAATTTTTGGTCTAATCCTTCATCAGTCAGGTCTATCCAAACGGAATTATCTTCTTTTTTAAAGAACACTCCGGAATCCAATCCTTCCTGAATAATATCTTTTCCTAATAAGTAGGTATTCGATTCGTAATAAAATTTATCGAAATTAACCCCTAATTGCTTATAGGTTTTTTCAAATCCGCTATATACCCATCCATTCATCTTCGTCCACAGGGCGATAACTTCTGGATCATGAGCCTCCCAAAGTTGGAGCATCTGCTGCGCCTCTTTAATTAAAGGAGCATTTTTCTTGGCTTCATCTTCGGTCTGACCATTTTCCATAAGGGCTTTGATTTCATTCTTATACTCCTTATCAAAAATCACGTAATACTTTCCTACTAAATGATCCCCTTTTAAACCAGCAGATTCCGGAGTTTCTAAATTTCCGAATTTTTGCCATGCTAACATGGATTTACAGATATGAATACCGCGATCATTAACCAAGTTGGCTTTAATAACATCATAGCCATAGGCTTTTAAAATCTCTGCTACCGAATAGCCTAATAAGTTATTACGGATATGTCCAAGGTGTAGAGGTTTATTGGTATTTGGAGATGAATATTCCACCATCAAGCGTTTGCCATTTGCAGGGAATACGCCAAATGCATCTGAAGCAATAGCATCATTTAATAAATGAATCCAGTATGACTCAGAAAGGCTGATATTTAAAAACCCTTTAATCACATTAAAAGCAGAGATATCTCCAATCTTCGCTTGTAGATATTCGCCAATTTCAGCACCTGTCTGTTCAGGAGATTTTTTCGAAAAGCGTGTTACGGGAAAAGTAACAATAGTAATTTGTCCTTCAAACTCTTTGCGGGTCTCTTGTAAGGCAATTTGTTGTTCTGCAATTTCTGCGTTATAAAGTTCTTTTACTGCTTGTACAGTAACTTCAACGAGCGTACTTTGAATAGATTTAGCCATGTAATTATTACGTAAAATAACTAACCTTCTGATTGTGAACGATAAAATTATAAAATTATAACTTTAGGGATTCATTCTGAAAGTATATCTTTGCAAAAATAATAAAAAATGCAGAGCTATCAGGAATTTCTTGACCTAAGTGTTGGTTTTCCGCAAGACGGATTCGAAATTATCGATGACGAATTGTATTTCCACGACTTAAATTTAATGGAAATGATAGAAACGTATGGTACGCCATTACGTTTTACGTATCTTCCTATTGTAAGTAAAAAGATTCAACAAGCTAAAATATTGTTCCAAACAGCGATATTAAAGCACAATTACCGTGGATCCTATAAATATTGTTATTGTACAAAGTCTTCCCACTTTAAACATATTGTGGAGGAAGCCTTAAAGAATGATATCCACTTGGAGACCTCATCCGCTTTTGATATGCCGATGATTGATGCATTGGAACGTCAGGGTACTGTAACAAAAGACATCACGGTCATTTGTAATGGATTTAAAACTTACCAGTACAAACAGCATATCATTGATATGTTACATGATGGGTATAAAAATATTATTCCCGTATTAGATAATAAAGAAGAATTCAATCAGTATGACGATGAAGTTGAATTGGATGAGCCTTGTAATTTAGGTATCCGTTTAGCTTCTGAAGAGCAGCCGGATTCTCAGTTTTACACTTCTCGTTTAGGCATTCGTCAGGAAGATGTTATTGATTTTTACAATAATAAAATTGCCGACAACCCGAACTTTAAGGTTAAACTATTACACTTCTTTATTAATTCAGGTATCTCAGATACGCCATATTACTGGAATGAATTAGAAAAGTATGTTACACTATACTGTAAATTCAAAAAAGTAAATCCAGATTTGGACACCTTGGATATTGGTGGTGGTATGCCTTTCAAAGACTCCTTAGTTCATGATTTCGATTATGAGTATATGGTGAATGAGATTGTGAACCGTATTAAACAAATCTGTGCATCTCATGATGTGATCGAACCCGATATTATTACAGAATTTGGAAAGTATACTGTGGCAGAAGCTTCAGGTATTTTGTACAAAGTATTAGGTCGTAAGCAACAGAATGACCGTGAAAAATGGTTGATGTTAGATGGTTCTTTTATTACGAATCTACCTGATGTATGGGCATTAAACCAAAAGTATATTCTCTTACCAATTAATAATTGGGACTCGGAATATGAGCGGGTTAATTTAGGTGGTATCACTTGTGATGGTCAAGATTATTATAATCAAGAAGCCCATATGAACTCTGTATTTATGCCAAAAACGCGTAAATTACAGTATTTAGGTTTCTTCCATACAGGAGCTTACCAAGAGGTATTATCAGGATATGGTGGTATCCACCACTGTCTATTGCCTTCACCTAAACATGTTTTAGTTCGTCGTAATCGCGATGAAACTTTTAACTATGAGGTATTTGGAGAAGAACAAAATTCGAAACAAGTAATGAAACTATTGGGTTATCAATAGGTTTATAACCGATGATATCGATAAAAACACAGTATATAGCTATACTGTGTTTTTTTATGCCTTAGAATTACTTACTTTTAAACTATGAAAGAAACAGTAATCTGTACAGCGGCCATATTTGGAGCATTATCTATAGTATTGGGTGCATTTGGTGCTCATGCATTTAAAAAAATACTTTCTGAGGAAAAATTAAGTTCCTTTGAAGTGGGCGTACGCTATCAAATGTACGCGGCATTAACCTTATTAATCTTAGGCTTCAATTTGGATTTTGAGCTTTATTCCGAACGCTTAGCTTTCTATAGCCTAACTGCAGGAACGCTATTAT
>DAIQRP010000016.1:17382-21371 GCA_036786125.1 Sphingobacterium sp.
TCATGTGAAAACACCTACTGAATTTCTTGTCATTTGCAGATTACTGGAAGAAGAACCTGAAATTCTTAGGCCCTATTACTCCCCTGGGTGGACTTTTCATGATTATAGGCTGGATTGCGTTATTTGTTCGTTTTATTTAACATAATCTGAAGGTAACACAAATGTCTCAACCTCTACTATGTCGTCCGTAAAAACATACTTAAAGGAAGCGGGCAGATGGATAATCCTGTCTGTCTTAATATCCGTACTAGTCGGTTCTGCCTGTGCGTTTTTTCTGGTCTCCTTAGATGCCATAGGGAAATTTAGGGAAACACATCTGTGGGTGATTGCTTTTTTACCTCTAGCCGGCTTACTTATCGGATATATATATCATCAATTTGCCGGATCTGCAGTCAAGGGAAATAATTTACTTATTGAGGAAATCCATAATCCTCAGGCGCGCATTCCGCTACGTATGGCTCCACTGGTATTGTTGGGGACGTTATTAACGCATCTATGTGGGGGTTCTGCGGGTAGAGAAGGCACTGCCGTGCAAATGGGAGGCGCTATTTCGGACCAGTTTTCCCGCTACTTTAACCTAGATTCCAGACAGCGAAAGATTATTCTTATTATGGGAATAGCTGCTGGATTTTCTGCTTTATTTGGAACGCCTCTAGCTGCTGCTATTTTTTCTATAGAAGTATTAATTATTGGAGGATGGGGTATTCAAGCGCTAGTCCCTGCTTTATTAACGGCCTATGCCGCAAATTATATCTGTCAACTTTGGGCAGTTCCTCATACCCATTATGAACTTTTAGAATCTATTCCTGCGCTCTCTGTTATGCCAATATTATATGCCGTACTTGCAGGCATTGCTTTTGGACTTACGGCATGGCTATTTTCCAAAAGTCTAAGCGTATTTACAGCCATATTTAAGAAATTAATTCCTTCAGCAGTTTTAAGACCATGCATTGGAGGCATTATCCTCGTTCTTATCATTTGGACTATAGGCAATACAAAATATATAGGCTTAGGTATTCCGACTATTTTAGCCTCTTTTAAAGAACCCATGCTATCATATGACTTTCTCCTAAAACTATTGCTGACCAGCTTTACTTTAGCGGCTGGATTTAAGGGCGGAGAGGTCACTCCTTTATTTTTTATAGGAGCGACCTTAGGTAATATCTTATTTCTATTCATCCCGCTACCTATGGCTTTGCTGGCAGCCATGGGATTTATCGCCGTCTTTTCGGGAGCTACCAATACCCCTATCGCATGTACGATTATGGGAATGGAACTCTTCGGTCCGGCTGCGATGGTTTATTTTGCTATAGCCTGCTTTGTGGCTTATTTATGTTCTGGAACCACAGGTATCTATACGGCACAACCTTTAAGCCACTCGCTTAGAGCCCGTTTCTTTTATAAAAAAGGATAGTAGGATTGCTATAACTATGCCCGCACACCAAAATAATGCAGCCTGTTGAAAGTGAGCTTTAGGGTTAGCAATTTCTCCAGCCAAGTCTTTTCCAAAAAGATTGGAAAATACAGGTGAAATTAAAGT
The DNA here is from genome assembly GCA_036786125.1 of Sphingobacterium sp. Taxonomy (GTDB): domain Bacteria; phylum Bacteroidota; class Bacteroidia; order Sphingobacteriales; family Sphingobacteriaceae; genus Sphingobacterium. The sequence continues at coordinate 18,923 of DAIQRP010000016.1, forward strand.
CGTTACCCCAAAGGTAATAAAGTTCATCGCTCCCGTTGCCGACCCTTTGACATGATCTGGATTGACTTCTTTAATGATAGAATATGGTATCATTGCTGCACCTGAAGCGACCCCAAATAAGAACATACTCCACTGTGCCGACCATAGGTTAGGGAGATAGATTAATTGCAGTAACATGGCTATCATGGCCAATGCGCCAACCATTAAAACGGGTCTTCTCAACCCTATTTTATCTGTTATATATCCCAATAAAGGACAGCCAAAAACCCAACCTAAGGCAACCATTGCCGCTGTATTTGTAGCCGTATGAAAATCAAAATTTAAATCCTTTTGGAAAAATACTACAGCCCAGGTCATAGCAAAAACTGTAGTCGGCACAAATAATAAACCTGAAATAATTCCACTTAACCAGGAATGTGGATTGGAGAATACTATTTTATAAGGTTCGAGAAAACTAATATCTGCTGTTTCAGATTTTGTATGCTCATCCCTTCTTGGAATGACTAGGAATAGCCCCACAGCAACAATACAGGTAGCTATACCTGCCCAAAGCCAGAATGTCTGAATGGCCATACCTGATACCATCCAATTTCCAACCACAAATTGTCCTGCTGAACCTCCCAACATACCAAAACACTGCGTGAATCCAATAGCTGTAGCTAAGGATTGTTTTGAAAATCCTTTAGAAGCTAAATATACACAGCCCGGAAAGGCAAAAGCACATCCCGCCCCCTGTAATAATCGACCAGTGATACCTGCAGAATATGAAGATAACAGAAAAAATAAAGCGCCGATACCTAATATGAAAGCGCCGGCAAATAGGGATGATTTGGCACCAAGTTTATCCAAAGCCACTCCTGCAATAAGACTGCAGAAAGAATAGGTATAATAGTAGGTACCTATTAAAGAGACTAAAGCCAGATGTTCTGTTTTAAATTGTAAGGCTAAATTAGGCAACATAACAGCAGGAGCTGAACGAATGACATAATCTAGGAAATAAAAAAATAAGCCGAATACCCAAGCTATTATAAATAGCTTTTTAGACTGGCTTGAGATGGATATAGTGGAAGTTCCCATAAGGGTATAATTAAATATGATTGAACGCAAAAATACGGATAAATAGTATGGACTCTAAACGAGAAATTTTAGCTTCTCCTAAGCCTACCCTTCCGAGGATGGAATACTTGAATCCCTGCAGTAGAAATAATAGTATTCTAAACAACTAATAAACAAACTTTTATAATTCAAGTATAAAAAAAAGGATGCCGTATATGCATCCTTTTTAAAGGTTATTTTAATTCTTTTAAGTGTTTGTAATTTGATTTTATCGTATCAAAAACCTCATCCATCTTTCCACCTAACATTAATTTGGTCATGGACTTCGCCATACCTACCACCTGAGAAAACTCAATCTTAGGAGGCATAGCCAGCGCATTGGGATTGGTAAATATATTTAATAAAATCGGGCCATTATGGTTTATGGCAGTCTGTAAAGCGCCTTGAACCTCCTCCGGTTTATGCACATTTATCCCTGGAAATCCCATAGCTTCAGCGACTTTAGCAAAGTCTGGATTATGCATATCGGTTTCATTATCAGGCAGACCTGTGACTTCCATCTCCAATTTCACCATACCTAATGCTCGATTGTTAAATACAATAATTTTGATCGGTATCTGATATTGTTGAATGGTAGCTAAATCTCCTAAGAGCATCGATAAACCTCCATCTCCACAAAGTGCAAATACCTGTCGATTTGGATAAGCCAAGCCCGCTCCTATAGCCATAGGCATCGCATTAGCCATAGAGCCATGATTGAAAGAACCTAACATCTTCCGGAGGCCTGTACCCTCAATAAATCGAGCTCCCCATACACAGGTCATTCCCGTATCTACAGTAAAAATAGCATCCTGTGATGCCATTTGATTAATATGATGTGTTACAAATTCTGGTTGTATGGTATCCTCGCCACCAAAATCCTCAATATAAGTTTTCATATGCGTTTTCACCTTCGCATAGAATTTAAGCTGAGCATCCAAGAAAGAACGATCTGATTTACGTGTTAAGTACGGGAGTAAAGCCTGAATTGTGGGTTTTATATCTCCACAGAGGCCAAGTTCCAATTTTGCTCTTCTCCCTAATCTTTCCGAAGCGGTATCAATCTGTACAATGACATTATCCTTTGGCATAAAGTCCGCATATGGAAAATCCGTCCCTAATAGAATAACTAAATCCGAATCATGCATCGCCTGATATGCCGAAGGCTGTCCCAGCAAGCCCGTCATCCCAATTTCATTGGGATTATTAGGTTGAATGCTCATCTTAGCTCGAAAGGAATAACCTACTGGAGCATGCAGGTATTCAGAGAGCGCTAAAACCTCCGCGTGGGCATGCTCGGCTCCTATACCACAGTATATAGTAATTCTTTTATGAGAATCAATCAGACTGGCCA
>DAIQRP010000016.1:21381-29084 GCA_036786125.1 Sphingobacterium sp.
CTAACTACTGATCCGAAGGGCGAATAAGGGGCTGGCAGTAGAAAATTTGATGGGAAGTTTCTGAATCTTCCGCATCCAGTTGAGAAACATCGCCTGGCAGACCGATTACGGCTACGCCCTTTTTAGAAATAGCATGCTGTATGGCTGTTTGTATAATCCTTGGCGCTTGTTTGGCCGTAGTAATAAGTTGATTATAACACGAACAATCATCGAATAATTTAATGGTATTAGTTTCTTGAAAATAGTCCATTCCCATTTCCGGGGTATTGATGGTCGAAGCAATTACAATCATCGGCACATGAGATTTATGTGCATCGTACATGCCATTTATTAAATGCACATGCCCTGGGCCACAACTTCCAGCACAGCAGGCAATACCATCTAATTCAGCTTCTGCCGCCGCGGCATAGGCACCTACTTCTTCGTGTCTGACATGTATCCATTTAATGCGTCCATCTTGACGTATAGCTTCATTAAAATGATTTAAACTATCTCCAGTAACTGCGTAAACTCTTTTTACTCCAGCTTCAACTAGCATTTCTACTAATTGTTCTGCAACTATTTTACCCATAAGATTTTGATTTATTGTCATATATTCAACAAATCAAAACCTGATAAGTTTTTATGAGTTTAGAAGTTTATCGGTCCAGCAGGTAATTCTACGGCAGGCTCCCCCGCGATAAATAAGCGGGCTGTCAGGCTTCCTTCGAGCTGAATCTTCCCTGCACGTACATTGAGCCAACTCCCTTCCCTAAGACCTAAAACAGGCTGCTTATGGATGGCATGAAATTCCTGAATACGAGTTTCCCGGGTCTCTCCTTTATGCGTAGAGTTCGGATCTGGATCCAAATAATGCGGGTTAATATTAAATGGTAAAAACTGTAATGCGTCGAAACTTGGAGGATATACAATCGGCATATCATTTGTCGTACCAATGCTTAAGCCTGTCAGATTTGCTCCAGCAGAAGTCCCTACATATGGCGTTCCGTTTGCGACAGCATCTTTTAATGACTGCATTAAATCCAGTTCGTATAAGGTCTTAATTAATAAAAAAGTATTTCCACCTCCGACAAATATAGCCTGAGCCTGCTGAATAGCTTCTTGCTGATTTTCAAAACTATGGATTCCTCGCACCCGAATCCCCCGATCTTTTAAAGCTTCCTGAACTTTATCTGTATATGCATCATAAGAAGTTCCTGAGGGACTAGCATAAGGCACGAATAATAATTCTTCCGCTTGAATAAATTGGACAAACTCATCTTTAATATAACCTAAAAAGGGATGCCCATAAATGGTACTTGTGCTAACGACTAGTAGATTTATTGAGGGATTAATTTGCATTTCTTTGTTGTTTTTTTGCAATGTAAAGAAATCAATAAAAAGGACAAAGTGAAATCCATAAAATATCCTTGGTTTCGGGGATATATTAAATCTATTTTTTTTTAGATATTAGTAACTCATTAGAGCTAGATATTAGTAGCTAATTGAAGTTAGATATTAGTAGCTAATTAGAGCTAGATATTAGTAGCTAATTGAAGTCAGATATTAGTAGCTAATTAAAGTCAGATATTAGTAATTAGTAATTAGTAAAAAATTAGAGGATATATAATCCGAATCAACATCATATGAGAAATTTTCTATACTTCTGCGTCATATGCACTTTTTTAAGCTGTAGTCAGGCCAAATCAAATAAAGCGGTTTCTACGAAATCAGCTGATTCTGTGACCGTAGATACAGCTGCTCAGTTGGCGAAACCTCTTCCAAAAACAGCAGATGCTGCTGTAGAGCAACTCTCAGATGATTTAAGTGAAATGCAGACTTATTATGTTGTAGTTGCTGAAGAAGGGCAAAATTATTATCCCTTACAAGAACGCCTATTACAACTTGCACAGGAATCTCGGCTTCCAATAGATTCTTTAGGCCGTAAGTATAATGAGGGTTTGAAAAAATTAGTAATTACCGATCCTGAAGAAATCGATATGTTTGGAGAGGTCTATTATCCACGTAGATTTGAAACCGATTATCTCAGCATTGAATATGCAAATGCGTATATAGAACATCTACCCTATACGGATAATACATTATACATTGTTGCTGGACAATATCCCGACAAAAAAATGGCGGATAAGCGAATGGCGGAAATTAAAAAATATGCGCCAAAAGTAAAAATTGTAAAAGCAGAAATGTTCGACGGTTGCCTACATTAATCAGATATAATAATTCTAAGACGCCCCTAGCTGAATAGTTAGGGGCTTTTTTATGAAAAATACTTAGTCCACCTGAAAGCCATATTTTAAATAAACCTGACGTACCTCCTCCGATAACATATAGTTGATAAAATCTGCAGCCGCCTGTGCCCTAGGAGCTGTTTTAAGTTGGGCTATCATATAGGTGGCTTTAATATTCTGATCATCTGGAATTTCTACCATATCAATAGGATGCTGAATAGCTTGCTGATAGATCACTTCAGAATACCATACAGGAGCGACATCTGCTTGTCCATACAAAACGCGCATCGGACTTTCTCGATGATGAATTTTCGTCAGATAGGTCGACTGATCCTGTACCTTCTGTTCCATAATCTGCTGATGTAAGCGTTCTCCGCCGACTCTTCTATAGACTGTTTCTATATGTCTCCCAACTCCTTCCCAGGCTGGATTAGGCATCGCAATACGCAGCTTGGCTTGACTTAGATCTGAAATCCCCCGAATCTGTTTGGGATTCCCTTTCGGCACCATAAGCGTCAATTTATTAAACGCATAGGTTTCGGTTCTTGAAAAGTAATCCTGCATGCCTAAAATTCTTTCTTTACCCGCAGCGTAGACATCTGGAAGATGTGTAATTTTTAAATTACCCAACGTTAAGGAACCCCCTTCTATCTGCTGCGCCAAAATCCCTGGAGGCAAAGTTTCCACAAAAATGCGTTTATATTCAGGATGTTTTTTCTTAAAGCCATCCAGAATTTCATCGATACACATAAATTGATTTCCGGCGAAAAAAACAACTAATTGGGGATCTACAATATCGCCATATAAATCCGGTACATTATTAATTCCCGGAACTGTAAAATTAACTGCCGCTTGGGGCGCTGTATTCCATGGAGGATCAAAGTGATGCTCTTGAGCAATAGCCGATGTAGCTAGCAGCGTAAGTAGGCTTAAGGAATATATATACTTTTTCATATAAATGGTTTTTAAAAATCAGATGTTCCGTTTTATGCTCCTATTTGGGGTTTTAGCCTTATATCTTATGGTTTAATAATCACCCATCCTTCAGCTGCACGAATGAGTAATTCTCCATTTCCACTCGGGACATAACCGACAAATGGGAATAAATCAGCGCGGGTCAGATTTCGCTCTTTTAAGGAATTTAGGCACTGGGAAACCTGCACACCTTTCGATATCAGGTCTATCAGATCGGCTTCATATTTACCATTCTTCAAATAAGCCTCCGTTCCTCCCGAAAATGTTATTAATTCAATTTCCACTTTTCCAATTAATCTCGGATCATGGAGCAGATTTCTAATATTCCGAAAAGCCTTTTCGATAGTTGCCGGTGTATTGGAATCTAACTGATAAATGGCTTTATATAGAGTCTTGTTCGCCACGGCACCGGTATAACTCGCATTTTTCTTCAAAGCCTCAGGGAGTTCTTGAGCCGAAAGCGTAAAGAATGAAAATAAGCTTACACTAAGTAATAAAATGATCTGTTTCATATTTTAAAAATTAAAAGGTCCATATTTATGTTGTATTTCACTGATTTGGTCTGCATAGGGACCATAAGCGGTATCTTTTGGTTTTTTCTTTAGATTGGGATAGTCAAGTTCCTTAAAAGCTTTTTCGGGACGACTATTGGAATTCATATATGCCGCTAGATCATAGGCCTCTTCATCGCTTAAAATTGGGTTTTCAAAACTGGCTCCTAGGGGCATATTTCCTTTTAAAAATCTAGCTGCAGTCAACAACCTGCTCATACCAGCTCCATCATTATAGGAATCCATACCCCATAGGGCTGGATATAAATACCCTTCCGCATCCTGCAGCTGCCCTCTGCGTAATCCAGAACCATCCTCGCCATGGCAAGACATACATTTATCCTTAAAAAGCAATTTTCCTTGAACTTTATCTGCTGCTCGATTAGGAATTTGAATATCAACAAAACCCTGTCCTTCGAGTTGATGTCCTACGGGAATATCCTGGCTGATATGTTTAATATAACTGACAATCGCATGCATCTCTACACTGCCTACAGCTAAGGCTCTGCCATTCATACTACGCTCAAAGCATCCATTAATCCGCTCTTCTAAGGTAGATACTTTATCTTCTCTACCGATATATCGCGGAAATAATGCCGTCAATCCGACATATGGAGCCGCATAGGCTTTGGTTCCTGCCTGTAAGTGACAGCTTGAGCAGGCTAAATTATTGCCCGAATAGATTGCTGCAGCCCCCGATTCCGGACCTAGATATTTATACGTTTCAGTAATTAACTGCTGCCCATATGCTGCTGCTCTCCCCTCTTCAGTATCTGGAAATGGAAGTAGTTTAAAATCATTGACATGCCCTAAGCTTTTGGAGGACTGCTCGAATTGTTCTTTAGGAGAATCTGTATAAAAAGGAGATAGTAAAAATCCACTAAGCATCATAAAAGCGAGTACAAGCAGACATAATACTTTAGTGAGTCGCCCCATCTGTTGAAGATTATGCTGTATATTTTGGTCTATCTGGTTATTCTTATTCATAAACCAAAGGTATACTTCTTCGAAATCAGTTTTAAACGATAAGAAGTTATAGCCTATAACCTGAGGTTATCTAAGCTATAAAATGAGCACGCTGCCTTAATGCATGTTTCATAAATAATTCTGCCAATCCTGAAATTTCGCCACGTTGATGAATAATAAAGAAGTTCCGCTGTATATCGAAATCCTGAATCTGTATAATCCGTAATTTACCTTCCTGAACTTCTTTATGTATCGCATGAATAGAGAGGAAAGCCATACTTTCACTATATAGAAGATATTCTTTAATAGATTCTGAACTGGCTAGATGTACCTGGGTATGGAGCATATATGGTTCGATACCTACCTGATATAAGGCTTTCATAATTATGGCATTTGTTCCCGATCCATGTTCTCTCAGAATTAAATCCTGCTTTTTAATATCCTGGATATAGAATTCTTTTTGTTTAAAAATGGAATGGTCCGATTTAGCTACTAATACGATTTGATCTTTAAATAGCTCGGTATACTTCAGGGATTTCTCTTGGGTAAGACCTTCAATAAAACCTATATGTATCTGCTTATTGGCAATCCAATTTTCTACCTGAAGGGTATTTCCATGATGAAGTTTAAAGTCGATATCTGTATATTGCTTTCGGAAGGAGGCGAGGATCTGGGGGATGATATATTGTGATATGGTTGTCGAGGCGCCGATATTTAATGTGCCTGCCGTAATACCTTTCATTAATTCTAACTCATAAGCCACCTTTTCATAGGCAGAAAGAATCTGCTCCGCGCTATTTAATAATACCTCCCCTGCAGCAGTTAAAAGGAGTCTATTTCCGTTCCGTACAAATAGCCCTTGCCCGATTTGCAATTCCAATTCCTGAATATTTTTACTGACGGCAGGTTGGGAGATACATAATTCACGGGCTGCCTTCGTAAAATTCAATTCTTTTGCTGCCGTATAAAATACTTTTAATCTAAAATCACAAGTAATCATCAAATTAAATCTAGGTTTTGGTTATATTTCGGTATCTTCTTTAACAAAGAAATAAAAAAAACAGGAATAGACGAAATACCGATGAAAAAAGTATCATTTGAGCCCCTGTATGGCACAGATATAACACGTTTAATACTAGGCACACTTCCAGGAGATCGCTCCCTACTGGTACAACAATATTATGGACATCCTCAAAATAGATTCTGGAAGATTTTAAGTACCTTATTTCAAGAACCTATCCACACGTATACCGAAAAGGAGAATTTAATCCGCAAACATCATTTAGGTCTTTGGGATGTATGTGCTCAAGCGCTACGCAAGGGAAGCCTCGATACAGCCATACTCGAGGAAATCCCAAATCCTTTGGACACATTTATTCAGGCGCACCCTGAATTAAAGACCATCTTTTTTAATGGGCAGAAAGCACAAAAACTATATGATAAGTATTTTCCTAGATATAAGCATATTCAATATATCTGCCTGCCCAGTAGCAGTCCTGCCAATGCGAATTACAATTTTGAAAAGCTCCTTCAGGACTGGATAAAAATTAAATGAAAAATTAATTCAAATTAATCCGAGATTAGAATTTATATAGTTATTTTTGCCACAACATGTCTGATTTAAAATACAACCAAAGAGGTGTATCCGCTGGAAAAGAGGATGTACACAACGCAATTAAAAACATTGATAAAGGATTATATCCTAAAGCTTTTTGTAAAATTATCCCAGATATTTTAGGAGCTGACGAAGAATGGTGCAATATCATGCACGCTGATGGCGCTGGTACAAAATCATCTTTAGCTTATATCTACTGGAAAGAAACTGGTGATGCTTCAGTTTGGAGAGGAATTGCACAAGATGCAATTATTATGAACCTAGATGATTTATTATGTGTTGGCGCTACGGATAATATCTTGTTATCTTCCACTATTGGTCGAAATAAGAATCTGATCCCTGGTGAAGTGATCGCAGAAATTATCAATGGAACAGAGGAAATCCTAGCTGAACTACGAGAGATGGGTGTGGGAATATATTCTACTGGTGGTGAAACTGCTGATGTAGGTGATATTGTACGTACCATTATCGTAGATAGCACAGTTACCTGCCGTATGAAACGCGCAGATGTAATTTCAAATCACCATATTAAACCCGGAAATGTTATTGTAGGTTTAGCTTCATTTGGACAAGCGACCTATGAAAAAGAATATAATGGCGGAATGGGTTCCAATGGATTAACCTCCGCGCGTCATGATGTATTTGCTAAGGAAATTGCAGAAAAATATCCGGAGAGTTATGACCCTGCAGTGCCTTATGAACTGGTATTCGCAGGATCTCAATCCTTAACTAATAAAATTCAGATTGCCGAAGGACAGGAAATTACCGCTGGAAAATTAGTTTTATCCGCGACACGTACCTATGCTCCGGTAATTAAAAAAATCTTAGATCAATACCGCAGTCAAATTGATGGTATGGTACATTGCTCTGGAGGAGCTCAGACTAAAGTTCTTCATTTTGTAGATGATGTACATATTATCAAAGATAATCTGTTCCCGATTCCTCCACTTTTCGATTTAATTCAAAAAGAATCCAATACCGACTGGAAAGAAATGTATAAAGTATTTAATATGGGACACCGTATGGAGCTTTATGTATCCGAAGAAATTGCAGCCGACATTATTGCGATTTCTGAATCATTCGGAATTCCAGCTCAGATTGTAGGTCGCGTGGAAGAAGCGACGAAAAAACAAGTAACTATAGAATCGCCTTACGGCACATTTATATATGAATAATATAAACTCCACGCCAGTCTAAACCGATTGGCGTGGAGTATTTAATGTTATCTTAAGCAATGAAAGATAAACCCACTATCGGATGGAAAGAGATAATCGATCTTCCAGAACTTGGCTTGTTTAATATTCCAGTAAAAATTGATACAGGCGCAAGAACCTCCGTACTACATGCTGATCAGATTCGCATATTTGA
>DAIQRP010000016.1:29264-35447 GCA_036786125.1 Sphingobacterium sp.
AGGTAGAAACTTTATCCATAAAAAATTTTTGGTTGATGTATCCAAATTCAACCTTTCAAGAGTTTAAACTTAAATAAGATTAAGTTTATTTTTAGCCATACAATTATTAAATAACATTTGAGGTGAAAATCGCTGTATTATCAACAGTAAAAAGCCTATACTCGACACGTCGATTAGTAGAAGCTGCAGAATTAAGGGGTCATGAATGCGTTGTCATAGACCATAGTAAATGTTATGTCGGTATCCGTCAAGGAAAACCTACTATACATTATAAAGGAGAGGATTTAGTGGATATCGATGCTATAATCCCGAGAATTGGCGCTTCAGTAACATTTTTTGGATCATCCATTGTCCGTCAGTTTGAAGTAATGGATGTGATTTCAGCTAATCCAAGCCAAGGGATTACACGTTCTCGAGACAAACTCAGATGTATGCAAATTTTATCTGGTGCCGGAATAGGCCTTCCGGTGACTGGATTTGCAAGAAATACATCCGATGTAGACGACCTAATTAATATGGTCGGTGGAGCTCCTTTAGTGATTAAAGTGCTCGAAGGAACCCAAGGTATTGGAGTGGTCTTAGCAGAAACAAAAAAGGCGGCTTCTTCAGTGATTGAAGCTTTTTATGGACTAGGGAATAATATTTTAATCCAAGAGTATATTGCCGAATCTAAAGGGACAGATATTCGTGCTTTTGTGGTAGATGGAAAGGTTGTAGGCGCAATGAAACGAACTGCTAAAGAAGGTGAGTTCCGATCGAACCTGCATCGTGGAGGCACCTCCTCTATTGTGAAGTTAACCAAGCAAGAAAGAGATACTGCAATTGCTGCTGCAAGAGAATTGGGGCTTACGGTATGTGGAGTCGATTTAATTCCTTCCAACCGAGGGCCATTAGTTTTGGAAGTGAACTCTTCTCCAGGCTTAGAAGGCATTGAAAAAGCTACCGGTAAGGATATTGCTGCAGAGATTATTATGTATTTGGAGAAGCGATATGAGGCTGCAAAACAAGCCCGCATCGAAGTCCGTAAGAAAAAGAAAAAAGAAAGTAGTCTATAATAGAAAATAAGTACTTCCCAAAGAGTTTCGCAAGTACGACAAGCAAGCCAAGTACTCAAAGTATACAGAAACTTCTAAAATATAAAAGGGATAGCATACGATGCTATCCCTTTTATATAATTTCAGTTATTAATTTACTTTTTCAATTTTATTATCTACACCGGAAATGCTACTATTTAATCTTCCGTCTGAAGAAGTAGCCTTTTTGTATTTAACGGTATTATTAGTCCCTTCCACTTTAATCGTTTTGACACCTTCCGCCAGCACGGTATGCCCTGAGCCGGCCACAATAATCTCACTGCACTCTCCGGTAATGGTAATGACATTATCTACACCGTTGATGACAATAATTTCATTCCCTGTTGCATTAATTGTTTTTTTAACCTCTACACCATTTACTTCAATGTATTCTTTCTGTAAATAGGATAACCCTTCTACCTTTTTCATCATACTTGCTGATGAAGTAATCGCAAATGCTGTGGAAGACATAGAAACGATCAATAGTAAAGCTGTTTTTAATTTTCTCATGCTTGAACAGTTAGTACTTAAGCTCAATTTTAATTACTTTACAAAAATAAAAAATTATTTCTTAATTATACGTAAAGCTTTTGTTGCTGTCATTCCTGTAGCTTTATTGATATAATTGTCCAAGTCTTTCCCATCGAGTTTAGCTCCAAATTCAAGAGTACTTATTGGGTCTCGCTGAAATGCTACTAAAATTCTAGCATCCTTAGGTAGAAATACGGTAATAGGAGGTGTTTTTATGGTAGCGGCAACGTCTAGATTACCAGAGCTATAAATCTGTCTTTGAGAACTAATAACAGGAGAAGAAGCGATGGTGCCCATATACTGATATATAATTAGATTGACTACAATTAAATGATTGGCATTATAATTATCCATACGATTCTGCGGGTTGACAGTGATATACCCACTGACTTCATAAAATCCTTCTTCATTGATTTTAAAAGTATTACTCGTCGGTTCAAATACAGCGACATTATTGAATATAATATTTTCGTTTGCAAATGTTACCGTTGCTATATCTGTACTCGCCCGCTTATAGCTCTGCACTGCTGTAGATTGTGCAAAAAGAGCATAACTCGGTGTTCCTGTAGTCTTTACGACGTTATTATTTTGATCTAAACCCAATAAATAACCATCAATTGAAGTCATTTCATCAATACCTTCAATCTTCAGGGTTGGAAAGTTAGGTAATTTTACAATATTTAAATTCGTTGTTGGAAGGGTTTGATTTAAGCCTATCTTTCCTGTGGGAAGGATGGTCAGGATTTCACGACTACTCGCATTATCGACCTTCAGTAATTTAATATCATTTTTACCAGATACTTCAAACAGAGATTCAGATACTTGGGTATTTACTGCAGTACCCGACTGTGCGCATACAACGATTGTATGACAGGCTAAAATTAAACTAAAAATATATCGGATCATGATGGACTTCTTTTAATATCGGGTAATTTTTATAAACTTAGAGGTTGGGGTAAAACTACTCACGGCAATCTGCCCTCCAGAAGTTCCTCCACTAGTTGTGCCAGCTGTCTTTCGAATATAAACGGCAATTTCCTGATCTTTGGTGAGGTTGACAAAGACAGCTCCCGTGCTGATATAAACAGGCAAATTTCCAATATTTCTGTAAAAGGTAAAATTGCCGGAACCGATGACTTTATTGGTATTATCCTGAATTTCAACCTGCATACATACATAATCATTATTGGATGTAAAAGCACTATGTTGAGGATTAAAAACTAGACCAGCTTCAAGTTCGAAACTCCCTGTTTTAAGCACCTTAAATTTGGAAGTCACCGCATTAAACTGTACATAATTTTCTTTAATTCGATCAGCTTCAGAAAAAGTAATCAGCTGAGCAGCATTATTATTTAGGATAGTTTGTGATGATTTAGAGGCATATATCGTACTTAAGGAAGGATAAGTATTACTTACATAAACTATACCATCTTGTGGATTAATTGTCAATGGCCGAACCTCTCGGGCAGGTAAAGTTAACAAACCCTGTAATTTTAAGACATTGACATCTATACCTTTAATATGTAAAGTCGCCAAAGGCTGGCTTACATTAATTCCCATGGTTCCATTTTCTTGCAAGGAAAAGGTTTCCTGGTTTGGATTGGATATCTTTATGACTTTAGATGTAGGGCTGGTTTCTTCACTTTTAATCGTCAGTTCTGCGCTGGAGCTCCGTACATTGATTCCTGTTTGTGCATGTAATAAGCCAAAAAAGAAAAGATAAAAGATAGAGGTGAATAGATATTTCATGCTTATAAATCTAATTTTACAATACGGATAATCTTACTATAAGGAAATCCTGAACTCGGGTCAGCGATAAACTTCATATTGGGATAACTTTGATCTACAAAACCGGAATTTGTGAATGCCCCAAGTTGATCTCCAGCATTCAGATAGACCAATACTGGAGGAATATCTACCGTGGTATTTATCTTACTATTTTCATAAACAAAAGAATAACGGGTTCCTGCTACAATTTGGTTCGGTGTCGTATAGGTAGTACCTTTATAAATAATAAAATTTATCCCTATACGAGTGAATACAACAGAGGAAGTATTACCTAAATTAACAACAAAAGAAGCTGAAATTTCATAGAGTCCAGATTCATTAATCGTCATGCTATTATTTCCAAATTTCACGAGCTTATTGACAACCATATCAGATTCCGATATGGAGATATAATTCCCTGATCCAGTAGTAAAATTAATGGATTCTGATCTTGGAGATTGTATTATGGTTGCATTTAAAGGAATATCTTGTATGGTTTTTACATTGAAATTGGACTGATGAACTCCGAGGTAAGCATAGTTCGGGTTTTCGGCACTTGCTATACCAGAAAGATTTAATAATTTTCCGTCGACTTCATTTTTAATATGCAACTGTGCCGTAGGCTTGGGCTCTCCGATGCCTACATGACCATTATTCAACACCGTTAAATCGGTCGTATTGCCGTGTTTTATGCTCAACGACTTATCGGAGGCGGAATTAGTTTGCGCACGAATATCTAAAGTAGCCTCAGCAGTTTTAGTATTCACCCCTGTCCGATTTTGTGCAAAGGAAAAGGGCACATAAATTAAAAAGAAGAATAGTATAAAGATGTTCTTCATAGTATATATTTTGCACCTAAATAAGTGAAATTAGGCAATTAAAATAATGTAATTACAGTAGTAGATTCTATAGGTATAGAATTAAATCTTGGCTTTTAAAATATTTAACTCTATTGAAAAAGGCTTTACCAAGGTACAAATATTTATAAAAAAATTCAACTTATCAGCCATAAAAAAAAGGGAACCTATACAGGTTCCCTTTTAATATCTAACAAATTGACTACGGTTAAAACTCTATTTTACTGCGTCTACAACTGCTTTGAAAGCATCTGGGTTGTTTAAAGCTAAATCAGCTAAAACCTTACGGTTTAAACCAATGTTTTTAGCGTTTAATTTACCGATCAATTTAGAATATGAAATTCCTTGTTGACGAGCTCCAGCGTTAATACGTTGAATCCATAAAGCTCTAAACTCGCGTTTTTTGGTTTTACGGTCGCGGTAAGCGTACTGTAAACCTTTTTCTACTGTATTTTTAGCAATAGTATATACTTTGCTACGTGATCCATAATAGCCTTTCGCTAATTTAAGGATTTTTTTACGTCTTCTTCTCGAAGCAACTGCGTTAACCGAACGTGGCATATGATTAAAATTTATTTGGTAACAGGCGAGATGTTTTTCAATACTCTTACGACCCGATACCCGGTTAAAAAAATGTGTTTATATTAAAAAACGGTAAATTATTTACCGATAGCAAGCATACGTTTAACGTTACCCATATCGCCATCAGCAACATAACTAGTAGTAGTTAAGTTACGTTTACGTTTTTTAGATTTCTTAGTCAAGATGTGGCTTTTGTAAGCGTTTTTTCTTGCAATTTTACCTGTTCCAGTTAACTTAAAACGTTTTTTAGCGCTGGAATTGGTTTTTACTTTTGGCATAATACTCTTAAATTTTATATCAATCTGTTAGAATCTTATTTATTTTTTAACTACAGCCTTTGGAGCTACAGTTAAGAACATACGCTTACCTTCTAATTTAGGAAGTAATTCTACTTTACCTACATCTTCTAAAGCCTGTGCGAAGCGCAACAATAAAATCTCACCTTGTTCTTTGTGAACAATAGCACGACCTTTAAAGTGTACATAAGCACGAACTTTTTCTCCTCCTTCAAGGAAACGTACAGCGTGTTTTAATTTAAATTCGAAATCATGCTCACTCGTATTAGGTCCGAAACGAATTTCCTTAATTACGGTTTGTTTTGCATTAGCTTTGATTTCTTTTTGCTTTTTCTTTTGTTCGTAAACAAATTTACTGTAGTCAATTATTTTACAAACCGGAGGAACAGCATTTGGCGAAATCTCAACTAAATCAAGCTCCAATTCATCGGCCATCTCCAAGGCTTTACGCGTTGGGTAAACTCCTGTTTCCACATTATCACCTACCAGACGTACCTCTGGCACTCTGATTAGTTCATTGATGCGGTGATCTGGTTCTTTCTTTCTCATTGGAGGTCTTGGACCTCCTGGTTTTTTTAATGCCAAATGTTTAAATATTAAACGGTTATTTCTTTAATTAATACTTCTCTAAATTCGTCAGCAGTCATAGATCCTAAGTCTACTGAACCATGTTTACGTACAGAAATTGTGCCACTTTCTAGCTCTTTCTCCCCTACAATAAGCATATAAGGTAACTTTTTCACTTCAGCGTCACGAATCTTACGACCTACCTTCTCGTCGCGAAGGTCAATCAGTCCGCGAATATCGGAATTATTTAGCGATTCTAAAAGATTTTTCGCATATTCTTCATATTTTTCCGATACAGGCAGTACAATAAATTGCTCAGGCGCAAGCCATAATGGGAACTGACCCGCGCAATGTTCGATTAAAACCGCTACAAATCTCTCTAAAGATCCAAAGGGTGCACGGTGAATCATTACAGGGCGATGTTTTGCATTATCGGAACCTGTATATTCTAATTCAAAGCGCTCAGGTAGGTTATAATCCACTTGAATGGTTCCTAACTGCCATTTACGA
>DAIQRP010000017.1:0-16209 GCA_036786125.1 Sphingobacterium sp.
TATTATTCTTTATTGATAATATCTTCCGTTTTACACAAGCTGGTTCTGAAGTATCCGCACTATTAGGCCGTATGCCTTCAGCTGTAGGTTACCAACCGACTTTAGCTACAGAGATGGGTTTAATGCAAGAGCGTATTACTTCTACGAAAAATGGATCAATTACATCTGTACAGGCCGTTTACGTTCCTGCCGATGATTTAACTGACCCTGCGCCAGCTACGACTTTCGCCCATTTAGATGCAACAACAGTATTATCTCGTAAAATTGCAGAGTTAGGTATCTATCCTGCGGTAGATCCATTAGATTCTACTTCACGTATTTTATCTCCTGCAGTATTAGGAAATGAACACTATAATACAGCTCAACGTGTGAAAGAAATTTTACAACGTTATAAAGAGTTACAAGATATTATCGCCATCTTAGGTATGGATGAGTTATCTGAGGAAGATAAATTAACAGTACATAGAGCACGTCGTGTTCAACGTTTCTTATCTCAACCTTTCCACGTAGCAGAGCAATTTACAGGTTTAAAAGGTGTATTAGTAGACATCAAAGATACCATCAAAGGTTTCAATATGATTATTGATGGTGAAGTAGATGAATACCCTGAAGCATCTTTCAACTTAGTAGGTAGCATTGAAGAAGCTATTGAAAAAGGTAAAAAATTATTAGCTGAAGCAGTTTAATTTATAGATAGGCATGAAACTTACTATTATCACTCCCGATAAATTAGCATACGAAGGTGAAGTTACTTCGGTAACGGTACCCGGTAGCGCAGGTTCTTTTGAAATCTTAAAGGATCACGCTGCTATTGTATCTACTTTAGAGGATGGAAAAGTTATTATTCGTCAAGGAAAAAGCGAAGAAGTTCTATATATTATTGGTGGTGTAGTAGAAGTCATCGATAATAAAATTACTGTTCTCGCAGAAGGAATCGTCGAAAAATAAGACTTTCTAAATATAAAAAAAAGCCCCTTTGAGCTCCTGCTTAAAGGGGCTTTTTTTTGTCAACTATTTTTAGAATTCTGCTGTTTTAAGCAGAATTTTGAAGTCTGAACACAAAATCTCTCTTCCAAGAAAATAGACCAATTTTAGATTTGGTCTACCTCAATTGTTATAAAATATTTGTTTTAGAGATATTATCAGAATAATATTCCGCATATATATAATAACCGAAATTATATACTAATTACAAAAATAGCCAATAGCCTATTGACTTCAATATATAAAGATACTAACTTAAAGAAATCAATTTCATCCGTATAAATCGACATGGAATAGAAAGGGATTTATCCAATTGAAAAACAGCAGTTCTAAGGGGAAACTTAAAAAGTAACAGAGTATGAAATATTACGACAAAGACACTTTAATTTATCTGGATGGAAGCTTTGAAAAAGCCTCACATACAGGTATTGATCTATATGGTCAAGCCCTTCATTATGGATATGGAGCTTTTGAAGGATTACGCGCCTATAATACCCATTTAGGTCCCCGAATTTTTAAAGCTGAAGAACATTTTGAACGTTTAAAACTTTCTTGTGAAGCGATTAATATTCCATATCACTGGGATAATAAGGAATTGGTAGAAAAAGCTTATGAATTATTAGAAGTTAATAATTTACGTTCTGCATATATCCGCCCCTTAGTTGTATCCGGAGCGAATATGCACCTCACCTCCTCCACTCAAGCCAGCATCATGATGGCAGCATGGGAATGGGGACCTTATTTAGGACAGAATTTATTACGTGTATGTATTTCAGATATTGAACGTCCGAACCCGAAATCATGTCGTGTAGATGCTAAAATTTGTGGACAGTATATCAACTCCATCTTAGCGAGCTCCGATGCCTTAAGTAAAGGTTTTGATGAAGCTTTATTATTAGATCAAGAAGGTTTTGTCGCTCAGGCATCCAGTGAAAACTTATTTATTGAAAAGGATAATATAATCTATACGCCGGCTTTACAAAATGTGTTCCCAGGAATCACACGTCAGACCGTATTGGAAATATGTAGAAACCTACATATCGAACTTATTGAAAAACCATTGACCATCCAGGAGATACATCAAGCAGATGCTGCTTTTCTTTCGGGCACAGCGGCTGAAATTATAGGCATTAAAGAAGTCGATCATATTGTATATAAAGAAGATTGGGAGCATACTTTAAGTGCCTCCATCCAAAGAAGATATAAAAATTTAGTATTAGAGAACGAAAACTATGAAGTCATCATCTAAGAACGAGCAGGTATTAAATAAATACAGCCGGACTTTTACACAAGATGCAACACAACCTGCTGCGAAGGCGATGTTGTATGGAATTGGACTAACGGATGCCGATATGGATAAAGCCCAGGTCGGTATTGCAAGTATGGGTTACGATGGTAATACCTGTAATATGCACCTGAATGATTTAGCTCAGGTCGTAAAAAAAGGAGTCTGGGATAATGACTTAGTAGGATTAACTTTTGGAACGATTGGCGTTTCTGATGGCATGAGTAATGGTACTGATGGGATGCGCTATTCCTTAGTCAGCCGAGATGTGATTGCAGATTCTATTGAAACCATCTGTGGTGGACAATATTACGATGGATTAATTGCTATTCCAGGATGTGATAAAAATATGCCTGGAGCATTAATTGCGATGGGTCGTTTAAATCGTCCAGCGATTATGGTCTATGGAGGCACAATTGCACCTGGAAACTATAAAGGCGAAGATTTAAATATCGTCTCTGCATTCGAAGCCTTAGGTCAGAAGATTTGTGGCAACTTATCGGATGAGGACTATGAAGGGATTATTAAACATACCTGTCCCGGGGCAGGTGCCTGTGGAGGCATGTATACGGCCAATACGATGGCTTCAGCAATTGAAGCTTTGGGTATGAGTTTACCTTATTCTGCTTCTAATCCTGCGGTATCTAAAGAGAAAAAAGACGAGTGTATAGAAGCTGGAAAATATATTAAAATCCTTTTGGAAAGAGATATTAAACCCTCCGATATTATGACACGTCAAGCATTTGAAAATGCCATTCGGACGATTATTATCTTAGGAGGATCCACCAATGCGGTATTACATTTTATAGCGATGGGAAAAGCTGTAGGAGTAGAAATTACACAGGATGATTTTCAAAAATTCTCTAATGAAACTCCAGTTTTAGCAGACTTTAAACCTTCCGGAAAATATTTAATGCAGGATTTACATCAATATGGAGGTATCCCTGCCGTTTTAAAATACTTATTAAATGAAGGTTTATTACATGGAGACTGCTTAACTGTAACAGGGCAAACATTAGCAGAAAATCTAGCCGATGTAAAATCTATTATAGATTATAATCAACCCATTATTAAAAAATTAAGTGAACCGATTAAAGCGAACGGCCACTTACAAATCCTTTACGGAAATTTAGCAGAGAAAGGTTCTGTAGCTAAAATTTCAGGTAAAGAGGGAGAGCGATTTGTAGGTCCAGCACGCGTATTTGATGGGGAGCAACATTTAATTCAAGGAATCTCTGATGGTACAGTGAAAAAAGGAGATGTCGTGGTTATTAAAAATGAAGGTCCCGTGGGAGCGCCCGGCATGCCTGAGATGTTAAAACCTACCTCTGCCATTATTGGAGCGGGTCTAGGAAAGTCTGTAGCCTTAATTACTGACGGTCGTTTCTCTGGAGGAACACATGGATTCGTAGTCGGCCACATTACTCCAGAAGCCTATAAAGGTGGATTAATAGGTTTAGTGGAAGATAATGATATCATTGAAATTGATTCCGTAAATAATACCATCAACTTAAAAGTAGATGAGGATACGATTGCCGCACGTCGTGCTAAATGGACTCAGCCTGCATTAAAAGTATCTAAAGGGGTACTGTTTAAATATGCCAAAACCGTTTCTGATGCATCGGAAGGTTGTGTAACCGACCAATAAGATCAGAAAGACCGAATAATCAACTAACAATACTAATCGAATAAATATTATACAATGAGTACGCTGGAAAAAACTGAACATAAGGAATGTACGAAGCATGCAGAGCCAATTAAGCAATTATCAGGTTCTCAAGCTGTCTTAGAAGCCTTATTATGCGAAGGAGTTGACACCGT
Source organism: Sphingobacterium sp. (assembly GCA_036786125.1). Classification (GTDB taxonomy): domain Bacteria; phylum Bacteroidota; class Bacteroidia; order Sphingobacteriales; family Sphingobacteriaceae; genus Sphingobacterium. The sequence goes on from DAIQRP010000017.1 coordinate 4,091, forward strand.
ATTTGGATACCCTGGAGGTGCTATTATGCCGATCTATGATGCCTTATATGATTATAATGATCGTTTAAAGCATATCTTAGTTCGTCATGAGCAGGGAGGTATTCATGCAGCTCAAGGATTTGCGCGCACTTCAGGACGTACCGGAGTAGTATTTGCTACTTCAGGTCCCGGAGCAACAAACTTAGTGACTGGATTAGCGGATGCTATGATAGATAGTAACCCGATCGTCTGCATCACAGGACAAGTCTTCGCGAGTCTGCTCGGAACAGATGCATTTCAGGAAACAGATGTCATTAATATTACTGCACCCGTTACTAAATGGAGCTATCAAGTGACCGAGGCCGCAGAGATTCCTACAGCATTAGCAAAAGCATTTTATATTGCAAGCACAGGTCGTCCAGGACCAGTCTTAATCGATATTACTAAAAATGCACAAATGGAGTTATTCGACTATTATGGCTACGAAAAATGTAGACATATTCGCTCGTATAGACCGGCTCCAATTGTGCGCCATGAATATATAGAACAAGCAGCCGAATTAATCAACTCTGCTCAAAAACCTTTTATTCTTTTCGGCCAAGGAGTCCTTTTGGGGAGAGCTGAAAAGGAATTTAAAACATTCTTAGAAAAATCAGGTATTCCTGCCGCAGCCACCGTTATGGGCTTAGGAGCATTAGCCACCGACCACCCTCAACATGTGGGGATGTTAGGTATGCATGGTAATTATGCCCCTAATGTCATGACCAATGAATGTGATGTACTTATTGCTATAGGCATGCGTTTCGATGACCGGGTGACAGGCCGCTTAGATAAATATGCAAAGCAAGCCCAATTAATTCACCTGGATATTGATCCTGCTGAAATTGATAAGAATGTCAAATCTACGGTTCCCGTTTGGGGAGACTGTAAAGAAACCTTACCGCTCTTAACTGAATTATTAAAAACTTCAGATCATAGCGCTTGGTTACAACAATTCCGTGAATTGGAAAAAGAAGAAATTAAAGAAGTCATTCAAAAGGAATTACATCCTCAAGAAGGCAGCATTACCATGGGTGAGGTCGTTCATATCCTCAATGAATTAACTGGAGGGGATGCCATTATTACAACCGATGTCGGTCAACATCAAATGGTAGCCTGTCGCTATGCCAAATTCAATCAGTCTAAATCGAATGTAACGTCAGGAGGTTTAGGAACTATGGGCTTTGGATTACCAGCCGCTATAGGTGCCTGGTATGGAGCTCCTGAACGCACTGTAGTCGCTATTATTGGAGATGGAGGTTTCCAGATGACATTGCAAGAGTTAGGTACCATTATGCAATTTGGCGCTAAGGTGAAAATCTTAATCCTAAATAATCAATTCTTAGGAATGGTGCGTCAATGGCAGCAGTTATTTAATGATAAGCGTTATTCCTTTGTGAATATTACCAGCCCGGATTTTGTCGCTGTAGCCAAAGGATATGGTATAGCAGGAAATAAAATTTCCGATCGATCGGTTCTAAAAACAGCATTAAAAGCCATGTTAGATCATGAAGATGCCTACCTTTTAGAAGTGATGGTTGGGAAGGAAAATAATGTATTCCCGATGGTGGCTCAAGGTACTTCAGTTTCTGAAATCCGTTTAAAATAAGCTTAAGATCATGGAAAAACAAGAATATACAATCACCCTATATACTGAAAATTCAATCGGCTTAATCGGTAGAATTTCTACTATTTTCTCGAGAAGAAAAATAAATATTGAAAGCTTAAACACCTCCCCTTCTGAAGTGGAAGGTATACATCGCTTTACCATCTTAATTACTGAAGTGGAAGAGGTTGTACGCAAGTTATGTCGTCAGATTGAAAAACAAGTAGATGTGTTAAAAGCCTACTACAATACCAATGATGAGGTAATTTGGCAGGAACAAGCCTTATATAAAGTACCTACGGATATCGTAACCGAAGAAGTCTATGTGGAGCGCCTATTACGTCAGTATGGAGCTTCAGCTGTAGTTATCCGTAAAGATTATACCGTATTCGAAACCGCAGGACACCGCGAGGAAATAGATAACCTGACGGAAGAATTAACGAAATATAATTTAATTGAATTCGTACGTGGAGCACGTATCGCTATTATTAAAAACTCTGCAGGATTCCATTCGAAACTGAAAAAATTCGAAGAGCGTGAACCTTCAGAGGAAGTGGTAGAAAATGAATTCTTAGATCAGGGTAAGTCCGTATTTACCATGTAATGGATATGAAACATATATTTAATTTTATCAGAGACTCTCGTCAGGCTTTTATCCATTTGATAGATGAGCTTGATTTAGCACAATTAAATGAAATCCCGACGGGTTTTAATAATAATATCATCTGGAATTTCGGACATATTGTGGTGGCGACCCAAGGATTATGTTATGTACGTACAGGCATTATTGCGGATGCTAGTTTTATCCAATTTGCCAGTGCCTATTCCAAAGGGACAAAACCTACCTATACCGTAAGTCAAGCAGAGGTAGATGCACTTAAACAAATCGCTATACAGAGTATTGATAAAATCGAAGAAGATTATAATAATGGTCTTTTTCAACAGATTCAACCCTTTGCTACAGACACGTATAAACAGAGCATGAGCCGTATTGAAGATGTAATTAGCCTAACTGTAGGTCATGATAATCTGCATTATGGATATGCTATAGCACAACGTAGAATAATCAACAATAAATAAACTAAACAAAAAAACTTCTGAACTAACCTCCGAAGTTTTGAAAAGAAAAAAGCAATTAAATCATTAAAACGATGGCAAATTATTTTAACACATTACCACTCAGAGAGAAACTAAACCAATTAGGTGTTGCAGAATTCATGGATATCAGTGAATTTGCAGACGGTGTCAGCGCCCTAAAAGGTAAAAAAATTGTGATTGTAGGTTGTGGTGCTCAAGGTTTAAACCAAGGTCTAAACTTAAGAGATAGCGGTCTAGATGTGTCTTATGCTTTACGTAAAGAAGCGATTGAACAAAAGAGAGATTCTTGGAAAAATGCTACTGACAATAATTTTAAAGTAGGCACTTATGAAGAATTAATTCCTGCTGCTGATTTAGTGATTAACTTAACTCCAGATAAACAACATACTGCCGTAATCAATGCCGTAATGCCATTGATGAAACAAGATGCGACGCTTTCCTACTCTCACGGTTTTAATATCGTAGAAGAAGGAATGCAAATCCGTAAAGATATTACAGTCATTATGGTCGCGCCAAAATGTCCAGGATCAGAAGTACGTGCAGAATATGTACGTGGTTTTGGAGTTCCTACATTAATTGCAGTGCACCCGGAGAATGATCCTCAAGGGAAGGGTCTTGCTGAAGCAAAAGCATACTGTGTAGGTACAGGTGGACACCGTGCTGGTGTATTAAAATCATCTTTCGTGGCGGAGGTAAAATCCGACTTAATGGGTGAGCAGACTATTCTTTGTGGTCTTTTACAAACTGGATCGATTTTATCTTTCGATAAAATGGTGGAGAAAGGTATAGACGCAGGATATGCTTCAAAATTAGTTCAATATGGTGTGGAAGTAATTACTGAAGCATTAAAACAAGGAGGTGTTACCGCGATGATGGACCGCCTTTCCAATGTGGCTAAAATTAAAGCTTTTCATATTGCTGAAGAGTTAAAACAAATTATGCGTCCTTTATTTCAAAAACACCAAGATGATATTATGTCTGGTGAATTCAGTGCGACGATGATGGCTGACTGGGCAAATGATGATAAAAACCTATTGACATGGAGAGCTGCAACTGGAGAAACTGCTTTTGAAAAAACGCCAGCTGGAGATGTTAAAATTGGAGAACAAGAGTATTTTGATAATGCTGTATTTATGGTAGCCTATATTAAAGCAGGGGTGGAATTAGCTTTTGAAACTATGGTTGAGGCCGGTATTAAACCTGAATCTGCATATTATGAATCCCTACACGAAACTCCTTTAATCGCAAATACCATTGCACGTAAGAAATTATTCGAGATGAACCGAGTTATTTCAGATACCGCAGAATACGGTTGTTACTTATTCGATCATGCATGTAAGCCATTATTAGCTGATTTCATGAAAACTGTAGATACCGATATTATCGGCACAAACTATAATGCAGGTAAAGATGGCGCTGTAGACAATCAAGAATTAATCGCTGTAAATGAAGCTATACGTACACACCAAGTCGAAAAAGTAGGTGCAGTATTACGTCAGGCGATGACAGCTATGAAAGCAATTAAAACGGCATAATAATAAAACAATCTAAAACTGATAGGCCTTGCCGCCTATCAGTTTTCTAAATAGTATATAAAAATGGCAAAAACATTAGTAGAGAAAATTTGGGATGCGCATGTCGTCAAGAGTGAAGAGGGATTTCCAGATATCTTGTATATTGATACACACTTAATTCATGAGGTAACCTCTCCTCAAGCTTTTGATGGCTTACGTAAACGAGGAATTCCTGTCTTTCGTCCGCAGCAAACCGTTGCGACAGCGGATCATAATGTCCCGACTTTAAATCAACACTTACCGATTAAAGAAGAATTGTCCAGATATCAAGTGGATATGCTGACAAAAAACTGTGCGGAATTTGGAATTAACCTATATGGATTAGGTCATCCTTATCAAGGTATTGTCCATGTGATAGGTCCTGAATTAGGAATTACGCTACCTGGGAAGACTATGGTATGTGGAGATTCTCATACCTCTACACATGGGGCCTTTGGAGCGATTGCATTTGGTATCGGTACTTCTCAAGTTGAGCAGGTATTCGCCACGCAATGTCTGTTGCTTCAAAAACCTAAAACGATGAAGATTGAAGTAAATGGAACCTTAGGTAAAGGTGTAGGGGCTAAAGATATTATCCTGTATATCATTGCTAAAATTTCCGCTGCTGGAGGTACGGGGTATTTTATTGAGTATGCCGGTACAGCCATTGAATCGTTAAGCATGGAAGCGCGTATGACCATCTGTAATATGAGTATTGAGATGGGCGCTAGAGGTGGATTAATTGCACCAGACCAAATTACTTTCGACTATGTTGAAGGCCGTGAATTCGCTCCTAAAGGAGAGGAATGGGAGAAATCATTAGCATATTGGAAGACTTTATATTCCGATGCCGATGCTACTTTTGATAAAGTATTAACTTTCGATGCTGCAGATATCGCTCCGATGATTACCTATGGAACTAACCCAGGTATGGGTATGGGTATTGCTGAACATATTCCAGCAACTACAGCACAACCTGAATCGGAACAGCCTTCCTATCAGAAAGCCTTAGATTATATGGGGTTCCAAGATAATGTTTCAGTATTAGGGCAGCAGGTAGATTATGTATTTATCGGCTCTTGTACCAATTCCAGAATTGAAGACTTAAGAGAAGTTGCCGCTTTTGTTAAAGGAAAGCAAAAAGCTCCTCAAGTTGAAGTATGGATTGTGCCTGGATCTAAACAAGTGGAAAAACAAGCGAAGGAAGAGCAGTTAGATAAAATCTTCGAAGAAGCAGGCTTCCAATTACGTGAACCCGGATGTTCGGCATGCTTAGGGATGAATGAAGATAAAATCCCTGCAGGTAAATATTGTGTGTCAACTTCCAATAGAAATTTCGAAGGTCGTCAGGGACCAAATGCACGTACCCTGCTCGTATCTCCATTGACGGCAGCCGCGGCGGCAGTTACTGGAAAAATTTCTGATGTAAGAGAATTACTATAAATCTAAGCACAATAACCGTAGGTCTTTTATGACTACAGCATCCTAGTTAACATGAAAAAATTTGTAAAATTAACTTCTCAGGTAGTTCCATTACCTATAGAAAATATCGATACCGACCAGATTATTCCAGCTCGTTTCTTAAAAGCAACGACAAGGGAAGGATTTGGAGATAATCTATTCCGTGACTGGCGTTTTGATTCAAACAATGAGCCTAAGGCAGATTTTGTGATGAATAATCAAACCTTTCAGGGACAGATCTTAGTTGCCGGAAAAAACTTTGGCTGCGGATCTTCACGGGAGCATGCCGCTTGGGCAATTCAAGATTATGGTTTTGATGTGGTCATCTCTAGTTTCTTTGCAGATATCTTTAAAGGAAATGCATTGAACAATGGACTTTTACCTATTCAAGTATCAGATGCCTTTTTAGAGCAGCTATTTGAATTGGTATTAAAAAATCCATCTACTGAAATCACCGTAGACTTGGAAAACCAAACGGTTAGATTAGAAGAAACCGGAGCGACGGAATCTTTTGAAATCAATCCGTATAAAAAATCTTGTTTGATTAATGGATATGACGATATCGACTTTATCCTAAATCAAAAGGACTTAATCTTAAATTTCGAAGCATCCAGATAATGGCTACTGCGCTCGTTCATATCGCCAATTTAAATCTGAAATACAACGCTAAAGAAGTATTAAAGGATTTGAATTGGCAAATTTTTCCGGGGGAACACTGGCTGATTGGGGGGCCTTCTGGAACTGGAAAGAGCAGCTTGGCAAAAGCGATAGCAGGTTTAGTGCCTACAGAAGGAAGTATACAAGTACATGGGGATCCCCATCATCCACATAAGCTGTTGTACGTCGCTAACTGGTATCAATTCACCAATTTAGAAGGAGATAAAAATTTTTATTATCAGCAACGCTATACTAAAACGCAGGTTAAAGAAACCCTGTCTGTATATGCAGAATTAAAACATTACGCGGAGACAGAAGACTTACATATGGCTGATGTTGAAGTCTTATTAACAGGCTTTGGTTTTCACCATTGTCAAGAGGCACAGCTATTTGAACTTTCCTCCGGCGAACATAAGAAATTACAGTTGATTAAAGCGCTTTGGTTAAGACCTCAGCTCCTAATTATCGATCAACCCTATACAGGCTTAGATGTAGCCTCACGTCAGTATTTAGACGGCTGTTTAGAGCAACTGGCTCAAGCAGGAATCAGTCTGATTTTAATAAGCAATGAAACGCAATTGCCGGCATGTATCAATAGATTCGCTGAATTAATAGATGGACAGTTAGTGATACGTCCTTCTATTCAGGAAATTTCGAAGGCTATTCTGCGCACGAAAAAGGTACTTCCCTATTTTCTACAGCAGACTCCAAAGATTTCTTCGGAGATTATGGTCCGCATGCAGAACGTTTCTATACAATATGGAGAGAAGCAGGTTTTAAAAAATGTCAATTGGGAGGTTAAAGCAGGTGAAAAGTGGTTATTACAAGGGCATAATGGTTCTGGTAAATCCACCTTATTATCTTTAATAAATGCCGATCACCCCCAAGCTTACGCAAATGATATTACCTTATTCGGAAATCAGCGCGGATCTGGAGAATCCATTTGGGATATTAAATCCCATTTAGGAATCATCTCCCCGGAAATGCACTGGTATTTTGACCCGACAGCTAAAGTATGGCAATGTATTGCTTCGGGATTCTTTGATAGTGTGGGTCTATTTCAGAATTTAGGCTATGAAAAGCAACAGAAAATCCATCAAATTCTGGATTTTTTCGATTTGACAGCCTATCGAGATCAACTCCTCAACACCTTACCCTTAGGCAAGCAAAGGTTAGCCCTTTTGGCGAGAACCATTATTAAAAATCCAGAATTATTAATCCTGGATGAACCTTGCCAAGGTTTAGATTTGGAACAAACTAATTATTTCAATGCGCTAGTGGACGAGCTTTGCGGATATGGAAAGACCTTAATATATGTCGGTCATTTTGAAACGCAGCTCCCCTCTTGTATTGAAAAGAAAATCATATTAGAAAAAGGCGAAGTGAAAGCCATAGAATCAATTTTTGAAAGCATCAATTAAAATGAAAAAAAATATTTTAGTAATCCCTGGAGATGGAATCGGACAAGAAGTTACGACATGGGGTAAAAAAGTTTTAGAAAAAATTGCTGAAAAATATCAACATGACTTCCAGTATGACGAAGGCATTATGGGACATGCTGCAATTGAGGTAACGGGGAATCCCCTACCTGATGAAACCTTGGAGAAAGCAAAGGCTTCGGATGCTATTTTATTCGGTGCCATTGGACATGCTAAATATGATAATGATCCTTCCGCAAAGGTACGTCCAGAGCAAGGTCTATTAAAAATACGTAAGGAATTAGGGCTTTATGCAAACTTACGTCCCATTTTATTATTCGATGAGTTACTAGATGCTTCGAGCCTAAAACCTGAAGTATTAAAAGGTACTGATATCCTATTCTTCCGTGAATTAACTGGAGATGTTTACTTCGGAGAGAAATCCCGTTCGGAAGACAATAATTTCGCTTCTGACTTAATGAACTATAACCGCTATGAAGTAGAGCGCATTGCGCGCAAAGCATTTGAAGCAGCACGTACACGTGGCAAAAAACTCTGCTCAGTAGATAAAGCCAATGTGCTAGGAACCTCCCGCTTATGGAGAGAAGTTGTTCAAGAACTCGCCAAAGAATATAGCGATGTAGAAACAGAACATATGTTTATCGATAATGCAGCCATGCAATTAGTCAAAAATCCGAAGAAGTTTGACGTGGTATTAACGGCTAATTTATTTGGAGATATCCTAACGGATGAAGCATCTCAGATTGCAGGTTCTATGGGTATGTTAGCCTCGGCTTCAATCGGCGATGGAACGGGTTTCTTTGAGCCTATTCATGGTTCAGCGCATGATATTGCTGGTCAGAATAAAGCCAATCCGTTAGCCTCTATCCTCTCGGTAGCGCTGATGTTAGATATTTCTTTCGGTCTTCAAGAAGAAGCTAAAGCCGTAACTACGGCTGTTGCAGACACCTTAAAAGCAGGTTGGAGAACGGGAGATATTGCCAATGCACAAACCCCTGCAGATCAGATTTTAGGGACTGCAGAAATGGGCCAAAAAGTATTAGAATTTATTAAATAGAAAAAACTAAGGTTCAACATAAAAATTAACGCTATGTTACACGATCCAAATCACTTATACATATTTGATACCACACTTCGCGATGGCGAACAAGTACCAGGATGCCAATTGACAACTCCAGAAAAAATCGATATTGCAAGAGATTTGGAACGTCTGGGTGTCGATGTTATTGAAGCTGGTTTCCCTGTATCTAGTCCCGGTGACTTCCAATCTGTAGTTGAATTATCTAAAGCTGTAGATGACGTTATTATCTGTGCCCTAACACGTGCCAATAAAAACGATATTGCCGTGGCAGCAGATGCTTTAAAATATGCTAAAAGACCGCGTATCCATACCGGAATAGGCTCTTCGGATATGCATATTAAATATAAATTTAATAGTACACGTGAAGCGATTTTAGAACGTGCTGTAGAAGCTGTAAAATATGCGAAATCCTTTGTGGAAGATGTCGAATTTTATGCTGAAGATGCAGGTCGTGCAGATCCTGCCTATTTAGCGCAGATGATTGAAGCTGTTATTGCCGCTGGAGCAACCGTAGTGAATATTCCGGATACCAATGGATACTGTCTGCCAGATCAGTATGGTGCAAAGATTAAATACCTCACAGAGCATGTGAAAAATATCGATCAGGCTATTATCTCTGCCCACTGTCATAATGATTTAGGCTTAGCCACAGCAAACTCCATTGCAGCAATTCAAAATGGCGCACGTCAGATTGAGTGTACCATCAATGGTATTGGGGAGCGCGCAGGAAATACTTCTTTAGAAGAAGTGGCTATGATTATTAAAGTTCATAATGAGATTTTAGGAGGTTTATCTACTCATATCGATAGCCGTATGTTCACGGAACTTTCTCGAAAAGTTTCGGATATGATGAATATGCCCGTGCAACCGAATAAAGCAATTGTAGGACGTAATGCCTTCGCACATAGTTCTGGAATCCATCAAGACGGCTTCTTAAAACATCGAGAGAATTATGAAATTATAAAACCTGAAGATGTCGGCCTATTAGAGGCGGATATTATCTTAACAGCACGTTCAGGTAGACATGCCTTAAAACATCATTTAGCACGCTTAGGTCATCATTTAGATCAGCAAGAACTTGCGGCCTGTTATGAGCGGTTCCTGCTCGTAGCAGATGCTAAAAAAGATATTCAAGATGAGGATTTATTAGCCTTGGTCTGCCAAACAAACGCATAATATAAAAAGGCTGCAAAACTGTATTGCAGCCTTTTTAAATTCAATTTAAATATTCCCTTAATCAACCTGGAATTATTTCCAACCTTAACGTATTTTACCATGAGTTTAGATTTAACGACCTTACCATTAGACTCAGAAGAAACATTGAAAAAAATAAAGGATGTCGTTAACCGAACACCCTTACTATACAATCGCCATCTTTCTGAAAAATATCAAGCTGAAGTATATTTAAAAAGAGAGGATCTGCAGGTCGTTCGCTCTTATAAATTAAGAGGTGCGTATAATAAAATTATTTCCTTAGCTCCAGAAGAGGCCGCTAAAGGCGTTGTTTGTGCTTCCGCAGGAAATCATGCCCAAGGCGTAGCTTTCTCCTGTAATAAGTTAAATATTAAAGGTGTAATTTTTATGCCAGGGCCTACACCTAAACAAAAGATCTCTCAAACAGAAATGTGGGGTAACGGCCATGTGGAGATTGTATTAATAGGCGATACTTTTGATGACTGCCAAAAGGCTGCTTTAACTTATAGCATCACCAATAATATGACCTTTATTGCGCCTTTCGATGATCTGAAAGTCATTGAAGGACAGGGCACCGTTGCTGTAGAAATCTATCAGGATCTCCCCGATGTAGATGCGGTATTTATTCCAATAGGCGGAGGAGGTCTGGCAGCAGGAACTTCCTATTATTTTAAACATAAAAAACCGGCTATTAAATGTTATGGTATTGAACCTACAGGCGCCGCTTCTATGCAGGCAGCTCAAGCGGCAGGGCATCCAGTAGAACTCGAAAATATCAATAAATTCGTAGACGGCGCTGCGGTGAAAAAAATTGGCGCAACGACATTTGAAATAGCAAACCGCTATTTGGATGATGTACGTTCTGTAGATGAAGGAAAAATCTGTACCTGTATTTTAGAACTCTATAATAAAGATGCCGTAGTGGTAGAACCTGCAGGAGCCCTTTCTGTGGCAGCTTTGGAGTTTCATAAAGAAGAAATTAAAGGCAAAAAAGTTGTGTGCATTATTTCTGGAGGGAATAATGATATCGATCGGATGTCGGAAATAAAAGAATTATCTCTTCTATACGAGGGCTTCAAGCATTATTTTATCGTCCGCTTCCCGCAACGTCCAGGAGCGCTAAAATTATTTGTTTCCGAAGTATTAGGGCCTAAAGACGATATTACACGATTTGAATTTATTAAAAAGACTGAACGGGAAAGAGGCCCCGCGTTAATTGGTATTGAATTAAATTCACCAGCCGATTACCAAGCCCTTTTAAGCCGTATGAAAGAAAATAAATTTGACTATATCGAACTTAATAAAGACCAGACACTTTTCGAATATCTAGTCTAAGAATTGAAGCTATAATAGCTGAATTTTCATTTTTTCGTCAAATTGAATTTAATTTAAGCAACGAAGTTTTTGGAATACCCAAACCAAATAGACAGTAAAGCGCTGTCTATTTGGTTTTTAAATAAAACACACTCGGAAATCACCCCATCCATATCCGTTAATAATTAAATTAAATCTATAGGTTTTATAGATTTAATTTAATACTTTTGCCCTGCTTTAAAACTCCGAGGGAAAGGTTTTAATCCAGAACATTTCCGAATGTGTTGCGGCAGAAAAGAGAAATTTACAAGGAAGATAAAAAGGTGAACGGCAAATTCATCTCTACGTTTGAATTAAAATCTACTATATCTATATACTTAATATAATTAATTAAATGCACAAATTTATACTCTCCATTTTCAGTATCCTACTGATCAATCTCAGCACTGCGCTAGCGCAGGAGATTCGCATCACAGGATCTGTAAAAGACCGACAATCAGGACAGCCTTTATCCGGTGTATCCATTAGTATTAAAGGAGGCAAAAATGCCAGCAGCTCCAAGGCTGATGGTACTTTTGATATTGCCTTAGATCCCGACAAAAACACCTTAGTATTCAGTTATATTGGCTATGAGTCCCAGTCTATAGTGGCTCCTGCATCCAGACAATTGAATGTAGAATTACAAGCCGAACAAACGG
>DAIQRP010000017.1:16219-19374 GCA_036786125.1 Sphingobacterium sp.
CAGATTTCGCCGGTTCCATTTCGACCATCTCTGGCTCTTCATTAAAAAATGCACAGGTATCTTCTATCTCTAAAGCATTACAAGGATTAGCTCCGGGATTACAAGCTGTATCGGCTTCAGGTCAACCAGGTACCGATGCGACGATCTTAATTCGTGGTATGGGCTCTATCAATGCTTCCAGCTCCCCTTTATATGTATTAGATGGAGGTATTTACAATGGTAATATCAACTCCATTAACCCTTCAGATATTGAGTCGATTTCGGTTTTAAAAGATGCTACAGCAGCCTCATTATATGGTTCTAGAGCGGCTAATGGCGTTATCTTAATTACGACCAAACAGGGTAAAAAAGGAAAGACTAAAATTGATGTAGGCGTAACACATGGAGTTTCCTCACGTGCCATTGCAGATTATAAAAAACTATCTACAGATCAGCACTTTGAGTTATTCTGGGAGAGTATCCGCAACAGCTTATTAAGCACAAACAATCCGGAATCAGCAGCACAACTAGCGAGCCAACAGGTCGTTACGCAACTCGGTATTAACCCTTATGGAACTGCTTTCCCTCAGCCTGTAGGTGTGGATGGGAAAATAGTACCTGGCGCAAAAGCACTATGGAATGATGATTGGTCTAAAGCTTATGAGCAGACCGCCCGCCGTACGGAAGCAAACTTAAGCTTTTCAGGAGCTGGAGATAATAATACCTATTATATTTCTGGAGGATATTTAAATGAAAAAGGGATCGGCCTAGGTTCGGGTTACCGTCGTATTAATTTACGTTCTAACTTAAGCTCTCAGGCGACAAATTGGTTAAAAGTAGGTTTAAATCTAGGCGCTACAACTTCCAAACAAGACTACCCGCAATCTGAAGATAGTCAAACTTCCAATATTATTAACTTTGGACGTCGTATGCCTTCTTTCTATCCAATATATGTTAGAGAAGCGGATGGATCTTATAAGTTAGATGATCAAAATAACCGTATTATAGATTATGGTACCTATCGTCCAAGTGCTGCAAGTCCACGATGGAATTTATTAGGGACCTATGATTTAGACCTTTCAGAGCAGTTGAATGATGCGGTAAATGCCAATACCTATATGGAGGCGAAACTACTTAAAGGCTTAACATTTAAAAGTGTTTTTGCCGTAGATTTCAGAAACCAAAATGGACATTACTATAGCAATCCTACTTTTGGTGGAGATGCCAATATCAACGGTTCCGTGTCGAAAAGTAATACCCGTATGGTATCTTGGACACAGACCAATACATTAAACTATATCAACTCTTTCCAAGAGAAACATAATTTAAACTTATTAGTCGGTCAAGAAACTTATAATTTCAATAGCCGAAATATGAGTGGTAGCAGACAGAATTTTGCCCTACCGAATTTAATGGAACCCATAGCAGCTTCACAGCTTAATTCATTTACAGGTTCTTCTACAGATCACCGTATTTTAAGTTACTTTGGACGTGCCGAATATGATTATTTAAAGAAATACTCCTTATCAGCTTCCTTAAGAACAGACGGCACATCTCGATTCTCTCCAGATACCAGATGGGGTACATTCTGGTCATTAGGGGGATCATGGAAAGTACAACAAGAAGCCTTTTTATCGAATGTATCTTGGTTGAATCAGTTAAACTTACGGGCGAGTTATGGTGCGCAAGGTAATGATAACTTAGGAAGTTATTATGCTTACCAAGCTTTATACAGTATTGCGAACAATTTAAATGAAGGTGGAATCTATCCTTCTCGCCTACCTACACCAAACTTAAAATGGGAAAGTAATTTAAACTTTAACATTGGTTTAGATTTTGGAGTTTTTAACAACCGCTTATCTGGTTCGGTAGAATTCTTCGAACGTAGATCCAAAGACTTATTATTCTCTTCCCCACTTGCGCCATCTCTAGGTTTCGCTTCTGTCGATGAGAATATTGGAAGCTTAAAAAATACAGGTGTAGAATTGCAATTATCCGGAACACCAATTGTCAACGATAATTTCAGATGGAATGTAGATTTAAATCTCTCTCATATTAAAAATAGAATCACAGAATTACCTCGTAAAGAGATTATCTCTGGATCGAAAAAATTAATGGTAGGCCATTCGGTAAATGACTTTTGGTTAAGAGACTGGGCAGGTGTAGATCCTCAAAATGGAAACCCATTATGGTATAAAAATATCGAGGAGATTAATGCCGCAGGAGAAAAAGTAGTCGTAGGAAAAACAACGACTTCAAACTATAATGAAGCCTCTTTATATTATACAGGTTCATCTTTCCCGGATTTATATGGTGGTTTAACGAATAACTTCCAGTACAAAGGATTTGACTTATCGTTCTTAATTTACTTTAGCTTAGGCGGAAAAATATTAGACTCTGATGTGACTTCCTTATATCATAATGGTACTGCGGGTGTAGCATGGCATGCCGATATGGCCAATAGATGGACTCCAGAAAATACACAGACTGATATCCCTAGATTAGGAGGAGCTTCAGCGCAGGCAGCAAGTCAGTCCACACGTTTCTTATACGATGCGAGCTTTGCACGTTTGAGAAATGTCGTTTTAGGCTATAATATTCCTTCTGCTGCTACACAACGAATCGGACTTCGTTCGGTACGTGTTCAAGTAATTGCAGAAAACTTAGTGACTTTATTTGGTCATAAAGGAATGGATCCAGAACAAAGCATTGGAGGTACAACCTACTTTAGATATCCAGCGATGCGTACGATATCTGCAGGTTTACAAATCGGGTTATAATCGAAAAAAACAACGTATATTATGTTTAGCAAAAAATTAAAATCAACTCAAATTTTCACAGTGATTAGCTTATTCCTCCTCAGTGGATTACTAAGTGCTTGTGATAAATACCTCGATACCGAGCCCACGACCTCAGTTCCAGAGTCCCTTGCATTTTCTACCGTAGAAAATGCGGAGAAGGTAATTAACGGTTCTTGGAGAAGATATATGGACACCTATTATACCTTTGCCAATCCAGGTTATGGAGCTATTTTACGTGCTTCAGATGCGATGGGCTCAGATGTGGCAGTTGTACGTGGCCGATATGGATTCTTAAGTCCTTATGACTATTTAGAAATGCATACCATTACAGGAACTCGTGTCAATGCGTTCTGGAGTATTTTATATGGAGGAATT
>DAIQRP010000017.1:19400-25816 GCA_036786125.1 Sphingobacterium sp.
AGTGCCAATAATATTTTGGACCGAATAGACGAAATTCCGGGAGATGATGCTTTACGAAAAAGAATTAAAGGTCAGGCATTAGGTTTTCGGGCACATGCTTACTTAACCTTAGCTTCTTTCTATCAACTGGGGTATGAGCATCATGGCGATTCTTTAACCGTACCGATCTATACTACGGCGACGAAATCAAACTCCAAAGGAAATCCATTATCCCCATTAAAAGATATTTTCAATTTGGTGATCAGCGACTTAACACAAGCGGAAACCCTATTGGCGGATTATGCGAGACCAAGTTCAACGAAATGGAAGATTAATAAAAATGTCGTTCAGGGTTTATTAGCAAGAGCTTACTTACAGACCCAACAGTGGGATAAGGCGGCGGCATCAGCTGCGGCTGCGCGAGCAGGATATGCATTTATGAATCCAGAGCAGTATTTAGCTGGTTTTAATGACTTAGCGAATTCAGAATGGATATGGGGACATGGACAACAGCCGGATCAAAGTACGGCAAGTTATAATTTCCATTATTTAGACGTATCCTCTACCACTTCCTATTATTATAGTTTTATGGCGGATCCATACTTTAAAAATTTCTTTGATAAAAATGATATCCGCTATCAATTATTCTCTTGGGACAATTCAGCTCCAGCTCGATATGGACTATTACGTTACGAGAAATTTAAATTCCGTAGCGATATGACTGGAGATATCGTATTAATGCGCTCGGCAGAGATGAGTTTAATACAAGCTGAATCTCAAGCTCGTTTAGGGAAAATAGATGAAGCCGTCAACGAACTGAACAGCCTTCGTGCAGCTAGAAATGCAAAACCTTTAGACAAATCTGGACTGACAGCAGCCAGCTTAACTGATAGTATTTTAGTAGAACGTCGAAAAGAATTATGGGGCGAGGGATTTGCACTTTCGGATATCATCCGTACCGAAGGTACCGTAAAACGTAAAGCCTATGTTAAAGATTTAGGAAATGGTAATTCCGAACCTATAAAAATAGAAATTATCCTTCCTAATGGAAGTAAGGTAACCACGAATGCCATCGGGCATACGACCTTAAAAACCTTAAATAATGCCGGGGAAGATTTTAAACCCAATAGCAAATATTATAAGTTTAGTGTTCCGGAAACAGAAAGACAAAACAACGATAATATCAATTAAAACAAAAGGGATGCGCAAGCATCCCTTTTGTTTTTTAGCGCAATTAATATATTAAATAATTTGCATATTTGAAGTCAAAAATTTGCTATATTATTGTCAATTAAATTGCATTTTTTGTCATGTAAATATTTAGCTACAACACAAATTTAAAGTTTTCAACATTCCACTTACCTACTGAAAAACAAGCTATTACAACAAAGGATGTCGTTCTACTCACATTTTAAGCGGGGTGAAAAAATCGATGTGGAAAAGTATAATTCTACCTTCACATTAAATAGCTGATATTTGTTTAAGCGTTTGAGAATAATGCTTCAAAAATTAACTGACGAACTCAAAAGTTAAACTCCTGTACGGGAGATATAATAAATTCAAAACTTCACAATACAATGGCAAGAATCATAAAATTCGAAAAAAATGATTGTGCACCATGTGCACAAGTATCGGCTTACCTAGATGATAAAGGTATTTCCTACGAAACCGTCAATCCTTTCGATTCACCTGAATTAGCTGTTAAGTTTAAAGTACGTACTGTTCCTACTGTCATCGTATTAGAGGAAGAGGAAATTAAACATAGAATTATAGGCTTTAAACCTGAAGAATTAGCTCAAATTACAGGCTAATAAAAGACATATTATGGTGCATATTTACTTCGATTCAAAAACCGGAAATGTGCAGCGATTTATGGACAAGGTGACACAAATCACCGGCTGGAAAGCCCATAAGATAAGTCCACAAACCACCGCAGAAGAACCGGGACATCTGGTGACATTTACCACAAGGTTTGGTGATGTCCCCGATACCACCAGAGAATTTATGAATAGAGAAGCTCAAAATATCTTCTCGGTCTCTTCAAGTGGAAATACAAACTGGGGGAAGAACTTTGCCCTGGCAGCAGAAAAAATTGCTTCAGATTACGAATTGCCTATCGCATTAAAATTCGAGCTTTCTGGAACAATGGAAGATATTAATCAATTTATTGAAATTATAAAGAACAACTACTATGATAGCAAACGAGGTAGCAAAAAGCTGGATATTGCTTAATAACGAAATCATGATTAAGCATGATGACGAATTCAGCCTTCATAAAGATAAAGAAGCTGTTCGTGCTTATTTCTTAGAGTATGTGAATAAGAATACGGTATTCTTCTATACCCTAAAGGAAAAGATCGATTATTTAATCGAGCAAAACTATTATATCAATTTCTATGAATGGTTTACATTTGAAGAAATGGAACAGGTCTATACCTATGTTTTCTCGAAGAAATTCCGCTTCCAATCGTTTATGTCTGCCTTTAAATTTTTTCAAAGTTACGCCTTGCGTGATGACTCTGGAGAGAAGTTTTTAGAACGTTATGAAGACCGTGTGGTCGCTGTTGCTTTATTTTTAGCCCGTAAAGAAGGCGTTGAAAAAGCAATTGAATATGCTGAAATCTTTATTAACCAGGAATACCAACCTGCAACACCAACCTTCTTAAATGCGGGTAAAAAGCGCTCTGGAGAGTTAGTATCTTGTTTTCTGGATGAAATCGGAGATAACTTAAACGGTATTGGATATGCTGTAGATTCAGCGATGAAATTATCTTCTATTGGAGGAGGGGTTTCGTTTAATATTTCTAAAATCCGTGCACGTGGCGAAGCGATCAAAGGTGTAGAAGGCCGCGCTGGGGGAGTACTTCCCATTATGAAAATTATGGAAGATACCTTCTCCTATGCGAATCAATTGGGTCAAAGACCTGGAGCTGGAGCGGTATATTTAAATATCTTCCATACGGATATTGAAGAGTTCTTAGACTGTAAAAAAATTAATGTCGATGAAAAAGTGCGAATTAAATCCCTTTCTATCGGTATTATTATTCCAGATAAATTTATGGAATTAGCAGAAAAAGATGAAGCTTGTTATTTAATCCACCCACATACTGTCATGCAGGAA
This sequence comes from Sphingobacterium sp., assembly GCA_036786125.1. Classification (GTDB taxonomy): domain Bacteria; phylum Bacteroidota; class Bacteroidia; order Sphingobacteriales; family Sphingobacteriaceae; genus Sphingobacterium. The sequence continues at coordinate 22,501 of DAIQRP010000017.1, forward strand.
TACGGAAAGTATTTCGATGATATGGATATGGATGAGATGTATGATGAGTTAATCAATAATCCAAAAATTAAAAAGAAAAAAATTAATGCCCGTCACTTATTAGTGAAAATTGCACAGACACAAAAGGAATCGGGTTACCCATATATCTTCTATAAAGAGAATGCCAACCGTCAGCATGCCTTAAATGGTATTGGTAAAGTTAAATTCTCGAACCTCTGTACAGAGATTATGCAGGTATCTGAAGTTTCCGATATCAATATCTATGGGGAAGAAGATACCATCCGTTATGGTATTTCATGTAACTTAGGTTCCTTGAATATCGCTACGGTGATGGAAAATAAACGTATTGAACAGACGATTAAAACGGCGATGCGTGCATTAACTGTCGTATCTGATGAAACCGATATCAAAATGGTTCCTTCTATTGCTAAAGCCAATAAAGAACTGCATTCTGTAGGTTTAGGAGCGATGAACTTACATGGATTCCTAGCTAAAAGTTTCATTATGTACGAATCGGAAGAAGCCTTGGATTTTGCCAATGTATTCTTTATGATGATGAACTTCTATTCTTTACAGGCTTCTATGGAGATTGCTAAAGAAAGACAGAAAACTTTTGTCGGCTGTGAGAAATCTGCCTATGCGGATGGAACTTACTTTAATATGTATTTAGATAGAGATTATCTTCCAAAAACAGATAAAGTAAAAGAATTATTCGATGGCATTTATGTACCTACTATTGAAGATTGGGCGAAATTAAAAGAACAGGTGAAAGAACATGGAGTTTACCATGCTTACCGTCTAGCGATTGCTCCAAATCAATCGACTTCATATATTATGAATGCTACGGCTTCTGTAATGCCTATTGTCGATATTATCGAAGTACGTGAATATGGAGATAGTACAACGTACTACCCTATGCCATACTTAACGAATGATAATTATTTCTACTTCAAATCGGCATACGATATGGATCAGATGAAAGTATTACGCTTAGTTTCTGTCATCCAAAGACATATCGATCAAGGGGTAAGTACTATCTTGCATACGAATTCTAAAGATTCTACTCGTGATCTTTCGAAATATTATATCTATGCCCATAAGTTAGGTTTAAAATCCCTATACTATACACGTACACGTAAATCGACGATCGATGAGTGTGTATCATGTTCGGCATAAGCTGACAGAGCGACATATTATTCACTCCGTATAGCTCAGCTATACGGAGTTATATACCTTATTTAAAGATCGTTTTAACTTTTTAAAATGAGTAAAAAATTTACTGCTGTAAACTGGAATACCCCCGAGAATGATTATGCATTAATGTTCTGGGAGCAAAATATTAGACAATTTTGGATCGATACGGAATATATTCCTTCCAAAGATATCGATAGCTGGAAAAGAATTACCCCAGAATTAAAAGAAGCGTATAAGAAAGCCTTAGGCGGACTGACGTTATTAGATACCTTACAGTCTCATACCGGGATGCCTAAGATTATCGATCATATCACCTGCTTACAAAATAAAGCGGTATTATCTTATATGTGTATGATGGAAGCTATTCACGCGAAATCATACTCTACTATCTTTACTACAGTTTCTTCTACAGCCGAGATTGATGAAATCTTTACTTGGGTAGAAAATAACAAATACCTGCAATTTAAAGCCAGCACCATCGATTCATTCTACCGGGCTATTGATAAGGAAAATCCTTCTGATGAGGAAATCTTTATGGCCTTAGCAGCATCGGTATTATTAGAGTCATTCCTGTTTTATTCCGGATTCTTCTTACCTCTATGGTTATGTGGACAAGGGGAAATGGTTGCTTCAGCAGATATCATTAAAAAAATCGTAGCTGATGAATCTATCCACGGAGTATTTGTGGGTCTAATGGCTCAAGACGTATATAAAAACTTACCTAATCAAGATCAGGTTAAAGCTCGAGTATTGGCCTTATTATATAACTTATACGAAAATGAGTTAAAATATACTGAAGAGGTATATACGGAGGTAGGCTTAACAGCAGAGGTCAAGGAATATGTACGTTATAATGCCAATAAAGCATTAATGAACCTAGGCTTCGAAAGTATCTTTGAGATTAAACAGGTGAATCCTATCGTGCTAAACGGATTAAATACCGAAACGACACAACATGATTTCTTCTCTAAGAAATCTACAAATTATGAAAAATCCACAGAAATCGTTCATTTAAAAAATGAAGATTTTGAAATGGATGCTTTCGTTAATATATAAAATAAAAAGCCTGGCAATAGCCAGGCTTTTCTATTATGTACTATTGGAGCAGTTATTTTTTAACCGTAAGTCCAATACGTTTTATCAGCTCCGCATGACGGCTATTATCCGATACAATTCTAAGTTCTAATTCCTGCCCTTGCGCGAATGAAGAGAAGTCCAATGCCAATTGCTCCTTAATTTCAATTGTTTTTGCATGGGCATGTACTTTCTTCGTCCATAGAACCGCCTGCTCCCCTTTCTTGGCCAGACTTACTGTCGCATTATGCATCTCTACCTGATCTTCAAATACCAGATGTAATATATCCGTAGCCGCTAACTCCTTTGTCTGAGGTGCTATAATCGATAGATTAGGCTTATTTAAATCTTTAGCTACACGGAAATTTCGAGTAAGCGTTGTTTCTTTTTTATCTCCATTTTCAGCCCATAAGATTAAAGATAATTCTTGGGAGTTCTCAAAACTAGGCTTGCCTATTAAGACTTTCTCATGCAGGTGTATTTCTGTTGAATGCGCATGTTTGCGTGAGACAAAAATCGTATCATTCTGAGGCTGTGCAATTAAAAAAGCACGCCCATAATGCATCTCTTTGGCATCTTTAAAATGCACATCTAAAGCTAGGGAATCGCCAAAATTTAAAACATTGGGAATGGCCGTTTCTAAGCTTATTTCTGGAACTCCAAGCTCAATATCGTCTTTCTTATCTTTTGAACAAGAACCTAGCACACATAAGGCCGCAGCTAATAAAGTAAATTTTTTCATGCTTATTTTAATTAAGTTAATGCAACAAAGTTACATCAACTATATTTTAATTGCAATAATGTTGCAATTAAAATATAGGAAAAAAATTAACTTCTTAGAGATACAGAATCTATTTAACTTATATACAAGCTATTAAAACGCATTTTTAATAAAAAAATATTTTTATAAGCTCAAAAAAAAATATCGGGTTAGCAGGAAAACTAAATTAAGTGTAACAACTGTAGCAAATTAAAAAAGCCGCATTTCCATGCGGCTTTAAAATTAAGGGATTATATTAGGTTTAATATCCTGGATTTTGAACTAAAT
>DAIQRP010000017.1:25864-35302 GCA_036786125.1 Sphingobacterium sp.
GGATTTATAGCAATCTGCTGATTAGGAATTGCATAAATTTCCTTATTTACATCATTAGTCGGTTCATGATCCCACCAACTGCCATTGATATATTTTCCAAAACGAATTAAATCGGTTCTACGTTTACCTTCAAAAATAAACTCTCTACCACGTTCGGCTAATAATTCATCCAGCGTTAGCGTACCCACAGTATACTGTGCACTAGACCAATCGGCTGCCGTAAAGGAACGTTTTTTAGATTCATTCACTAATTGCACCGCTTCGGCATTAGCCACTCCTCCGTTTTTACGCATTAATGCTTCCGCTTTATTAAAATAAATCTCTGTCAGACGATATATGATATAATCATTCTCCTGATAATTCGCATCATCTAAAGTTCCAGATTTATATTTATTAAAACGAGCTCCAGAATTTTCTTCACCCTCACTCATGCTTCCTGCAGAAGTGAAATCTCCTTCCGACTCCCGACGAATGGAATTGACATAGGCAAAAGGTTTTCCGGAGTATTCTTCCGTACCTAGGACCGGAGTATTGGTGCCAAATTTATACTGAGGACCAAATAAAAACCAATCTTTCTTACGCTGATCATTTTCAGCATAAGCATCAAAAGCCGTAGGGATAACAACAAATGCATTCCAACCTCCATATCCGACCTTTAAGACATCTTTGATATTATCATATCCCATAAAAAATCCACCCCAATCAAATGTAAAACCCGCTTTACGGCTATATTGAAATTGAAATAACGATTCGGCATTTCTAGAATTATCATTACTGAATAGGGCATTGATATTCGTAGAAAGTGCAGGTGTAGCACCATTTCCTCCCGCCTGACCAGAGATAATTTTATCCGCCGCAGTAATACATTCATCCCACATGGCTGTGCCTGTCCATTTTTCGGCATTTAAATATAATTCCGATAACATCGCATATCCCGCAGCCATCGTAACCTGACCGATCAGCGTATTGGAGGTCAATGGTAATTGAGGAACATATTTCTCCAATTCCGTTTTAACAAAATCAAACACTTCTTTTCGAGGTTTTGTTTCGGGATTTAGAGGTATAGCTACCTGTGTTACAATAGGAACATTACCCCATAAATCCATAATCTTCAAGTAATGAAAAGCACGTAATACATAGAGCTGATTTAACACACTAGTTTTTTCCTCTTCCGTCATATCAATCTTACTGACATCTAAAGATTCAATATCTGCAATGGCTGAATTGACATAACCTACACCACCCCACATTAACTCCCAAGCTCCACGCATACGGGATTCATTCGAGGTCCAGGTATGATAATGCTGTCTAAAGTGATCTCCAGCATCATAACCATGTCTTCCTTTTTGTGGCCATGCCAGCTGATCAGAACTTAATTCCGAATGGTAGTAATGTCCATTATTACCCGTCGGCGCTAACCAGGCCTGCATATGAGTCATAGGGCGTAAAGCCGCCTGCATCACTTCTAACTTATTATTATAAAAGGAATCCTTATTTAATTCACTATATACTTTTTCGTCTAACTTGGTACAGCCCGAAAAGCCCGATGCTGCTAATGATAATGCCAGTAGACAAGCGATTTGTTTATTTCTTAATTTCATCTCATTAAATCTTAAAATCCAATATTTAATCCAATTGCCCACGATTGTGTACGTGGATAGAATCCACGTCCATCAATACCTGATTCAAATCCGGTATCCTGAATCTCTGGATCTAAGCCGGAATAACTTGTGATGGTCGCAATATTACGTCCAGAAACATACAAGTACATATTACGGATATAGCTGGTTTTGAAATTGAAATTATAACCTAAGGTGATATTATCGATCTTGACAAAAGAACCATTTTCTAAATAATAATCAGAAAATTGTGGATCGGCATCTAAGGCATTATTTTTATTAAATGCAGACTCTAACACGTTATTAGGTAACCATTTTTTATTACCAAAAAACATATCCGAGGTATTTAAGATATCAAACTTAAATTTACCACGTAAGAATACCGTTAGATCAAAACCTTTATAAGCAAAACGATTTCCTAAAGAGGCTTGAAACTTAGGCACACCATTTCCGATATACGCCAAATCATCGTTATTAATTTTGTCTGCAGTTGCAGTACTACCATCGGCTTTATAGAATAACCATTTTCCATCATCGGTCAGACCTGCATAACGTTTTCCGTAGAAAGATCCAACCTCTCCCCCTTCTTCTAAACGAATGGCATTCCCTAAATTACCTGGAGAAGGCAATCCTCCAAATTCTAAGAAGTTCGCTTTAAAGGTTTCATTAGATAAGCTCGATAATTTATACTTTTGATAGTTTCCAGTGAAATCAATATTCCATTGGAAATTATCTTTCTGAATCGCCGCAGCTGATAATTGTAACTCAATACCTTTATTATTTACACGGCCCACATTATACCAGATGCTCGGTTGTACATAACCCGGTTGTTGAGCCTTATAATCCAATAGTAAATCGGTGGTGTTTCTGTTATAGATATCCAATGCCCCTGTAATACGGTTATTTAAAAAAGCAAAGTCAAGTCCGATATTGAGCTCTTGTTTTTGCTCCCATTTTAAATCTGGATTTGGATTAGATGCAGGTCCATAGGTTTGGTAATACACCGAGTTCTGTGGATATACTCCTCCGGTACCTAATAAAATTAAGGATCTATAATTAGGGATATCTTGATTTCCTGTAACTCCATAACCTACACGTAATTTCAACATATTTAAGACCTCTTTATTCGTAAAGAAATCTTCATTGGTAATCGTCCATCCTGCAGAAATTGCGGGGAAATTACCCCATTTATGATTGGCCCCAAAACGTGTAGACCCTTCCCGACGAAGGATAGCACTTACAAAATACTTTTCATCAAAATTATAGTTTACACGTCCAAAGAAAGCTACTAATGTATTCTCTTCTTTAAAGGAACGTAAACTAGGTCTAGGCAATTTATCATTTACAATAGCTGTACCCGACTCCATATTCCAATCTAAGAATCCATCCGTCGTAAAACCACTATTAGACATATCAAATCTTTCATAGGTATAATCTTGGTAGGAATAGCCTAATAAAGCGGTTAAATTATGCTTTTCATTAAATGATTTCGCATAGTCTATTGTCGATTCAAAAGTTTTAGACCAGTTGACCTCATTTCTTTTAAACGCATAACCTGTACCTAAATAACTGGAGTTCGGACGCTGATCCCAATCTCGGGTTCCGCGGTATTGACGATCATTCCAGTTATCTCTCAAATAAGATCCAAAAGCAGAAACTTTTAATTCATCTAGAATTTTAAACTGCAAGCGAGCATCTCCAGAAAAGGTCTGCTGATTTCGTTCTTCCAAACGGTAAGCTAATCGGCTTAATGGATTATAATTATTAAATCCCTGAGTTTCATAAAAGGTGCCATCTGCATTATAGATAGGTGCCGTAGGGTTACGTTGAATAGCCTGCTCAAAATCCTCCGACTTTCCGCCCAATAAATTCCCCAGATTAAAGTTTCCCGCAATATTTGCAGCAAAAGTCAATCGATCTTGCATGCCGGTCTGCGTAACATTTAAACGCCCTCCAAACTGCTCTCTATTATTTTGCTTGGCAATACCTTCCGCTTTTTGGTAATTTATAGAAGCTCTATAAGTGGATTTTTCTGAACCTCCGGAAGCAATAAAGTTGTGGAAATGAGAGAAATTATCCTTATTCGTTAATTCTTGATATAAATCCGTGCTTGACCCTAAATCCAAATCTGGACTAATAAAGCCTTTACTAATATAATCTCTAAAATCTGAGGCACTGAGGTAATTGGGTTTTCGGACTATAAATTCTCGTTGACCATAGGTTAAATAATCAAAATTTGAAGTTCCTGCCTTCCCCTTTTTTGTGGTGATTAAGATTACCCCACCATTTCCTCGAGTACCATAAATTGCAGCAGCAGATCCATCTTTTAACACATCAATGGACTCAATATCCCCCTGCTTAATTAAATCTAAATTTCCGCCTGGAATACCATCGACAACAATTAATGGAGAGTTTGCTCCTTTAATTGAAGCCATCCCACGTAATTGAATATTGGTTCCAGCATTCGGATTGGAGCCTTGAGTTTGGGTGATATTTAAACCTGCGACCTTACCTTGAATAAGCTGCATTGGATTTCGCATCCCCCCTTGATTAAAGTCCTTTTCCTTTACGGAAGCTACGGCTGAGGTAATTTCTCTTTTTCGTTGTGTACCATAACCGACTACCACAACTTCGTCAATTGATTCTGTAGTCGATACCAGTGTGATATGAATGTTTGTAGCGTTATTAATAACCAGCTCTTTGGATCTAAATCCAATACTGGAGATTTCTAAAATATCCCCGGCTTTGGCTTGAATAACAAAGCGGCCTTCCGCATCAGATTGGGTCCCCTGAGCTGTGCCTTTGACTTTTATACTTGCCCCACTTACCTGAGCACCAGTAGATTCATCGACAATCTGTCCTCTAATTTCTGATTGAAAAGAATGCAGAGCTTTTAGCTCTAAGCTTGTGTTATAGGTTCCGACGCTGGTCTCCCATCCCTTGGCTTCTGCGGAGTTGTACGCCAGAATCATAAACGGAAATACAATCCATTTGGAATAATTTGGCTTAAATCGTTGAGTTAAGTTTTTGTGCCTCATACTTAATTGGTTAATTACTAGTTGTTTAATATAGGATTAAGCTATTTACTAAATCGATTTAGCAAATAGAACTATTCAATAAACACTGTATAAGTGGTTTATTTTTATATTGGTTATGAAAACAAGATATAAAAAGAATTTATGATTGCAAAAATCCGTCTATCAAAACCTAAAAAAAATAAAATAATGAAGCTATTGGAAGCGAGGTAGGAAAGTTATAAAGCTTAAAAATAGTGTTTTAACGCTACTTTTAAGCTTAAAGTAAAATCTAAGGAGAAATAAATATTTATTTATTTCTCCTCTTTTAATCGTAACAAAAACTCAGATCCATAACGGATCTGGCTATAGATGTCCTTTTTTCATTTCTTGGATTGCATAATCAACCGCCCGAGCGGCAAAAGCCATATAGGTTAATGAAGGATTTTGTGTGGAAGTGGAAGTCATTGCCGCTCCATCCGTGACAAATACATTCGGACAGCTATGGATTTGGTTAAACTTATTTAAAATGGAAGTCTTTGGATCATGCCCCATTCTAGCGCCTCCCATCTCATGAATATCTAATCCCGGAGCTTGCGTATTGATATCTTCCCGAATATTGGTAAATCCCGCTTCGACAAACATCTCTTTCATCGTGTTGATATAATCCTTTTTCATCAGCTCATCATTCTCATCATAAGAAACTGCAATCCTCAACTGTGGAATGCCCCAAGCATCTGTTAAGTTTGAATCCAACCGCACTTGTCCGGACTCTTTAGGAATAGTTTCTCCCATCATATGAGAGTTCACTTGCCATGGTCCGAATTTCGGGTTTAAGAGAGCGTCCTTAAGCTGTGTACCTATTCCTGACTGATCCGAATAACTCGGCCTATATGCGCCAAAACCTGCAGCATATCCTCTTAAATAGTTGGTTTCCTGTTGATATAAATTTCTAAACCTAGGGATATAAGCTCCTCCGGCAGGGTTTCTACCAGCTGTTTTAAAGTCGGCAAGTCCTTCATACTCGGCATAGATTCGTGCCGAATAGTTATGAAAAGCAACATACTTCCCTAAAACTCCGGAATCATTTCCTAAACCATTTGGATAGCGCTTAGATTTGGAGTTCAAAAGAATCAGATTGGTATTCAGTGCGGCAGCATTTACAAAAATAACACGGGCATAGAAATCCATGCTCTCTTTAGTTTCCGCATCCACAACACGAACGCCTACGGCCTTTCCTTTTTCATCATCATATAGAATAGACTCTACCACAGAAAAAGGTCTTAAGGTTAAATGACCGGTTTTAGCAGCCCAAGGTAAGGTGGATGCATTAGAAGAAAAGTAACCCCCAAAAGGACATCCACGTTGACATAAGGTTCTATTTTGACATTGTACACGGCCTTGATCCAGATGAATCTGCTCTGGTTTAGACAGGTGTGCACAGCGAGAAGAAATAATATGTCGCTCTGGAAAGCGCTTCGCTATAGAGTTTTTAAAATATGTTTCAACGATATTCAACGGATAAGCCGGAAGGAAGTCTCCATCAGGCAATTCCGCAAGGCCGTCTTTATTTCCCGAAATACCGGCGAAACGCTCTACATAGCTGTACCAAGGAGCCATATCGGCATAGCGTATCGGCCAGTCTACAGCAAATCCATCCCGCTCTGGCCCCGTGAAATCCAAATCTGACCAACGCTGGGTCTGTCTAGCCCAAAGTAGAGACTTTCCACCCACCTGATAGCCGCGAATCCAATCAAAGGGAGCCTCTTGTATATAGGGATGTTCCTGATCCTTGACAAAAAAATGTGCGGCATCCTCATGAAAGGCATAACATCTATTGACAATTGGATTAGCTTTCTGAATCGCATAAGGCATCTCCCCCCGATGTTCAAATTCATAGGGATATAAATTTGTCGTGGGATAATCCTGAATATGTTTAACATCCCGACCTCTTTCAAGAACAAGGGTTTTTAATCCTTTTTCTGTTAATTCTTTTGCTGCCCATCCTCCAGAAATTCCAGAACCAATCACTATGGCGTCATAGGTTCTTGCGGCCTGAGAATCAATATTTAAATTTGCCATCGCTATTATGCTTCTAATTTTACCGCTCCCAGGTATCTTCCAGGGATAAGTTCATACTTCAATTTATTCTTCATAATATATTCCGAGTTCAGATAACCCTGAATAACCCGCCGCTTCACCAGCTTTAAAAAATCACTTTGCTGCTCTTGTTCTAGAAGGCTGGCAATCTGCGTTTCGGTATAAGTCTGTTGCATTTTCGAAAGAGTAGCGACAAATAGCTGTTGATCTTCGGGAGAATGGCAATCGTCTACCATTTTTAACACAAACAAATGCAGATTTAATGCTCGGGCTCCTGGACTGTCCGTTTCTGGAATAATTCCTTCCACCAGATGTCCTAAAAAAACCTCCTGCTGATCTGTAATATCCAGATGGTTTAGCGCAATAGATGCACCATGGGGCTTACCCTGGCAGGAAGGCCAAAGTACTAATCCACCAGCAATAATAAAAAGCTGCTTAACTGCGGTTCTGCGATTCATAAATCTGAGTTTATCGAAGTAATATTAACGAATAAATTTGAATTACAAAATAGCTAAATCGATTAAACCTTAATATCCCGAGTCTGCGAGTTCTTGGAATACCTGATGTAAATCTTCAAAAACTGGAACGCTAGTTTTTAATTTTTTCTGCTCCGAAAGTTGCTTAGAAACCCCAAAGCAGGTCAAGCCCGCTTTTACCGCAGCTGTAGCTCCAGTAATGGTATCTTCAATAACTAAAATTTCTGCCGGAGAGGTTTTAGATTTCTCTATGGCTAAAAGGTAACATTCGGGTTGAGGTTTCGGCTCCACTACATCTTCCCGAGTCACGAAAAAATTAAAATAAGAGTACAGCTCATGATGTTTTAAAATCCGTTCTACTGCGGGCAAGAAATTACTTGTCACCAACCCAATTTGGATATGTTGTTCCGAAAAAAATTGAATGATCTCCAAGGCATAAGGCATTAAAGAGATTGAAAGCATATCCTGCTTAGCATAAGCCTCCCGTGTTCTTTTCCACATATATTCGGTACTGGTCTGCACCTGATGATGTTCCGCCAAGAATTCCAAGTTATGCGCTAATGTATGACCAGCAAATGAATCAATCCAATCCTGAAAAGATATATGAACTTGAAAGTCTTCCGCTAATATGGGTGCCCAAGCATGGTAATAAAAACGTTCTGAATCGACTAAGGTACCATCAAAGTCAAATAAAACGGTAGATAATTTGTTCATAGCTCAAAAAATTGATTTCTATAAAGTTATCAGTTCCTAACAAGCTTTCCACATTTTGTGGATAACTAATTTTAAACATACGCTTTCTTTAATAATTGTTATTTTTGTGTATACATAAAATTATATCTTATGAAAGTTATTGCTATTGGACGCAACTATATAGATCATGCTAAGGAATTAAATAACCCTGTTCCTGAAAATCCAATTATCTTTATGAAGCCAGATACAGCTATATTAAAGGATAATAAGGATTTTTACTATCCGGAATTCTCTAAAAATATTCAGTTTGAAACCGAAGTAGTCTTACGGATTTGTAAAGAGGGCAAACATGTAACTCCGAAATTTGCAGCCAACTATTATGATGCCATAGGCCTAGGCATAGATTTTACCGCTCGAGATGTGCAGAAAGAAATGAAAGAAAAAAGTCTCCCTTGGGAATTAGCGAAATCTTTCGACCACTCCGCGCTTATCTCCCCTTTAATTCCCAAAGAAGAATTCGAAGATATCTATGCTTTAGATTTTTCTTTAACACAAAATGGAACTCTTGTTCAACAGGGAAATACAAAAGATATGATTTTTAGCTATGAAGATTTAATAGTTTTTATTTCTAAATATATTACCTTGAGAAAAGGCGATTTAATCTATACAGGAACTCCCGTAGGTGTGGGTTCTGTAGCTATTGGAGATCTTTTAGAAGGTTATCTAACGAATCAGAAAATGTTCAGCTGCCAAATTAAATAATATGAAGAAACTAAGTAGCCTGCTGACGGTAATTTTACTGAGTCAGACAGCCCTTAAAGCACAACAGATTATCACCTCCAAAGACTATCCGCAGACCTATTTCCGGAGCCCTTTAGACATTAAGGCCGAAGCTTCGGGAACTTTTGGAGAATTGCGAAGTACGCATTTCCATGGCGGTAGCGATTACAGAACACAACAACGGATTGGACTGCCTTTATATGCCGCAGCAGAGGGTTATGTGTACCGGGTGCGTGCTCAGATTGGAGGCGGAGGAAATGCTATATATATTGCACACCCCAATGGCTATTCGACAGTTTACTTACATATGGATCGCTTTAATGATCAGATTCAACAGCTTGTCAAAGCGGAACAGTATCGCTTAAAGAAATTTGAAGTAGATTTAGAATTACCTGCTCAGCAAGTTTTGGTCAGCAAAGGGCAGCTGATTGGAAAGACCGGGAATACGGGAGGTTCAGGTGGACCACATTTACATTTTGAGGTACGCGATTCTAAAACCCAAAATCCCCTGAACTCACAGTTGTTTGGACTCCAATTCGCCGATAATATCCCTCCTACCATTCATGGTATTACGGTATACGATCTAAATGAACCTATGTTCAATGAATTTACTCCTCGTAGACAGCAGTCGGTCAGCGCAAGTACTGCTGGAAACTATAAATTAACCTCTGCCGCAGTAATCCCTGTCAATGGCAAGTTTAGTTTTGGAATCAATAGTAACGATAGACATAATGGAACGACTTTTTCTAATGGAGT
>DAIQRP010000018.1:0-11477 GCA_036786125.1 Sphingobacterium sp.
GAACGGGTGCCGCTGCTGCTGTTTCCTTTTCGGGATTGTTAGCCACAGGGGCAGCTTGTTCTACAGCTTTTGTGCCGGCAGCTTTAAAACGGGCTTTAAAATCTGTAGGTTTTGCTACAGGAATACTATCTGATGGTGTATGGACTAAATCAGGGAGTTTGAAATCTTTACGTAGGCGATTAAACCAAAATTTTTTTGAATGATCGAAACTCTTTTCACCCATAATGGTAAAGTGAAGATGAAATTCTTCAAAAAGACTAGGATTAGCAGCTTTTAGTGCGGGTAAATCAATATTCTTTTTTATAAAAAACTCCTCAAATGTCATTATCTATGGATTTAGTATACATACAAATGTAAGCACTTTTTAGGAAAAAATGACCTTAGTGATAAAGCATTAAAATAAAAAGGCTACCATAGAATGCGGGTAGCCTTTTTATTTAAGATGGAATAGCGCTTAAGCCATATTATGATATACTGCTTGTACATCATCATCTTCTTCAATTTTATCAATTAATTTTAGGACGTCAACGGCATCTTCTTCTGATACTTCTGTATGGGATAAAGCGATACGCTCCAACTTAGCAGATTTTACAGCGATACCTTTTTCTTCCAATAGACTTTGCATATTTCCAAAGTCTTCAAAAGAAGTCTGAACGACAACTTCATCTACTCCTTCTTCATTGGCCTCCACATATAATTCTTCCAGACCTCCGTCGATTAATTCTAATTCTAATTCTTCTACATCTAAGTCTTCAGCAGCGTCAAATCTAAACATAGATTTACGGTTGAAGATAAAATCTAAAGAACCTGTTTTACCTAGAGTACCACCAGCTTTTGTAAAATAACTACGTACATTCGCTACAGTTCTGTTGGTATTATCTGTTGCTGTTTCAATTAAGATTGGCACTCCATGTGGGCCATATCCTTCATATACATATTCTTCGTAACCTTTAGAATCCTTCTCTGAAGCTCTTTTAATTGCAGCTTCTACACGGTCTTTAGGCATATTAACAGCTTTCGCGTTTTGAATAGCTGTACGTAATCTGGAGTTACTTTCTGGGTGCGGTCCACCTTCTTTAACTGCAATAGCAATTTCTTTACCTAATCGAGTAAATTGGATAGCCATTTTTGCCCAGCGTTTAAACTTACGCTCTTTTCTGAATTCGAAAGCTCTTCCCATTTTATAGTTTGTTTGTTTTAAGATTCTCTATCATTGTCTGAGTTAGCTTTTCAAGATTATATCTCGGTTGCCATCCCCAATCAGTTCTTGCCGTGCTGTCTTCAATACTAGAAGGCCAAGAGTCTGCAATTGCTTGTCTTGGGTCATTTTCAGCATAGGAGATTACAAAATTAGGAAGAATCTTTTTAATTTCAAGAGCTAACTCTTTCGGTGTGAAACTTATTCCTGTAATATTATAACTTGAATGAATAGAAAGTTTTTCTTTTGGGGTATCCATCAATTGTAATGTCCCTTCAATGGCATCATCCATATATAACATTGGAAGTGCTGTATTTTCCGACAAGAAAGAGGTATACGAGTTATTTTTTAATGCTTCATAGAAGATATGTACGGCATAATCTGTGGTACCTCCTCCTGGTTCTGCTTTCCAGGAAATAATTCCAGGATAACGAACCGAACGAATATCTAAATTAAATTTTTCATTATAATATTCAATTAGTCTTTCTCCGGCAAGTTTGCTGATACCATACATGGTATTAGGATCCATTACACAGTATTGTTCTGTATTTTCTTTTGGGGAGTTCGGTCCAAAGACAGCAATAGAGCTTGGCCAGAATACTTTTTGAACCTGATGTTCCACACATAGGTTTAACACATTCAATAGCCCATTCATATTTAAATCCCACGCTTTCATTGGGAACTGTTCGCCTGTAGCAGATAACATCGCTGCTAAAAGATATACTTGAGTAGGTTTATATTTTTCAAATAAAGCTATTAAGGCGTCATTATCTAACACATTAATGGTTTCAAAAATTTCTCCTTCAGCGTAAGCCTGCGGGTGTCTGATGTCTGAAGTAACGACATTTTCAGCGCCATATTTTTTCCGTAGAGCCGCGGCCAATTCAGTTCCGATTTGACCGTTCGCACCTATCATAATTATGCTCTCTTTCATTGAGAACAAATATACGTTGTTTTATAAAATTAGACAAAATATGAACCCGAGTAAATGCTTGATAATAGGCTTTTAGCTCAGGTTTACTAAGCTTCTAGAGCGGAAATTTCTACGCTTTTGAAATTTTTAAAGGCCCTTTTAAAACGGGAGAAATATGGTAATGGAAATAATGTTTTTATTGTATTACAACCGGTTGTTTTAATTGGATTCTTTGTTGTTAAAATAGCATCAATCACTGCTATTTTCTGCTAAATTGATATTGGGCAAATAGAGGTCTGCGCATTCTGAAAAAAATTTATATTTTTTCTTTTTTTAGCGAATTAAATATTGAGATTCTGTAATATTTAAATTGATTATTTAGATTTTAAAGGACTTTGCAAATTAATACATTTTAATTCAAAGGCTATATGTCTTGATATATTCAAATTATTAAACGTAATTTTTAGATAAATCCCTAAAATTTTAGGGATTATTTAGTATGTTTGAATTCCTATGGCATAAAAATCCATGGGGATCAAGAAAATTTATTCAATCATTTCATTTTAAAAGAAGACAAAACATGAGAGTGGCAGTAGTCGGCGCAACTGGACTAGTAGGTTCAGAAATGTTAACTGTATTAGCAGCGCGTAATTTCCCAGTAACAGAATTAATTCCAGTAGCTTCCGAGCGTAGTAAGGGTAAGGAAATTGAATTCAAGGGAAAGAAGTACAAGGTTGTTACTGTTTTAGAAGCTATTGACATGAAACCTGATGTAGCATTATTTTCTGCAGGAGGTAGCACATCTTTAGAATATGCTCCAAAATTTGCGGAAGCTGGCATTACTGTTATTGATAACTCTTCGGCTTGGCGTATGGATCCGACGAAAAAGCTGATTGTTCCAGAAGTGAATGCGGATGTACTTACAGCGCAGGATAAAATTATTGCAAATCCAAATTGTTCAACCATTCAGATGGTTGTAGCCTTAAAACCATTACACGATAAATATAAAATTAAGCGTGTGGTAGTTTCTACTTACCAATCGGTAACGGGTACTGGTGTAAAAGCTGTGGATCAGTTAATGGATGAGCGTGCAGGTAAAGAAGGTGAAAAAGCATACCCTTATCAAATCGACTTAAATGTAATTCCTCATATTGATGTATTCCAGGAAAATGGATATACTAAAGAGGAAATGAAAATGATTTTAGAAACCAATAAAATCATGCAGGATGACTCCATTAAGGTGACGGCAACAACAGTACGTATTCCTGTTATGGGAGGCCATTCAGAATCTTTAAATATTGAATTTGAACATGATTTTGAATTAGCGGATGTACGTGCAGCTTTAGCAGCACAGTCCGGAGTTATAGTGGTTGATAATCCAGCGAAATTAGAATACCCTATGCCTAAGGATGCTCATGGTAAAGATGAAGTATTTGTAGGTCGTATTCGTAGAGATGAGTCACAGCCTAAAACATTAAATATGTGGGTAGTAGCCGATAACTTACGAAAAGGAGCAGCGACAAATGCGGTTCAAGTAGCTGAAAAATTAATTGAAAAAGGCTTAATTTAGTCGTTTTAAAATAAATAAAAAGCTGAATAGATTTCTATTCAGCTTTTTTTATGCGCTTTCTAAAGCTTTTGAAATAGGCTGCCGAATACTGGGCATAAAAAAAGGATGTATTAATCTAATACATCCTTTTTAATTTTTGTAATATCTTATTTAACTGGAGTAAATTTCCAGTTATCGTCAAATCTTGTCGATCCATTTCTACCTGTTACTACATAACCTGCATTATCAGATGAGAATGAAACTGCTGACTCCCGTGCTGAACCTTGGAATGCTTGGTTATCGCTAGTCCATACATCAGTAGCAGCATTATACTTCCAGATTGTATTTAATACAGAAGTTTTAGAACCACCTACTACATAACCTGTTTTGTTAACAACAAATGTAGAAGCTGATTTGCGGCTTAAATCGTAAGTATAAGAATTATCTTTACGGTCGATATCTGCTAAACGAGTCCAAGTTTTACCATCGAACTTGTAGAAATCTTCCACATGAATATTGTTATCAACACCACCACCGAAATAAGCTATATTATCAATTACGAATACAAAAGGATTTTTTCTTTTGTTTACAATATTATTTGCTACAGTTTCCCATTTATCTGTTGCAGGGTCATATCTGTAGAAATCTTTTAAGTTTTTATCATTTGTAGTCGTACCACAACCTACATAACCAAAGTTACCGATCGTAAATGCTACAGCAGCATAACGAGCTTCTCCAGGGAAATCTGCAATTTTAGACCATTCTTTAGTCTGAGAATTGTATTTGTAGAAATCAGATAATGCATTAGTACCGTCAAAACCCGTACCTACGAAACCAGTATTACCAATAGCAAATCCTACCGCATCATTACGTTTTGCTCCAGGGAAATCTGCTAATTTAGTCCACTGTTGTGAAGTAATATCAAAAGACCAAGTATCGTTAGCTCTATCATTAGCACCAATTAATCCAGTAGTGATATATCCGATATTGTTAATTTGAAAACCAGTTGCTGAAGATCTTGGATCTCCATCTAAACTTGAAACTTTTGTCCACTCAGTAACTTCGTTGGAATCATCATCACTTTTTTTACATGATGTGAAAGTTGTAACGGCTACTACAAATGTCAATAGCATTAATAGCCAACTTTTCTTGTTCATAAATTGTTAAAATTTAGTATATACGATATTTAATTTTATTTTCGGTTTGCCACCATCTTTAGCAATTACAATTCGGTTTCCTGACGCAAATAATTGTGAGGTAGGAACGGATAATAATAACGATGTGTCAAAATAACTTGTTTTTTTGATATTATTCAAATAATCAATCATATTAAAGATATATTTTCCATTTGCTCCTTGGTCTGTCGGACGTATAAAGGCTGCTGCCTGTGTCGCGGTAGACTGAGGAATGGTAATTAATCCCGTAGGATTGACATTTTTATTGGCAATAAATAATACCGCCGTACTTGGTGGAGGATTTTGAAAGTCAAAACCATTCGCCACCTCTATTACTAATTCCGCTTTATTAATTGCAATCTTAGGATCCGATACGATATCTAATAATGAAGGAAATCTTAATCTGGTTACAACTCCTGTACCACCTTCAGCATATGCATCACCTTCGGTAAGACGACTTAATAATTCGGGATCATGAATCGTTAAGCTTTCGAAATGAGTGCCTTTACGATCATGTTTAATATTATTGAATTGATAATTTTTATCATCAATGCTGAAACTTTTTACCGCTTTAGCTCTAAATCCATCAGCTCCAGGGTAAGAATAATGTACTTGCATAAATACTGTATCTCTAAAACCTAAGAGTGCCGTATTATTTTCATCTGGAACAATGGCTAAGCCTTTAAAGAATTCCTGAAAATTGGTATTTGAAGAAACTCGGCTATCCGAAGTTCTAAGATAATCAAATAATGTGTTTCCTAAAGACTGGTCTAAACGAATATGTAAGGAATCGATAGATCTCACTCTTGGATTAAACGTTAAACTTCCTAAAGATGCTACATCATATGTAAAGGTTTGATCATTAAAGATCGCTGGACCGCTTACAAATACAGGCTGCTCATCAATATCACTTCCTGTATTAATTGCTTTTAATTTAATTTCTTCTGTAACACGGTGGATATGGAAAGTTTGTCTTTTTGTCGTATCTCCATAGAAATAACGATTAGGTTTAATCAGAAATGTTAAGGAGTCGAAGATTGCATTAGTTGGGATAGCGGTTGCCTCAGTAGGAATGCCTAAACGCATATATGAAGTGGCTATTACAGCTCCAGTTTTGCTATTTTTAGTTTTACCGATTAATAATGCTCCTGAAGCTGAGGTAGGAATATCATCTAATTGGTAGGTAGAGACTAAAATACTCGCAGAATCCATGGAGGACAAACTTAAATCTTCTTCTCCACTATTATCTAGAGAGATGGAGATATCTTTGTTACATGAACTTAAACCGGCAAATATTAAAAAGGCTAAAAAAAACTTTATCTGCTGTCTCTTAAAAAATTGATTCATATTAAATAGTTGAATAATGCAAAAGTAATCAATGACAACTGTTAATCAGTGTAATATTTTGTTAAAATAGGTTAATTGATCACTTAATGCAAATCTAGTAATTAAATTTGTTTTACTTATGCTGAAGAAGTTTAAATTATTACTAATATTAATTGTCCTAACAGGCTCTGGAATTGTTATTGTATTGGGCTTTTGGCTCTATGGAAGTTATAATAATCGATTTGAATTATTGATGTCTTCGGCAGAACGCTCTTTATTTAATGTGGTTCAAGGCGTGTTTCAAGAAGAAAATGGTGGGCAAGATACCGTTGCCCAAAATAGTAATAAAGCTAAAATCAGATCTTCTTTTTATCATAAAGGGCATAAACACTTTAAACGTGAAGATGGTCCTATACAGCTTATACCGCCTTTTCTATTTTCTAATAAAGGACTTACAGATTCCATGCTCAAGCAGATTAATCAGCAGATTAAGTTGTCTTTTGAGCAGAAAGGATTACCCTTAGATTATCGAGTAGAAGTCGTAGAACTTCAGGAAGCAGAGTTAAAAGCCCTTCGTATATCCTATCGTAAAGATAGAATGGCCTGGACCAGGCCGATGTTAGTCAATCCCGATAAAGGTCAGTTCTTAATTCTTAAATTTACGAATGAATGGAAATACCTCTGGTTTAATTTAAGTTGGCAACTCTTAATTGCTTTTCTTTTAATAGGTTTGCTTATCGGTACATTCTTTTATTTAATTCTAACCATTGTCAAGCAAAATCGACTGGCCATATTACGTAAGTCATTTGTTAATAATATGACCCATGAGCTTAAAACACCAGTTTCTATTGTCATGGCCGCAGTGGAAGCCATACAACGGTATGTGGATCGGGATGATAAGGCTAAGATGAATCGCTATCTGGATATTTCAAAACGGGAGTTAAGCCATCTGTCAAACCTTATCGAGCGGGTATTAGAAGTTGATATGGATGAAGTCAATGGAGTACAATTGGATTTAAAATCTATTGAATTAAATATGCTGATTAAAAATTCAATCAATCCGTTTGAAGAGGTGTTTAATAAAAAGCCCATTTCTATTGAATTTTTAGCGAGCCCAAATCCTATATTTATACGCGCAGATGAAGCGCATTTAAAAAATGTATTTAGTAATTTGTTGGATAATTCGATAAAATATTCCGAAGATCAGGTCATTATAAAAATTGCCATTACTGATTTGGGAGAGCAGGTAGAAATTTCTTTCCAAGACTTTGGAAAAGGAATCGCAAAGAAAGATCAGCAGCAAATATTTGATTTATTCTATCGAGTTCCTCAAGGAAATCTACATGATGTTAAGGGCTTTGGTATCGGACTTTCGTATGTAAGACAAATTATTGAAAAACATCAGGGTACCGTGGAGGTCTATTCAGAACTCGGCGCAGGCGCTACTTTTACGGTACGAATCCCTAAAGCTTAAGAAAATATGATAGATATATTATACGTGGAGGATGAGCCAAGTTTAGCGCTTATTGTTTCCGATAGTTTAGAAGCGAATGATTTTGATGTGCGTCATGTTCAAAATGGAAAAGAGGCCCTGACTGAATTTCAAAAGCAGAAACCTGATTTAATGTTAGTGGATGTGATGATGCCCCTGATGGATGGATTTACATTGGCGGAACAAATTCGTAAGTTAGATAGTCAGGTTCCTATTATATTTTTAACCGCAAGAACACATACGGAAGATGTGGTGAAAGGCTTTCATTTGGGAGCCAATGATTATGTCAAAAAGCCATTCAGTATTGAAGAATTAATTGTTCGTATAGAATCCCTGTTGAAAAATAGTCCGAAATTACTTATCGGTTCCCGGCTCATGATTGGAGACTATATATTAGATGGCCTAAAGCAATATTTGGATTATCATGGGGAAGGGATTAAATTATCTTTCCGAGAGTCTGAGTTATTAAGAAAGTTATATGAACATAAAGATACGGTAGTTCCTAGAGAAGAAATTATCAAAGCATACTGGTCAGATGATACTTACTTTACAGGTAGAAGTCTTGATGTTTTTATCTCCAGAATACGAAAATATCTCATAAAAGATGCACGTATAAAAATAACGAATGTGCGCGGAGTTGGATATATGCTTACAGTAGACTAAATTAGAATATGAACGCTTTAATACTTGTTGATATACAAAATGATTTTCTTCCTGGAGGTTCCTTATATGTTCCACGTGGAGAAGAAATTATTCCATTGGTCAATCGCTTACAGAATGAATATCCGGTAGTGCTGGCCACCCAAGACTGGCATCCCGCGGGTCATGAAAGTTTTGCTTCCTCACATCCGGGAGCACAAATTTTTGATCAGATTCAATTATATGGTCTGCAGCAGACCCTCTGGCCAGACCACTGTATTCAGCAGACGGCAGGAGCGGCCTTTTCAACAGCTCTAGATACCAAAAATATCGACCGCGTTTTTCAAAAAGGCACAAATCCGCAGATTGACAGCTATAGTGGATTTTTTGATAATGGTAAGCGGGAGGATACCGGTTTGGCGGCCTATTTAAAGGCAAAAGGAGTTACGGCAATTGATGTAGTGGGTTTAGCTGCAGACTTTTGCGTATACTATACGGCTATGCATGGCTTGGAATTAGGTTTTAAAACCAGGATTATCGAAGCTGCTACACGGGCCATTAACCCAGATGATTTTGCGGAGAAGGCTCAGGTATTTGTGAAGAATGGGGGACAGATTATTTAACAAACAATTGACCGTTCTTAATAAAAAAGTTTGAATATCTTTGTAAGCGAAATTGGAGTTAGATATATGAAAGATAATGCATTGAGTCGTAAAGAAAAGATTATGAGAGAGGCACTTCTGCTATTTGCTGAAAATGGCTATGCAGATACCTCAACAAAAATAATTGCTCAAAATGCTGGAGTAAGTGAGGCCTTAATTTTTAAGCATTTTGGAAATAAAGATTCGTTGTTATTTCATTTAATTAAATCCGGCTACCGTAGAGTATTATTGCATCATAAAGGTATGATGACGTATAAGGATCCAAGAGATTTTCTGCGCAATATGATTAATCTACCGAGTAAGTTAGTGGCCGATGAACCTCTATTTTGGAAACTTCAGGAAAGGTTATCCCATAATCCATTTTCTAGACAGCAACATGAACAGTTTATGAAGCCTGTACAGCCGATTATAAATCGTGCGTTTACGGAGTTAAACTATGAAAATCCAGATTTAGAAACTCAACTTCTACTTATTATTATTGATATGCTTTGGAAAAAAGAAGCATCTGGTGAATTGGATCAAACCCTGGATCTTGCCCTGCTGTTGGAGAAGAAATATAATTTACTGTAAAAATAGCTATATTATATATTCATTTCAGACATAATTTTACGATTTCATGCGTGAAACTGCTTGTTTTGAATATAAAATTGCACAAACAATTTCTTTTTGTCTTAAAAATTGACGTATTTAGAGCAACCTATTTATTTGATTAAATAACAGTTATGTTAAAAAAAATTATTTTTGGGCTTGCTTTAACAGCAATCTCTTACTCTGCAACAAAAGCGCAAACTAAAGCTGATTTTGTTCCATTTATAAATTCACAACATGCTTGGGTAGATTCCGTCTTTAATACCTTGACGAATAAAGAGCGTGTTGCACAATTATTTTTAGTTCGTGCACATACCAATCTCGGGGAAAAATATATTGATTCTGTAGCTCAGGTGATTCAGAAAGAACAGCTAGGCGGACTGGTGGTCTTCCAAGGCGGACCAGTGAGACATGCGGCCATGTTAAATAAATACCAATCTCTATCTAAAGTTCCGCTATTGGTTACCTTTGATGGGGAATGGGGTTTAGGTATGCGTCTGCCGGATTCCACGATTTCTTACCCTTATCAGTTAACGTTAGGAGCTATCCAGAATAATGACTTACTCTATGCAATGGGTAGAGAAGTTGCTCAAGACTTTTTACGTATAGGCATGCATTTTAATTTTGCACCTGTAGTCGATATTAATAATAACCCCAAAAACCCAGTTATAGGCTTCCGTTCTTTTGGTGATAATAAATATAATGTCACAGAGAAAGCTAAGGCGTATATGAATGGAATGGTCGATGGAGGAATTATCACTTCATTAAAACATTTTCCAGGACATGGAGATACAGATGTGGATTCACATCATGATCTCCCTCAGTTAACCTTTTCTAGAGCGCGCTTAGATTCCTTAGAAATGTATCCTTTTAAAGAATTAATTCAGACAGGAACACCTTCAATTATGGTGGCGCATATGAATATCCCTTCCTTAGATCCGACTCCGAATATGCCTTCTTCGATTTCAAAACCTATCGTTACGGGAATTTTAAGAGAGGAATTAGGTTATCGCGGCCTGATTGTCACGGATGCCATGGATATGAAGGGAGCGAAAAAGCATTTTCCAGATGGAGAAGCGGATGTTAGAGCAATTATTGCCGGACATGACCTTTTAGAAATCTCAGAAAATTCGGCTCGCGCAATTGATTTAATAATTCAAGCGATTGCAGATGGCCGTATTGAGCAAGCAGATATCGACGCTCGTGTTAAAAAAGTATTAGCTTCTAAATATTGGTTAGGTTTAAACCAAATCAAGCCCGTTCAATTAACTCATTTAGTGGAAGAGTTAAATCGTCCGAAGTCCCAAGCTTTAGTCGCAAGTCTGGCGGATGCTTCGATTACCTTATTAAATTCCAACAAAGGGATTACTGGATTGCAAAAAAATGTAAAGACGGCTTTAGTCACTTTTGGCACAACAGCGAATCAGGCTTTTGAAAATGAAATCTCTAAAGAGTTCAGCCAAGTAAGGTCAATTTTTATTTCAGATAAAGCAACAGCAGAAGAGGTAAAAGCAGCTTTAAAAGCTATTAAGGGAAACAAACAACTTATTTTAGCCCTTCACGATAATCGTTCTCGTCCACAGCCTAAATTAGCCTATAATGAAGAGGTATTAGCGCTAATTAAAAAGTTAGCTAAAAAATCAACTTTGGTATTAATGGCTAATCCATATACTATCGATCAATTGGATGGAGTTCGTAAAGCTAAGAGTTTAGTGCTGGCCTACCAGAATGATGCATTTATGCAAAAAGCTGCAGCCAAAACCGTCTTAAAGCAGATTAAACCCCAAGGAAAACTTCCAGTAACTATTAATAAATACTATAAATTTGGGGATGGCAAATAAGCCATCTCTAGGTACAAAAAGGGCGGTCAGATGACCGCCCTTTTAGTTATTGGTAACTTCCCGAATATTGGAAGCTGGACTTTCATTTTTCATC
>DAIQRP010000018.1:11487-27197 GCA_036786125.1 Sphingobacterium sp.
TACTCCCCCTCATTAAAACGATAGACAATATAACCATAAGCCACATCACCATCTATTGCTTTATCGGGTTTCTGCCAGATTAAAGAAATAAATTTATGAGTTTCCGAAGGCTGAGCCTGTAAGCCAAAGGGAGCATTTGGAGCAATGCTATCTATCCAAGGCATTGTTGGAGGTAAGGCTGCTGTACGATATAGATCATACTGCATCGAATCTCGGACTCCCGCCATATTGGAGGTTAGCGACTTGGAGCTAAAATAAATGGAGCCCTGAACATTGGGTTCATTCCTCAAATGTCTGACCTGTCTGGGGATTTGATTTTTTTCCGTCCATCCGGGTTTATTTTCTAAGACACGGTATGCGCCATGTCCAATATAAAAATGACGACCATAGGTATGCTGCTGCCACCATTCTACTAAAATTTCATAAGCTGCTGCTCTATTTTGAAATGGGAAATAGATTTGAGGAGCAATATAATCGATCCATCCATTTTCCATCCATTTTACCCCATCGGCATATAAGGTGCGGTACCCACTTAATCCACCTGTATTTGAACCTGCCGGATTATCTCTTTTATTATCCCAAATTCCAAAGGGACTGATTCCATACTTGATATAGGGTTTTTCTTTTTTTATTGCCTTTCCTAATCCTTCAATCAGCTGATCTACATTATGACGTCTCCAATCGGCCAGATTAGAGATCTGCTGTCCATATTTTCTATAGGTTTCCTGATCGGGGATAGCGCTGTTTTTGGCATCTGGATAGGGATAAAAATAGTCATCAAAATGAATTCCATCGATATCATAATTTTTAACAACTTCCATGATCACGTCTATAATATATTGGCGTACTTCAGGAATCCCTGGATTAAAAAGTTTCTTTCCGGCATAGGTAAAAAACCATTCCGGTTTAGTCCGAGTAATATGGTCTGAGGCAAAGTGATTCTGATTTAACGTGGTCGAACCTCTATATGGATTAATCCATGCATGAAGTTCCATCCCTCTTTTATGGGCTTCTTGAATAATAAAGGCCAAAGGGTCATATTGCGGATCTTTCCCTTGCACGCCGGTGAGATACCGGGACCAAGGTTCTTTAGAACTTTTATAGAAAGCATCTGCCGCGGGTCTTATTTGAAAGAAGATCGCATTTATTCCTGCGCGCTGATGCGCATCTAAAATCTGCATTAATTCTTCTTGCTGTTTTTCTTTAGGAGCTCCCATCACGGTAGGCCAGTCGATATTTCCGACCGTAGAGACCCAAACGCCACGCAGTTCATATTTAGGAATAGGATTAGCAGATACTGAAAATCCATACAATCCACAAAGCAGTAATAGTGTAAAAAATTTTTGAAACATAAATATGACCTCAATCAGACAGCAAAGATAGGGAACTCCTTTTTTAAAAAAAGTTAAATTGACGAACTACTTTGTGGATTAATGAATATCTCTTTTTTTCTATGGAAAAAAGACTATACATTTGTTGGGCAATTATTTCAATGATTATGATAAAAGAGCAGATTTCCGTTTTTGATATGTTTAAAATTGGTATCGGACCCTCCAGTTCGCATACCTTAGGGCCTTGGCGTGCAGCACAACGATTTGTGGAGAAACTCCAAAGTTTAACCGATTTAAAACAGGTGGAATCGCTAAAAATACTTTTATATGGTTCATTAGCTAAAACGGGCATTGGACACGGTACTGATGTGGCCGTATTGTTGGGCTTAAGTGGAGATGATCCAGTGACTTTTGATGTTAATCAGGTCACTCCGAAAGTCGAACATATTAAACATACCAAACAATTGGTACTCGCGGGAATTCAAGAGTTGCCATTTACTTACCAAGAGGACTTATTGTTTTTATATGCCGAGAGCTTGCCTTTTCATCCAAATGCTTTAACCTTTCAGGCCTTTTTATCGACGGGAAAAGCCATTACAGAAACGTATTATTCTATTGGAGGAGGTTTTGTCGTTCAGGAGGATGAGGATAATTCCAATAAAGTGGAGGTAGATCTTCCCTTTCCGGTTGAAAATGCAAAAGAACTTTTACATTGGACGATGCGGACAGGGCTTAAAATTTCTGAATTGGTCTTGGAAAATGAGCACGCCTGGAGAGAGGAGTCGGAAACTAAATCTGGCGTTTTAGCAATCTACGAAGTCATTAAAAGCTGTATCTATCGCGGATGTCATACTGCAGGAACTCTCCCTGGAGGTTTACATGTAGAACGTCGGGCCGCAAAATTAAATAAGCGATTAATTAAAGATCGCGCATATACGGATTATGAATCCTGGTTACATGCGATTCGTGAAGGAGGACAGGATTTTGGATATATTCTAGACTGGGTGAGTTGTTTTGCCTTAGCTGTCAATGAAGAAAATGCCTCCTTTGGTCGG
This sequence comes from Sphingobacterium sp., assembly GCA_036786125.1. Taxonomy (GTDB): domain Bacteria; phylum Bacteroidota; class Bacteroidia; order Sphingobacteriales; family Sphingobacteriaceae; genus Sphingobacterium. Next base: position 13,874 of record DAIQRP010000018.1, read on the forward strand.
GTAGTTACCGCACCGACTAATGGAGCTTCGGGTGTTATACCTGCTGTGCTGCAGTATTTCGTCGCTTTCCATAATGGGAATTTCGAAGAAAAAATTATCCAATTTATTTTAACCGCTTCTGAAATCGGCTCTATTTTTAAGAAAGGAGCAACGATATCCGCGGCTATGGGAGGTTGTCAAGCGGAGATTGGGGTCTCTTCAGCTATGGCTGCAGGCGCATTAACCGAATGTTTGGGAGGTTCCCAGAGACAGGTTATGATGGCTGCAGAGATAGCGATGGAACATCATTTAGGTTTAACTTGTGATCCGATAGGAGGGCTTGTTCAGATTCCTTGTATTGAAAGAAATACTATGGGCGCTATAAAAGCAATTACCGCAGCACAGTTAGCCTTACAATCAAATCCCGATAAAGCTAAGGTATCTTTAGATCATGTGGTGAGAACGATGTGGGAAACGGCACAGGATATGAATGTAAAATATAAGGAAACAGCTGATGGGGGATTGGCTATTCAAATTCCTTTAAGTCTTCCTGAATGTTAATTTTTATCTTTGTCTTATGAAATACGCTGCTATTGCTTCCGGATCGAATGGAAACTGCTATTATATTGCTAATAATGAAGATGTTATTCTAGTAGATGCCGGAATTAATTGTAAGCATATGGAGCTTCGGATGCATAACCTCGGGATATTACCCGCTGCGGTTAAGGCTATTTTTATCACACATGAACATACCGACCATATCAAGGGCTTATCGGTATTTTGTAAGCGATACCAGATTCCAGTCTATCTAACGGCAGGCAGCTATGCGGGCACGAAACTACGCCTTCCTGAAGAACTTGTACATTTGATAACTGCTGATGAAACCGTGCAAATTGGAAGCTTACAAGTGAAGGGGGTACCTAAATTTCACGATGCTAAGGAGCCTTGTTCATTTGTTATTTCAGATGGCCAGGAACGTATTGCAGTACTTACAGATATTGGACGTATCTGCGCGAATGTGGCGGAGGCAGTATCACAATGTGATGTTTTATTTTTAGAATCAAATTACGATACGGAGATGTTAGCCTTTGGGAGATATTCTTATTTTCTGAAAAATAGAATTAGCTCCGGTTGGGGGCATATTTCCAATACGACGGCATTGGAATTATTTAATAGCTATCGCAGCGCTAATTTAAGACATCTGATTTTATCGCATCTATCGGGGCAGAATAATACCCTAGAAATTGTTTATAATTTATTTGAACCTCATTGTCAGGATATCCAATTTACGATTGCTACGCGAGAAAAAGAAACGGAGATGTTTGATAGTAAACAACTCCGTTTCGCAGCACATTCCACTGCCCTGGCTATATAAGTTCCATTTGAAAAAGTTGGGCAATATGGCCTTTTAATTTTTCTTTGACCTCTTCCATATCTAATCTATATCCTAGCTCCGTTTCCATAGAAGCGACAGCCTTATCATCAATTCCACAAGGAACGATATGTCCGAAGTAACTTAAGTCTGCATTGACATTAAAGGCAAAGCCATGCATGGTTACCCAGCGACTTGCGCGAACGCCCATAGCACAGATCTTTCTAGCTTTGGTTTCATCTTCTGGATCTAACCAAACTCCTGTAAATCCAGGATATCTTCCAGCAGTAATTCCATAGTCTGCCAACGTTAAAATCACGGCTTCTTCCAAGGTTCTTAAATACAAATGTATATCGGTAAAGAAATTATCTAAATCTAAAATTGGATACCCGACAATCTGTCCGGGACCATGATAGGTAATATCTCCACCGCGATTTATTTTGTAATAAGTAGCTTGTTTTTCCATAAGACCTTGTTCATCTAATAATAGATGTTCGGGCTTACCCGATTTACCTAAGGTATATACATGAGGATGTTCATTGAAAATAAGGAAATTATCCGTTTCCACTGTAGTTTCATGCACCCGATTATCATGTTTGACGGCTAAAATCTGATTGAAAATCTCCTCTTGTTTGTCCCAAGCTTCTTGGTAGTCTAAAAGGCCCCAATCTACAAATTTAACTTTTTTGTTCATGGCTATTAATACAATAGATTGTTATATGGATAACGTACTATATGTTTATCTTTAATAATAGTATATAGCATAGTTTTAAACTCTTCCAAGTTCGTTTTATTTGTTGCCGATAAAAATATGGCTGGATCTGAACTTTTCGCCATCCAACTATTTTCAAAATCTTCTAATGTAATAACCTTATCTTCTTCTTCTCCTTCTTCTAAACTAGGGATATAGGCATCTATTTTATTAAATACTGTAATTACTGGTTTATCTAAAGCATCCAAATCTTTTAAGGTTTCATTGACAGCATGAATATGGTCTTCAAAATTGGGATGAGAGATATCGACTACATGAATTAGAATATCTGCTTCACGCACTTCATCTAGCGTAGATTTAAAACATTCTACAAGGTGGTGAGGAAGTTTGCGTATAAATCCTACGGTATCTGAAAGTAAAAAAGGGAGATTATCGATTACGACTTTGCGTACGGTGGTATCTAAGGTGGCGAATAATTTATTCTCTATCAGAACATCGGATTTAGAAATCATATTCATAATAGTAGATTTACCGACATTCGTATAACCTACTAAAGCTACTCGGATCATTTCCCCCCGGTTTTTACGTTGGGTTTCATTTTGACGATCGATATTTTTCAAACGTTCTTTAAATAAAGAAATCTTATTTAAGATAATACGTCTATCTGTTTCAATCTGACTCTCTCCGGGACCGCGCATTCCAATTCCTCCACGTTGACGTTCTAAGTGAGTCCACATTCGAGTAAGTCGCGGTAATAGGTATTGTAACTGAGCGAGCTCAACCTGCGTTTTAGCTTGTGCAGATTGTGCATGTCTCGCGAAGATATCTAAGATTAAGTTGGATCGATCTAAGACTTTAACTTTCAGTTCTCGCTCAATATTTCGCAATTGAGAAGGAGAGAGTTCATCGTCAAAAACGACCATATCAATTTCTTCAGCATCGATAAAGTTTTTTATTTCTTCGAGTTTTCCAGATCCTACAAAAGTAGCACGATCGGGATAAGCTAATTTCTGTGTGAATATTCCCTCGGTTCTACCTCCTGCAGTCTGTACTAGAAACTCTAATTCTTCGAGATATTCCTTAGCTTTTGCTTCCGTCACATCTGGAGTAATTACAGAAATAAGTACTGCTGTTTCTTGTTTTATTGCGGTTTCGTGTATTTTGAATCTAGCCATATATGAATTTTATGTCTGTGAGTTAAAGAAAGAACTTTCGAGGAAGCCATACTTAATTCCTAACAGACTACAAAGATAATTGTTTTTTAAGAGATTTTATCCCATGCTATTCCTGTAGACTGACGTTTCAGTTGTTGGACGAGTAACGCATTTTTCTCATCTTGTAGATGAGGGTCCTCTTTGAAGATGTCCATGACCATCTTTCGGGCAGTAGCGAGCAGTTCCTGATCCGTAGCTAAATTAGCTAATTTTAAATCCAGCACTCCCGATTGCTGGGTTCCAGAGATATCACCTGGGCCTCTAAGCTGCAGGTCGACTTCGGCAATTTCAAAGCCATCACTCGTTCTTACCATAGTTTCCAGACGTAGGCGACCTTCCTTACTGAGTTTATTGGAAGACATCAGGACGCAGAATGACTGTTCTGCTCCACGGCCTACACGCCCACGCAGCTGATGTAATTGGGAAAGGCCAAAACGTTCGGAGTTTTCGATAATCATTACCGAAGCATTGGGAACATTGACGCCGACTTCAATCACAGTGGTGGCGACCATAATCTGGGTTTCCCCTTTGATAAAACGTTGCATTTCAAAATCTTTATCCTTGGCAGGCATCTTTCCATGCACAATAGAAATATGAAACTGAGGAGGAGGAAATTCTTGTTGTAAATATTCTAATCCTGCTTCCAGATATAATAAGTCTAACTTTTCAGATTCTTTAATGAGTGGATAGACGATATAAACTTGCCTTCCTTTAGCAATTTCTTCTCGCATTAAGCCAAACATACGAAGGCGTGAACTCTCGTAGAAATGTACAGTTTTAATCGGTTTACGTCCTGCGGGTAATTCATCGATCACCGAGATATCCAAATCCCCATACATGGTCATCGCTAACGTCCTAGGAATTGGAGTCGCGGTCATGACAAGCATATGTGGAGGTATAGAATTCTTACGCCATAACTTAGCGCGCTGTTCCACGCCGAAGCGATGTTGTTCATCGATGACGACAAGACCGAGGTTTTTAAATTTAACTTTATCTTCAATTAATGCATGGGTACCAATCAGAATATCCAGCTCTCCATTTTCAAGTTCTTCATGGATGATACGACGTTGTTTTGCTGAGGTTGAGCCCGTTAAAATTTTAATCGTACAGATTTCTTCTCCTAAAAGTTCTTTTAAGCCTGTAAAGTGCTGTTGGGCTAATATTTCCGTCGGCGCCATCATACAGGCTTGGCAGCCATTATCTACGGCGAATAACATAGACATTAAGGCCACTACAGTTTTTCCTGAGCCCACATCCCCCTGTACAAGTCTATTCATCTGGGCACCGGTTTTGGTATCCATACGAATCTCTTTAACGACTCTTTTTTGTGCATTGGTTAATGGAAAGGGAAGTCTTTCATTATAAAAACGGTTAAAACGTTCCCCTATAGCGTCAAAAACTTGCCCTTTAAATTTTTGAGTATTGAGCTGTTTATTTCTCAGTAATTTCAATTGGATAAAAAAGAGCTCATTAAATTTCAATCTACGCGTAGCTGCAGCGAGCTGCAATTGATTTTCTGGAAAATGGATATTTAATAAAGCTTGCTGCAGTCCAATTAATTGCTGTTCTTTTAAAATATATTCTGGAATCTCTTCCTGAGTATGACGTAATGAAATTTCTAAAGCATGCTGGATAAGCTTTTGAATCCCTTTACTATCGAGATTAAATTTTTTTAATTTTTCAGTTGAAGAATAGACCGGTTGCAAGGTCATATTGCCAATCTGCTTGATATGCGGATTATAGAGTTCCATCTCGGGGTGATTAATAGACAGATGCCCATTGAACTCCGAGGGTTTTCCATATAATACATATACGGCTCCAACTTTAAGAATCTTCTGTAAGGAGGTAACGGACTGAAACCAAACCAATTCTATGCTACCTGTTTCATCTTTAAATTGCCCGATAAGACGTCGTCCTCTTTTTTCTCCAGCTTCCTGAAGGGAGGTTAAGCGGCCTAATACCTGAGCAGCATACATATCCGTATGCAGTTGTCGTATTTTATGAAACTGGGTCCTATCGTTATATCGAAATGGATAATAGTGTAACAAATCACCAATCGTGAAAATCTGCAGTTCCTTTTTGAGCAAATCTGCCTTTTGAGGTCCTACACCTTTCAAATATTCAATAGGGGTGATATGTGTGAGTTCAGCCAATGTTCCTTTTTTTAGGCTAAATTAATAAAAACACTGCTGTTTTGCTAAAAATATTATCAATATAATCGGAGATAAAACCATACGGCCGATCTGCCAGGCTTATAGGCTAGCGCTGTACGGTAAATTTATCAACGTATCTGCTAAACAAAGTTTGACTGTTAAACAATACGATAGCGATAGCTAAAATGGCATATGCAATATATTTATGTGGGTCTACCTGCTCCTGAAAATAAAAAATAGCGACAGAAAAGGCTATAATCGGATTGACATAAAGTAAGATGCCTACTGTGGATGATGATATGCGATTTAAAGCATAAATACTTAAATATAGCGGGATGATGGTGAATAGTACGGCTAAAATAACGGTCGTATTCCAAAAGACGGTTTCTGTCGGAATCGCATGAGCATTGATAATAAGATTAGGGATAACCACCAACATACATAATATCATTTGTATAGCGAGCATATTTAACTTATCAATGCCTTTAATCACTCGACTAATAATTAAGTAAAATGCATATAAAGCTCCAATAGTAATCGCCCAAACCACCTCTATAAAGGAGCCTGAACTTAATAAACAGACGGAAATAAAAGCGATAAATAAGGCGATCCATTTCACGGGACTTAATTTTTCCTTCAGCAAAAAGAAAGCTGTGAAAGTGGTAATTAAAGGGCATAGCAAATAACCAAATGCCGCAGCCTGTATACTGATATGATTTACGGTATAGATATAGGAATACCAATTCCCAAAGATAAATATCGCAGAGAGTAAGACTAATGAGGAAAGTTGAAGCTGTTGCTTTCGAGTTAAGGAGCGAAATAAAATCAGATCATTCCGTAAGTGCTTACGTCGAAATAGGCCTATGAAAATAAGTAAAATTACTAAGGCGGTAATAATTCTAAAATATAAAATATCTTCCGCAGGGAATTTTTTTATGCTGCGAACAGCAATCGGCATAAAGCCCCATATAATGGGAGCCAAAAAAGCCGCAAGAAGATGTTTCCCGCGGCTTTCAGTTGAAATATCTTGATTTTCTTTTATGCTTTCCATGCAATCACAGAAATTTCTACGTTTACATTCTTCGGTAGGCAAGCTACAGCAACACATTCACGTGCAGGTTGCAGGTCGACAAAATACTGTGCATATACTTCATTGACTGCGGCAAAATCATTCATATCTTTTAAGAAAATACTGGTCTTCACCACATCTTGAAAAGTATAACCTGCATTTTTTAAAATGGCATCCACATTTTTTAATACCTGATGGGCTTCATCCACCACTCCAGTAGTAATTAACTCCATTGTTTCAGGGATCAGTGGAATCTGACCGGATACATATAAAGTCTTATCGGCTAAGATAGATTGATTATACGGACCTATAGCTGCGGGAGCTTTTTCAGTATTTAAAATTACTTTTTGAGACATATGTGATTTAGATTTTTATAAGATTGTGCTGATTAATTTATAGAGAATGGCGAGTACAAAAACAGAAATAGCAATTACATTAATCATGTGCATCGCCTTGACGTTAAAACTTTGTGGCCTGTTCGGATCTTTTTTTCTAAAGAAATACATCTAGTAAAGTTAAGTTAGTCTTTGGAGAATAGCAATCTTTATTTTTCTTTTATATGCTCTTCCTTATACGTAAATTTAAGCTCGTGCTAAAAGCTGATATTATGACGAATAGAAAAGCAATCATTGGAGGAACCATCTATGCTGGATATGAAATCCTGACGCATCAGGCTTTGATTATTATCGATGACTATATAGCAGATATAATTCCTGTTTCAGAAGTTTTACCGACTGATGAAATTATTGAAGCATACAATCTGCATATTGCTCCCGGTCTAATTGATTTGCAAACTTATGGTATTGGGGAGCATTTATTTTCTGCTGATATGGAGTCTTTAGAATCTATCAATCAGCAAATTTTAGCCAGCGGAACGACTTCCTATCTACTCTGTTTAGCGACAAATACCATAGAAGTATTTAAAGAAGCGATAGCTAAGGTCAAAACAAATCAGCATGCGGTATTATTGGGGCTTCATTTAGAAGGACCATTTTTAAATCCAGTAAAACGTGGTGCTCATCCCGAAGAGCTGATTATTCCTGCAGAAATTGATTTAATTACGGATTTATTTCAGGCAGATACAGGGCAGGTAAAGATGATGACCATTGCTCCAGAACGAGTTTCTGACTCCTGTTTAGCCTTATTACATTCCTACGGTATTATTTTAAGTGCTGGACATTCCAATGCCACATTTCAGGAGGCGAGCTTAGCCTTTAATAAAGGAGTTCGAGCGGTTACCCATCTATTTAATGCAATGTCTTCGATGCATCATCGGGAAGTTGGACTTCCTGGAGCGACATTTAATCATAGTCAGGTTTATGCTTCTATCATTGCCGATGGTATTCATGTCGATTACGAAGCCTTAAAGCTGTCCAAAAAATTACTTGGAGAACGTTTATTTTTAATTACGGATGCAACGGCAGCTTGCCAGAGCGGAATCTATCAACATCGACTCCAGCACGATCACTATGTCCTTCCGGATGGAACCTTATCTGGCTCTGCATTAACGATGTTAAAAGCAGTAGATCATGCGGTTCAGAAAGCTCAAATTCCTTTAGATGAAGCCTTACGTATGGCGACATTATATCCTGCGCGGGTATTAGAAAGGTCGGATATTGGGGAAATAAAAATAGGTGCCAAGGCCAATATTATTTTATTTGATGCACAATTTAAGTTGCATCGTGTAATTTTTGAAGGTTTATAAAAAAAGGAAGTCTTCCCATTTTTTGGAAAGACTTTCTTTTTATAGTTAATAACCTAAAACAGGTTTATCCAAACGCGGGAGGGGTTCATAATTTATAAATTCTGTATCTGTACTTAAATACCCCGGTTGAACGGGTTCTGCTTTCATTAAATCAGTACTTAAATATTTTTTATTAGAGTCCGACAGGAAGGTAACTACCACAGCCTGATCTAAATCTACTATAGCTGGAATAAATTCATCAGAAATTCCTTGTATTCTATGGGTTCCTACCTTATATCCTGTTGTGAGTGTTGGACTTTCTGCAGGCTCCAGCGGATGAACTTTAATAAAGGGATTTTGTTTTTTAAAATAATTAGCCGCACCCATAATAGTTCCTCCTGTGCCTACGCCGGCTACCACCGCATCGACTTGTAATCCTTTTTTATCTAATTGAAGTGCGATTTCATGCATGGTCGTCCGTTCATGGGCTTCGGCATTGTATTTATTTTCAAACTGTTGTGGTAGAAATACTCCTCCTAAGGCTGCCTGTTCTTCCGACATTCGAATAGATCCTAGAAATCCACCTTCTTCTTTACTGACCAATTGAATTTCCGCACCTAGACTTCTGATAATATCTATACGTTCTTGACTTAACCAGTTCGGCATAATTATTTTTACGGGATGTCCCAAAGCACGGCCAATAGAGGCAAATGCAATTCCAGTATTTCCAGAGGTTGCCTCAATAATTTTATCTGTCGGACGAATAAAGCAATTTCCATACGCTTGATACATAATATATAATGCCATGCGATCTTTGATACTTCCGGTCAGATTGTAATGTTCACATTTTACATAAATCTGAGCGGCCTTTCCTTGATAGGTATAATTTAAAGCCAGCATAGGCGTATTGCCTACAAGATGCCATAAGTGTTTAAATCTATTATCCAATTCCGGAGATAAGCAAGCAGATTTTGGGGCTAGGTATGTTGTCATGGATGTTCTCTTTTATTTCGTCAAAAGTATTAATTAAATCATAAAAAATACACTTAATTATTAACTTAAATATTTGATTAATAGTCTATTAAGTCTATATACTATAGCTTATATATACTGTTAGCATTATTTTCTTATTCGACATAAAAGTGTAGTTTTGTGGTTCATACATAATTATTATGATCAGACACTTACTATGTTATTCTAAAATTGCCGTTCTAATTTTGGTTTTAGCAGCATGTTCATCCAAGAAAAAAGCACAGAAGATTTTAGTTGCTCCAACCTTAAGCGTGGCTACTGATACGGCGGTGAATCGTCCGGCAGTTATTGTAAAAGAAGTTCCCAAGGTTGTGGAGCCCGAAATTATTATCGATAACCTACCGGAGGTAAATCGGGAGTTTCGTGCCGCATGGATTGCTTCGGTAGCTAATATCAATTGGCCTTCGAAAAATAACCTGAGTACTGAACAGCAACAGCAGGAAGCTATTCAAATTTTAGATTTTTTAAAAGATAGAAATTTTAATGCTGTAATCTTTCAAGTAAGACCTTCTTCTGATGCCTTATATAAATCTGCTTATGAACCGTGGTCTTATTTTCTAACAGGGACACAGGGGCAGGCCCCAAGTCCATATTATGACCCTTTGGAATTTTGGGTAGAACAAGCTCATATTCGAGGCTTAGAATTACATGTATGGCTGAATCCTTATCGCGCACATCATACTTCCGGAGGACAGGTGACATCCAGCTCTATGGCACGTCAAATGCCGGAATCTGTCGTTCGTTTAAAGCAGGGTTGGTATTGGTTTGATCCCGCTAAAAAATCGACTCAAGACCATGCATCACGCGTGGTATTGGATATTGTTAAGAGATACGATATAGATGGAGTTCATTTTGATGATTACTTCTATCCATATGCTGAATATAATGGAGGGGCGGATTTCCCAGATACGGAAAGTTGGAATGCCTATTTGAAATCAGGAGGGACGCTTTCCCGAGCGGATTGGAGAAGAAATGCGGTAAATACATTTGTAGAGCGTATTTATAAAGAGATAAAAGCAGAGAAAAATTATGTGAAGTTTGGAATTAGCCCTTTTGGAATATGGAAACCCGGATATCCTGCAGGTATTACAGGCTCATCACAATATGATCAATTATATGCAGATGCTAAATTATGGTTGAATAAAGGTTGGATAGATTATTATGCTCCACAGCTTTATTGGCCTATAGAACCGGCCAAGCAATCATTTACAGCACTTTTAAAATGGTGGGAATCGGAGAATACCATGAAGAGACATCTGTGGCCAGGTATTAATACCGTAGGCAAACGGACGGAGGCTTATACTACAGAAATTGTAAATCAGATTGCTGCTATGCGAAATATTGTGCCTAATAGTCCGGGGATTATCCATTGGTCATTAGCGGGTTTAACTAAAAATCCAATGATGGCGGACGCAATTGCTTCTGGCCCTTATCAATTTCAAGTATTAAGTCCTAGAACCCCTTGGTTAACTTCATTTAATTTAGGAAAACCAACCCTTCAAGGGCAGGTTAATAAAAATTCTGTTTTTGTGAAATGGGATTATGGAATTGCTAATCAGGTATTTAAATGGGTTGTATATACGAAATATGGCTCGGAATGGGAATATGAGATTTTTACAAAAACCATTAAATCTAAGGAATTTCCAAGTATTAAAAACGGCAAGAAGTTACAACATGTCGTTGTTGTACCTGTAGATCGATTAGAAAATTTAGGACAGCAAGCAGTATTTACGCCTTAATCCTGAATGGATATATAAGAGCAAAAGCGATGGTAAAAAGAACCATCGCTTTTGTTTTTTTCAGTCTTTCCTGTCTGAAAAACTTTTGAAAATGGCTGTAAAACCATTTTCATGCATTTTCTTTCCGCTTTCATAAATCATTCATTTGGATCTATTTATCGATCTTTTTAAGTCTGGATATATCAAATTAGAAATTTATGGGATCGGGCCCTAGAAAAATTTCGAGAATAAATTTTTCAAAAACACGCATGTTTATGAATTATTTTTTATAGAATTGCATAACCAATGAAACCTTGTTTCCAATTTTGAGATGCGGTAAACAACTGTTTTACTTTATTTTATACACATTCTATTTTAACACCTAATAAGAAATCTATGAAAGGAAATCTACTCCTGCTATTTCTCACATTGATGTGTTCATCAATGCTGTCAATTGCACAACAAAGAACCATTTCCGGAAAAGTAACACATGCTGAAGATGGCAGTCCATTTTCTAATGTTACGGTACTGGTTAAGGGAAAATCTACATCTACTCAGACACAAGCAGATGGTAATTATGTTATTCAAATAGATAACGGAGCGACATTGATCTTCCGTGCTATTGGTGCTGTAGAAACACAGCAAGTGGTCGGTGCTAATTCCGTTTTAAATATTAGCCTCAGTAGTAGTTCAGAATCTCTAAGCGAGGTTATCGTGACGGCTATGGGTATCAAAAAGGAAAAGAAAGCCCTAGGATATGCCGCGCAAGATATTCAAGCAGATGAGTTAATGAAAAATAAAAACCCCAATGTTATTAATTCCTTAAATGGAAAGATTGCAGGGGTAAATGTAACCAATTCTGGAGGTTCTCCAGGAGCCTCTTCCTCCATTATTATTCGTGGTGGAACTTCCTTAGAACGTGATAATCAACCTCTATTTGTTATCGATGGTATGCCTATGGATAATTCTACTGGACAGGGTGATAAGTCTAGCTTTGATGGTAATACAAATATTTCTACCACAAATGGAAATAGAGCCTTGGATATCAACCCAGAAGATATCGAGTCGATATCGGTATTAAAAGGTCCTGCAGCTGCGGCTTTATATGGGTTACGTGCTGCTGCTGGAGCCGTGGTTATTACCACCAAGAAAGGTAAAGAAGGGGCTACAGTTATTGGAGTAAACTCCAGAATAGGAACAAACTGGGTCAATCGCTTACCTAAACAACAAGCTAAGTATAAGCAAGGTTCTTATTATAATGGTGTATTTATTCCACAGACGAATCTATCTTGGGGAGATGCTTTCCAACCGGGGGAGACAGTTTATAATAATTTAGAAGACTTCTATCAGACGGCTACGACTTATGATAATTCAGTGAATGTTTCTGGGGGATCAGCCAATAGTAACTTCTACCTTTCCGGGTCAAATATTAAACAGACGGGTATAGTACCTACTACGGACTTCGATAGAACGACCTTCCGTTTTAATGCCGAGCAAAAGACCAGTGTATTTACATTTGGAGCAAATGCTTCTTTCGCACGTTCAGCTACACGTAAAACCTTAACGGGTTCAGGCCTTTGGGGAGGTTCGGGTTCTGGATATATGGAGTCTATTATTGCATGGCCTAGAAATTCGGATATGCGCGATTGGATTAGACCCGATGGCACGCAGAATTTATTACTTCCAGATATTCGTTTAGAAGATAATTCAGATAACCCGTATTGGACGATTAATAAAAATCCACAAACGGATAAGACGGATCGTTTCTTAGGTACGGCTTATGTATCTGCGAAAATTACAGACTGGTTAGATGCTACTTATCGTTTGGGTATTGATAATTATACCACGGACTATTCCACTTTAATTTCTCCAGGATCAGCTGTAAAATTAGCTTGGCAGAAAGGGATGTTATCTCAAGGGAAATCACAATACTCTTATTTAAATTCGAACTTCATGTTAAACTTCCATAAGGTAGTCGCTGAAGATTGGGATTTTAATCTATTATTGGGAACCTCGGCTGAGGATACTCATCTACAATCGATTAATCAACGTGCTGAACGTTTCTCTATTCCCAACTTTATCAGTATTAACAATGCCGAGAATGCGGATAAGTACTTAACAGAAAATGTAACTAAAAAGCGCTTATTAGGGGTTTATGGAGAGTTCCGTGCCGGATATAAAAATTTAGCCTATTTTAGTGTAACAGGCCGTAATGACTGGTCCTCAACTTTACCTATTCAAAATCGCTCCTTCTTCTACCCATCGGTTTCAGGTTCCTTAATCTTCACCGAATTAATGGAGAAAAATGATATTTTGAGCTTTGGTAAGTTTAGAGCGTCCTATGCACAAGTTGGAAAAGATGCACCAGCATATCAAACGAATACCTATTTA
>DAIQRP010000018.1:27207-31277 GCA_036786125.1 Sphingobacterium sp.
CTATTTATTCGGGCCTGAATTAACCATAGGAAGTGGATATAGAAATGCATGGACACGTGGTAATGATCAATTAAAGCCTGAAACAACGACTTCTTTTGAAATTGGAACGGAGTTAAGATTCTTAAAAAATAGACTGGGATTAGACTTTACTTATTATCAGAATAATTCTAAAGATCAGATCTTGCAACCCCGTGTATCGAATGCGACCGGTTATATCTTAAGTTATGTGAATACAGGTGAAATTGAAAATAAAGGATTTGAAATTTCATTAAATGCTAGTCCAATTAAAAGAGATAATTTCCGCTGGGATTTAATGTTAAATGTATCCCACAATAAAGGAGTTGTAAAATCCTTGCCAGCAGCCCTACCTATTCTATATGTAACGGATGTTAGATTGGAATACAGGAATGCCATTAACCTCTACATTGACAACTGCTCCAGTAGGAAATAGAGAGCCTAGTTTTATTGGGGGTCTGACGAATAATTTTTCGTATAAAAACTGGGACTTCTCTTTCTTATTTGATTTCCGAAAAGGTGGAGATATCTTAAATGGAACGGAATATTTAATGAATGTATTCGGATTAAGTAAAAACACTGAAAATAGAGGGGAGACCTTAACATTTACCGGAAAATCTTTAAATCCAGTAACGAGAGAATATGAAACAGTCACACGTGATGTGGTTGCTACAGAAAAATATTACCGTGATATTTATTCCAATAATACGCCTTTCTTCGTTGAAAAAGTTAATTGGTTACGCTTACGTTCGGTATCATTAACCTACCATTTACCAGCTGCGGTACTAAAACGTTCTAATGTGATTAAAGGAGCTTCCTTTAATTTAATGGGTACTAACCTCTGGTTATTAACGAACTATTCAGGTATGGATCCAGAAACTAGTGCTGCAGGAGCAGGAGTGATAGGCTCGGGTTCCGTAGGTATTGATTATGCAGGAGTTCCATCTACTGCCGGATTTACTTTTGGTGTTAATTTAAAATTCTAACGTAATGAAAAAAATTATATATATAGCAGCAGCCTCCGCAACACTACTTTTTAGTTCATGTAATAAATGGCTGGATGTGAATGAGAATCCAAACTCAGCAAATTCCGCTGTACCTACCCCCGAGCAGCGCTTACCTTCTATTATTGCACAATTTGTCGATGGCTATGAATCTGCAGGGACAAGAACGGCATTTTTAGGTCAGCAATTGGCTGTGGTTAATGCGAATAATAATAACTGGAATTTAACGCGCTGGAATTCTACAGCTTCATCTACAGGCTGGCCATGGCAGTCCTGGTATGTTAATACCGCGGTGAATTTAGATCCCTTAATCGAAGCTTCTACTCAAGTTGGTGCCTATCATTATATCGGTGCGGCAAAGATTATTAAAGCTTGGGGATTCGGATATATGGCTGACTTATATGGGATGTTACCATATGATGAGTTTGATAAAGTAAATAATCTGACGCCTAAGTTTGATCAGGGCGAGTATGTATATACGCAAGTATTTGCCTTATTAGATGAGGCTATTGAGGAACTTTCCAAAACTCAAAAAGCCGGGGCACCAGAATTAGCTAAGGGAGATACCTTTAATAAAGGAAATGTACAGAACTGGATTAAATTAGCCTATGGCCTAAAAGCACGTTTCTTAAATCATCAAAGTAAATTACCTACATATAATGCAGATGCCATATTAGACGCTTTATCCAAAGCGCCTATAGCTAATACTGAAAGTACCATAATGCAGTATGTGGATGAGTCGGCGACGACGGAAAATAATAGTAAAGCCTCTTTGCAATGGGGTAATACAGGAACGACCGCGCGTATCACTAAATTGTATTACGATTATATCACTAATAATTATACGGGAGCACCTACAGGTTCCAGCGATGTAGTAGATCCTCGTCTAAATTTATTGATTCCTAGTTCTCAAGAAACAGACGGCACATTCCGTAAAACGCTGTTTGTAGATATGACTTCGGAATTACCAAAATCTGGACCTGCATCTTACTCCTATGCAAGTTCTACCAATAAATTTTCTAATAAAGATTCCGTATATATTCAGCTTCGTAAGGAGGTGGCTCCGAATGGACGAGTGCTTTCTACGGGAACTTGGTATACCGAAAAAGGAGGTAAAGGTTTATTATTAACCAATGCGGAAATGAAATTTATTGAGGCAGAGGTTAAATTTAAAAAAGGCGATAAGGCGGGTGCTTTAGCGGCATACCAGTCGGGAATAAAGGCGCATATGGAATTAATGGGTCTGAATGCGAGCTTAGTATCGACATTCTTAAGCAGTTCTTCGGTCATCCAATCGGCGGGGAATTTAACTTTAAGTCATATTATGATTCAAAAGTATATTGCCTTATCATATTCTCCAGAACAATGGTCTGACTTAAGACGTATGGATTATTGTACCGATGGTTCGGGTGAGTATAATGAAGCCAGTGGAATCTATAAAGGATTTAAACGTCCTTCACATGCTTTTGGTGAAGCCTATCCGTCGACCTCAAATTGGCCACGTCGATTTGCTGTTCCTTCCTATGAGATTAATTTTAACTTGGAGCAGGTCAAGGCAGCAAATGCTCAAGCTGACTTACCAACTTATCAAAACCAACGTATTTGGTGGGATAAATAATATGGAAAGGGTTTGCAGAAATGCAAACCCTTTTTTTATCTTCGAACCTATGAGAATTTTAACTTTCCTCTTCTGCTTATTTTTTTTTAGAGTTTCAGCTCAAGAGTTAAATATACAGCAAAGACCCATTATTTGGAATGCGGAACGAGCACAGCTTTCTATAGACTATCTTCGGGAGAGACATGGTTTGGATGTACATTCAGCCCAGATTACGCCGCGTATGGTGGTGGTGCACTGGACAGCGATTATGAGTTTGCAACGTACCTTTGAGGTCTTTGATCCAGTCCGACTACCTGGACGCCCGAATTTAAAGGCGGTCAGTCCGCTAAATGTATCTGCTCAATTCTTAATCGATAGGGATGGAACTATAGTACAGATTCTGCCCGATAGTATTTTTGCTAGACATACCATTGGATTAAACTATTGTGCCATAGGCATTGAAAATATAGGTTCGGATAAGTATCCTTTAACTTCGGCGCAGTTACAAGCTAATGCCGATTTAATTCGTTACTTAGCCTCGAAATATCAAATAGATTATGTGATTGGGCATCATGAATATCAAAATTTCAGAAAGACGGATTTATGGAAAGAAACGGATCCCAATTATCTTACGACAAAAACAGATCCCGGAGATGAATTTATGCATCAATTAAGACAAAATTTAAGCGACTTAAAACTTTTAGATATACCTCAGAACAATGATCTGAAATAATTTTTAAAGCATACAAGGCTAACATTTTCAAAATGTTAGCCTATTTTTTTACATAGAATTTAGTTGTAACAGATAAGTTACAATATGGTGTTTTATATACACTATCTAAGCCTGCTTGATCCCGCTTTAAAGAAATGGAAAGGCTTGATACTTACCACAGTTACTACATCTCATAAAACAGAATGAATGCAGGAGTGTGCATGTTTTAATGTCAAAATAATCAAGGAATTGAGTTGTTACTTACTTTATTTTGCATTAATGAGTGTTAAATCACTTATATATTAGAAACATCTATTTATTTTTATACCGCATTTACAATACAGTCTTGTATAAAAACGCAAAACGATCAGTCAAGTAATTAACAAAATTTTTAAGCATGAGAAAATTTTTACTCTTGTTATGCCTGTCGATATTTTCAGTATCGACCTTAGTTATGGCTCAGCAAAGAACTCTAGAGGGTAAGGTCATCGATCTATTCGAAAAGACTCCTTTAGTAGGTGCCTCAGTGCTCGTTAAAGAAACGAACGCTGGAGCAAGTACCGATGCCACAGGATCTTTTAAGATTCAGGTCGCAAATGGACAGACATTAGTTTTCACCTATGTTGGAGCGGAAACTAAAGAGGTCACCGTATCCGCGAACTTAAATACGCTAACTGTGGAGTTATTAAGTTCAGGAACCAATTTAGATGAGGTTGTAGTGGTCGGGTATGGTTCTCAAAAG
>DAIQRP010000018.1:31287-35252 GCA_036786125.1 Sphingobacterium sp.
GACAGGAGCGGTAACGACTGTGGATGTGGCTAAAACCTTAGAAAATAGACCCGTTACAGATGTGGGTCGTGCACTTCAAGGGGCTGTGTCCGGATTGGCGATTTCTACCACTTCGGGAGATTTAGGAGGAGATCCTGTAATTCGCCTAAGAGGGGTAAATGGTTCCATCAATACCAATGGTGGAGCGGCTCCATTAATTTTAGTCGATGGAGTAGAAGTACCGAGCTTATCGATGATTAATCCATCGGATATTGAGTCGATGTCGGTGATTAAAGATGCTTCTGCAGCGATATACGGAGCTCGTGCTGCATGGGGAGTTGTTTTAATTAAAACAAAATCAGGCAAAAGAGATACAAAAACGCAGGTGAATTACCAAGGGAATTATGCGTTACAGACGCCTACCACAACGCCTCAGGTTGCAGGCGGTGCTGAAGGTGCTTTAGCTGGTTTAATGGCTTTACGCAGAACGAATCCAAGTCTATCAGGATATAATAACTTAGGTATTCGTTACGATGATTATGCGATTGAGAAAATGGCTGAATGGCAGAAGTTATACGGAGGTCAGAACTTAAGTTCCGAAATGGTTAGAGATCGGGATTATGAAGTGAAAGATGGATATTTATATTTCCACCGGACTTGGGATGCTGAAGACTTGTTTATGAAAAAACTGACACCTCAGCATAATCATACCTTAAATATTAATGGAGGTTCTGAAAAGGTGAACTATAACGTAGGATTAGGATATATGAATCAATCGGGTATTTTAAAGGTTAATCCAGATCAATACTCTCGATTTAATTTAAATATCGGTGTTAATGCAGATGTTAGTAAATGGTTAACGGCCTATACTAAAGTATTATTCTCTTCTTCAGATATTACCAAGCCATTCTCTTTTAATGGTTCTACTTACGAGCCATTTTTCTACCTATACAGATGGCAAGGAAACTACCCATATGGTACAATTGATGGCAAAGGAATGCGTAATGCTATCACAGATGTGCAGCAAGCGAGTATGAATTTAACACGGAACCAAATGGCTCGTTTTACATTAGGTGGACAAGCTAAAATTCTTCCAGGTTTAACTTTAGACGCAGATTATACGTATTCTACGAATACACGTAGATATAATGAAAATGGAGGTTCCGCTGCAGGATGGGATTTCTGGAATAAAACAAACTTCGATTATATCACTTATACCGGAGCCAATTATAATTACGTTCAAAATAACCGCGATTTCACAGACAGACATGTAGGTAATATGTTTGCGACTTATCAAACTCACTTTGGTGAGCATAATGTTAAAGTGATGGGCGGTATGAATGTGGAAGTTTTTAAAACAGATAATATCTGGGCGAAACGTCTGGGTTTATTAGATCAAAACTATCCGCAATTAGGCTTGGCTAATGGCTTGCAGACTGTGGGTTCTGATGCAAGACAATGGTCTACTATAGGTTTCTTCGGTCGTGTCAACTATGATTATAAGGATAAATTCTTATTTGAAGCATTAGCACGTTACGATGGTTCATCTAAATTTAATAAATCGAATAAATGGGGATTCTTCCCAGCGGTCTCTGGAGGTTATGTGATTACCAAAGAGGATTATATGGACTGGTCTAAAGACTTTCTTTCCTTCTTAAAAGTAAGAGCTTCTTATGGTTCTGTAGGGAATCAAACCGTGTCGGAAAACTTATTTAGATCGACCTTAAATTCATTTAACTCACAATGGTTAATTGATGGAGTTAATACCAATACCTTATCCACTCCAAGTATTGTCTCTCAAGGATTAACTTGGGAAACGGTTACTACACGAGAGATTGGGGTAGATGCAAGTTTCTTTAATAATAAATTTAATGTAACCTATAACCGTTATAGAAGAACTGTTTCTGATTTAATTACAGGAGGGGTAGTATTACCTTCTTCTTATGGGGCAGCTTCTCCATTACGTAATTTTGGAGAGATGCAGACGAATGGTTGGGAGTTAGAATTGGCATTTAATCATCAGTTTAATAATGGTCTGAGTATGCGCTTGTCAGGTCAGCTTTCTGATTATACCGAAAGTATTACTCAGTATGAAGGTGCTGCATTAGTATATACCGATGGAACATCTTCGTATTATAAAGGAAAGAAAATTGGAGAAATTTGGGGTTATGAAACCGATCGTTTATTCCAAGTAGATGACTTTATTAAAAATGATGCCGGTAACTATATCTTAAAAGAAGGAATTCCGTCGCAGTCTTACTATGAGACCAATGCCTTTAAGTATGGTCCAGGTGATGTAAAATATAAAGATTTAAATGGGGATGGTGTCATTGGTGTTGGTGATGGTACGGTTCAGAATCCAGGAGACCGTAAGGTGATTGGAAACTCGACGCCGCGTTATCAATATGGCTTCCGTGCGGATTTTGCGTATAAAGGCTTTGATTTAGGTATCTTTATTCAAGGTGTTGCTAAACGTGATATTTGGGCAGGTGGAGACTTAGCCGTTCCAGGATGGAGACCGGCAGAAGCATGGTATACTCATCAGATGGATTACTGGACGGAAAGCAATACAAATGCATACTATTACCGCCCTACAGATCAAGGTCAAAGTAATACCACTTTAAATCATATGCCTCAAACCAGGTATTTATTAGATATGTCTTATATCCGATTGAAGAATTTAACTTTTGGATATGCCTTACCTCAGTCGGTATTAGATAGAGCGAAGATTTCGAAATTAAGAGTATTCTTCTCTGGAGAAAACTTGTTTGAAATTGACAATTTAAAAGTTCCTATTGATCCAGAAACAGATTATACGACTTCAGGTCTGAATGATAAAAACTCTTTCGGTCGTTCATACCCTTACCGTCGTACATACTCATTAGGTCTTCAGTTAACTTTCTAAAATTAAAAAGATGAAATTATTTAAATATGCCGCATTGGCAGCAGTCTTATCTTTTAGTTCATGTACTAAAGAGCTGTTAGATAAACCCCCTTTATCCCAATTAACAGATCCAGAATTCTGGTCTAGTGAAGGGAATATTCGTACCTATTCATTTAGTTTTTATTATTCTTATTTTAAAGGATATGGTTCAGGATTTACCTGGGGAAACTATTTCTCGGGCGAGTCATTAAATGATGATTTTGCACCGACAACACCAACTCCTTTTGTATTGAATGTTCCTACTTCAGGTGCGGGATGGAGCCCGACCTTGCCGGCAACACAAACTCCTACAGGGGTAACTTCTTATTACTCTAGAATCCGTAAGGCAAATCACTTTATTAATAGTGTGCCTAAAGCGAATTTAGCTGCGGCTGTAGAGAATCATTGGGTAGGTATAGGTCGTTTTTTACGCGGTTTAGAATATGCTGGATTTGTCAATAAATTTGGTGATGTTCCGTATATAGATCGCGTATTGTCCGAAACGGATGCTGAATTATACCGCAACCGGGATGCCCGTACTTTCGTTATGGACAAAGTATTAGAAGATTTTAAATTTGCTGCGGAGCATGTGAATGCCTCCAGTACAAAGGATAAATTAGAAATTAATAAATATGTGGTTCTGGCCTATATGTCCCGTGTATTTCTATTCGAGGGAACTTGGTTGAAATATCATAATGTGGATTCAGAACGTGCTAAAACATATTTAGAAGCAGCGAAGTGGGCGGCTAATGAGATTATACAGTCAGGGAAGTTCCATGTGAATACCGACTATAGAGCTGTATTTTCATCGGAAGACCTGTCTGGAAATCCAGAGATTATTATGTACAAACAATATCAAGATGGGGTGTTAACACATGCTTTGATGTCATATAATAATTTAGAATCTCAAACAGGTATCTCTAAAAATGCCGTGGATTCTTATCTTGCTGAAGATGGCTTGCCGATTGCAATCTCTCCATTATATGTTGGGGATAAAACTGTGGCACAAGCTTTAACAAAAAGGGATCCTCGATTAATTGCTACGGTTGCTCCGCAATTGCGT
>DAIQRP010000209.1:0-948 GCA_036786125.1 Sphingobacterium sp.
GTTGCAGAAATTACAATAGTAATATTTTTGTGGCAAAGGAGTTTTTAGCCAGCAGTTCATTTTATAAAAGATAAATTTGGCTTTATTATTGAAGTATTGAATATTATTAAAAACAAAGTTACATATGAAAAAACTAATATTACTTGTAGCAGTTGTCATTGGGTTTGTAGGATTTACTGCTATGCAAACTTTTAATGGTGAATTTAAATTTGAAAAAGAAACGCATGATTTCGGTACTATTCCACAAGGAAAACCGGTAAGTTATGAGTTCAAATTTACAAATACTGGTTCAGATCCTATTATTATTGAGGATGTAAAACCAACTTGTGGCTGTTCTGTAGCTGAGTTTACAAAAACTCCAATTAAGCCAAATGATTCTGGCGTAATTAAAGTTACTTTTAATGCCGCTGCGACAAGCCCATTTACAAAGAACTTTACGGTGAGATCTAAATCTAAGACTCCAGTAAAAACTCTTTACATCAAAGGTATAGTAGAATAACAATTCAAAAAAAAATAAATAGCCGCTCTCGTTAGCGGCTTTTTTTATGCCTTTATTTTTATAGATTTGTATAGCGTATATTTTAACTTTAAAAACATGCCATCAATTTCACATAAAGGCCACAACATGCCGGCCTCACCTATTAGAAAACTAACCCCTTTTGCTGACCAAGCCAAAAAAGAAGGAAAAAAAATCTATCATTTAAATATTGGGCAACCTGATATTGAAACGCCGTCCCTGATGTTGGATGCGATTAAAAATATTGATTTTAAAGTTTGGGCCTATACCCCATCTGAAGGCACAGCTTCTTACCGGAATAAATTAACAGAATACTATAATAAGTTAAATTATCAAATTGAGCCTACAGATATATTAGTAACGAATGGAGGCTCTGAAGCTATTACTATAGCCATGCAGGCCTGCTTAAATCCCGGTGAAGAGATTATTAT
>DAIQRP010000209.1:958-3455 GCA_036786125.1 Sphingobacterium sp.
CGAGCCATTCTATGCCAACTATAATGGCTTCGCCTGTTCAGCAGATATTGTTGTAAAACCTATTATGTCGTATATAGACAATGGCTTTGCGCTACCTTCTATCGCTGAATTTGAAAAAGTAATCACTGAAAAGACGAAGGCTATTGCGATCTGCAATCCCAATAATCCAACGGGATATTTATATTCCAGAGCAGAGCTTGAAGCATTACGAGATCTCTGTTTGAAATATGATTTATTCTTATTTTCCGATGAAGCTTACCGGGAGTTTTGCTATGACGGCAGAGCGTTTATCTCTCCCATGCATTTAGCAGGTTTAGAGCAACATGTGGTTGTTTTAGATACAGTATCGAAACGCTATTCCGCTTGTGGAGCTCGCTTAGGATGTTTGGTTACTAAAAATAAGGAATTATATCAAGTGGCATTAAAATTTGCGCAGGCGCGTCTATCGCCTCCAGGAGTTGCTCAGATTGCCGCTGAGGCAGCTGTAGATACTCCGGACGCTTATTTTGAAGCAGTGTCTAAAGAGTATACTGCACGCCGGGATATATTAGTTGCGGGTTTAAATCAAATTGAAGGTGTATTCTGTCCAAATCCTGGGGGAGCATTTTATGTAGTCGCAAAACTACCAATAGATAACGCCGATCGCTTCTGCCAATGGATGTTGGAAGAATTTTCTTTAGACAATGAGACGCTGATGATGGCTCCGGCAACCGGTTTTTACAGCACAGCAGGTGCAGGTCTTAATGAAGTCCGCTTAGCCTATGTACTAAAACAAGAAGATTTAGTACGTGCTTTACAGATCTTAGCCGCAGGATTAGCCGTCTATCCCGGAAAAAAATAAAACAATACCTCGAATTACTTGTTCTATAGATACACTAATAACAAGAATATTATGGATAAATTGAAGAAATTCGAGTTAATGGAAAAAATCGTTCGAGAATTAGAGGACGTAAGAAATAGTCAACAAGCCGTGTTGGAAAAAATCGGGAAGATTGAGGTTGACAATATTGAATTAGGCGATAAGAATATTGAAAAGACCATTCCTGAAATTTATCAACGTACAGCAGATAACTCCGAAGCAATCAAAGGATTATTAGATAGCTTTGCTGAATCTACTGATGAATTTGGAGAAAAAAATAATGTCGCGAAGCTTAAAGAACAGCAAACGATACAAAACTTAAAATAAATAAAAAATGCTTCCTAATGGGAAGCATTTTTTATTTCTTGATACTTTTGAATAACAAAACTCAATTGATCTTCTTGAGTCAGGGATGAATTATCTAAAATTAAGGCATCCTCGGCTTGTCTAAGCGGACTTTCTTCGCGTGTGGAGTCGATATGGTCCCGATGGCTTAAGTTTGCTACAACCTCTTCCATGGAAGTTTTTTCTCCTTTGGAAGTTAACTCCAGAAAGCGTCTTTCTGCCCGTACCTGAGGGTCTGCTGTCATAAAGATTTTTAAATCAGCATCGGGAAATACGGTCGTCCCAATATCCCGACCGTCCATCACAATATTTCTTCGAGCGCCCAGTTTTTGTTGTTGGGCTACCATAGCCTGGCGCACCTCCTTTAATGCCGCAACTTCAGATACCATATCGGAAACAAACATCTGACGGATTTCATCCGAAATATCCTCTCCATTTAAATGGATTTCTGTCTGCAGTTCATTCGGTACAAAATCAATATGGATATCGGATAATGCTTGCACAACTGCGGCATGATCGGTTAGATCAATTTGATTTCTCAAAAAGAAAAGCGTGACCGCCCGATACATGGCTCCAGAATCAATAAAAACAAAATTCAATTCCTTGGCTAAAGCTTTAGCTACGGTAGACTTACCACAGGATGAAAATCCATCAATGGCAATTACAAAATTCTTCCTGGCCATCTTACTTCTCACCTCCTATTAATACACCGGGTTTATTAACTAAAGGAATTTTTGTAAAATTCTCTTCGACAACCGATTCAGGTAAGAATATATATTTTTTGTCGTACAGAACTTGATTCACATAAAAACTCAACCAATATTCATTTGTCAGCCCAAAAACCTGCGCATCAATAGCCTCAATTTTCACAAATGACTGGGCAGGGATATCCCCTAACATATGTCTTAATGTGGAGGTTGTAACTTGATTTCCCTCTTTTTCACCATATCCTTTAGAGGTCACAAAAATAGTTTCTAAAGGAACATCCTTTTCATTGACCAAATACACATTCCAGAAGTTTTCTGTAGGAGTATCTCCTTCCAGGACTATGGCTATGGAAATATCATTGACAATATTCTCCGGTAAATCTTTTTTCATTGGATCGCTAATGCTTTCTTTTAAACGTTATCTTATTCAGCCGTTTTTTTAGCTGCTGTTTTTTTTGTTGTTGTTTTCTTCGCTGTGCTGGTTTTTGCTGGAGCTTTCGCCTTTGCTGGAGCTTTCGCTTTCGCTTTAGCTGGCGCTTTTTTCGCAGCGGAAGTTTTTGTCGCTTTTCCTTTGGATTTCGGAGCA
>DAIQRP010000210.1:0-2168 GCA_036786125.1 Sphingobacterium sp.
CCGCGACCCCATGCGTGACAGGCATGTATTCTAACCAGCTGAACTACCGGACCAATAACCTTCTCGTTTGAAGGTCTGCAAATATAGAACTTATTTTTTATAAAGCGAATAAAAAATGAAAAAAAGTTAGTCTACGGTGCCGTCTTTCATCTTTTCTGCATTTTCAGCAAACTGTAATGCGTCTATAATCCCCTGAATATCACCGTCCATAATCGTTGGTAAATTATATAAAGTTAAGCCAATTCTATGTTCCGTTACACGCCCTTGTGGGTAGTTGTATGTACGTACTTTTGCGGATCTATCACCTGTGGATACCATGGTTTTTCTTTTGGCAGCAATATCTCCATGTTTTTTCTGTACTTCTAACTCATAAAGTTTACTACGAAGCATCTCCATAGCTAACTCACGGTTCGCTAATTGAGAACGTTCCACTTGACATACCACCACAATTCCAGAAGGCTTATGGGTTAATTGAACTTTAGTCTCTACCTTATTGACGTTCTGACCTCCAGCTCCACCTGAACGTGAAGTTTGTAATTCCACATCTCCAGGATTAATTTCTACATCGACTTCTTCAGCCTCAGGTAATACCGCTACCGATGCTGCAGAGGTATGCACACGACCTTGAGTTTCTGTATCTGGAACACGTTGAACACGGTGTACTCCGGATTCATATTTCAACTGCCCATATACATCCTCACCGATTACCTTCAGGATAACCTCTTTATAACCACCTGATGTACCTTCGGTAACGTCCATCACTTCATTTCTCCAACCTTTAGTTTCAAAGTAACGTGTATACATGCGGTATAAATCTCCGGCAAATAACGCTGCTTCGTCTCCTCCAGCACCTCCACGAATCTCAATAATGGCATTTTTAGCATCCTCCGGATCTTTCGGGATCAGCATTAAACGAATCTCTTCTTCTTTGTCTTCTTTATCGTGTAATAAGATATCTAACTCCTCCTTAGCCATCTCACGTAGCTCTTGATCTTTCTCATTCGCTAAGATGTCTTTATTTGTTTCGATATTACTTACCATATTTTTATAGATATGATACTCGTCTACGATCTTGCCTAAGTCTTTATATTCTTTATTTAACTTTGCAAAACGCTTCATATCCTTGATGGTTTCTGGGTTGCTTAATTCAGCTTCCACTTCATCCCAACGCTCTTTAATTGCCTGTAATTTTTCTAACATATCGGTATATTCTTCCATTTCCAACGTCTATAGGAGACGCCGAATGTAATAAGTGCACAAAAATAAGCAAATTTTGTTGTTTTTTTTGTAGAGCGGAAGATTAATGCGCAGAAACAGCTTTAAGTCCTATAATAGAAGCAATCAAAGTGAAGATGAAGAATATACGCCAGAAATCTGCGGGTTCTTTAAAGAAAAATATTCCCATAAGTACTGTACCTACTGCACCTATACCTGTCCATATAGCATAAGCTGTACCTAAGGGTAAAGCTTGAGTCGCTTTAATTAATAAACCCATCGATGCGACTAAGCAGATGATAAATCCTAAATACCACATATACATGGTATTTCCTGTGCTTACTTTAGCTTTTCCTAAGCAGGTGGTGAATCCAACTTCAAATAAACCTGCAATAATTAATATAATCCAATTCATGGGGCAAAAGTCTTTATATTTTCGCTAAATATTTTTTACAAATGTTAAAAATTAACGGATTTGCGCTCGAATTCTACTTAAAGTAACCTGAGAGACTCCAAGATAGGAGGCGATATGGCCTAATTTTATTTTATGTGGAAGGAGTGGGTCTTTTTGAAGTAATTCATCATATCGCTCTGTAGCCGACTTAAATAACTTAGACATCAAGCGCTCTTCAGCTTTAATAAATTCTACTTCCGCAAATTTTCTACCCCAATTCGCAAGCTCGATATCAGTTTGATATAAGTGCATAAGCTGCTTGGTATCTATTTGATAGAGTTCACAAGCTGTTAATGTCTCCATATATTCATAACCGGGCTTTTGGTAGGTATAACTATTAATCGATAGAATCGATTCTCCAGGTCCAGAAAATATTAAATTAATTTCTCTATCTTCCGTTAGATAATATGCCCGAGCAATACCTTCTTTCATAAAGTAGAAGCTATTGTCAATAATTCCACCTTTAATAATTAATGAATTTTTAGGAATACGGACAAGT
>DAIQRP010000210.1:2178-3434 GCA_036786125.1 Sphingobacterium sp.
GCTTTGGAGAGCGGATAGATATCTGAAATTATCGTCTTTAAGTCCATTATAAAGTTTGCTTTTTTAGCCTAAGTTCTTCGCCATCCCAAACGGCATAGGTAAAGAAATTAATCCATTCCCCCAAATTGACGACCTGAGCGCCGTTATTTATCTCTAGGCTATAGGGTAAATGTCGATGTCCAAATATATAATAATCGTGGTGTTGCTGCTGTTCGAGTTCTTTGGCATAGATCACTAACCACTCCCGATCTTCTCCCAACCATTTTTCCTCTTCTTTATTCGATAATCTAGACTGCTTGGACCAGCGATGAGCAATCCCCATTCCGAGATTCGGATGTAGCCGGGCAAATAGCCATTGGCAGAGTTTAGACCTAAATATTTTTTTTAGGAATTTGTATTGAGCATCCCCAGGGCCTAAGCCATCTCCATGATGTATATAGAATGACTTTCCATGGAATTCCACTTCTAATTCATTCGATATAATCTCCGCCTGTAGTTCTTCTTTTAAATAACCAAACATCCACATATCGTGGTTGCCTTTGAAAAAGCTGATTTTCACACCTAAGTCCGCTAATTCCGCCAACTTCCCTAGAAATCGGATATATCCTTTAGGCACTACTGTAGCATATTCAAACCAGAAGTCAAAGATGTCGCCTACCAGATATAGGGCTGCAGCATCTGCTTTAATCTGATCTAACCAAGCGACGATTTTGCGTTCTCGATTTTTTGAGTCTTCTGTAGGGAAAGCACCCAGGTGAAAATCTGAGGCAAAATATATTTTATCGCGGGTTAACATGTTATCAAAACTAGATAAAAAGCTAAGAATTTACAAGTGCTACTTTTTAAGTCCGTATAAATAAGCAAGAGTTTTTTTTAACTTTGGGTAAAACCAATTTAAATAATGATGTATAGAAACTTAGGATTTATGTTGTTAGCAATTAGTGTTGGAGCATGTTCGAATCAAAAAGTAATTGATCCGGCAAAGGAAATTTCTGTGGATGCCTATCCCAAGACGGCAAAAGGAAATCAAATAGATACTTATTTTGGGACGCAGGTTGCAGATCCCTATCGATGGTTGGAAGATGATCTTTCTGAAGCCACGAAAAACTGGGTAAAAGAAGAGAATAAAGTTACTCAGGATTATTTAGCGAAGATTCCATTCCGCTCGGCGATACAATCCCGACTGGAAAAATTAATGGACTATGAGAAAATTTCCGCTCCATTTGAAAAGGGGGATTATATCTATTTCTTTAAAA
>DAIQRP010000211.1:0-3278 GCA_036786125.1 Sphingobacterium sp.
GAAATCTTTATAACGCAGACCTAAATTAATCCCTCCTTGAAAGGTAGGTCTATTGTTTTTATTACGTCTGACACGATCGTCCGGAGTAATCTTACCATCGCCATCGAAATCCTTATATTTCATATCTCCAGGGCGTAGGTTATTGGTAATAGCAGAATAGTCCAAGGTATTTCTATCGATATCTGCCTGATCTTTGAATACCCCATCATACATATAATAAAGACTGGAATTAATTACACGTCCCGTAGATCGTTGCCATTCTGGAGATCCTTCTGCCTCATCCCAAAAGATAATTTTATTTTTAGCATATCCTCCATTCACGGAAACATTATATCCCCAATCTCCTTTTTGATCGCGGTAGCCCACATTAAATTCCCATCCTTTATTGTCCACTTTACCAATATTCTCTGCAGGTAAGGTCATTCCCGTACTCTGAGGGATGGAAGCATTTCTCCTCCATAAAATGGAGTTTCTACTATTTTTAAAGACGTCGAATTCTAAATTCATCTTTCCTCCAAAAAACTGAGCATCGATACCTATATTGTAGTTATTAGCCACCTCCCAAGTGATAAAATTATTAGGAACACGACTTTCATATAGGGTTTTCACCATATCATTTCCTATGATATAACTGCCAAAGCCATAGGTAGAGAAATACTGATATTCCTGAAGTTTATCATCATATTCAATATTATCATTACCCATCTGTCCATATGAGGCACGTACTTTAAAATAGTTGACTACCGAGAGATTTTCCTTCCAGAATGTTTCTTCCGAAGCTACCCATCCTAACATGGCTCCCGGAAAAAATCCATATCTCGATTTTTCAGGAAACATATATGAGCCATCATAACGCCATAATAATTCAGCGATATATTTGGATTTATAATTATAATTCACACGACCGAAATAATTCAAACGAGCACGCTCCCATGCACTACCATCATTATTCTTTTCCGCATCCCCTCCAGCAAATAAATAATCTATATTGCCAGAAAGAAAGTATCTTCTATATGCCGAGAAATTATCATTTCGGATGGTTTCTCTATTGACCCCAGCTAAAATATTAAAGGTATGATCTCCAATAACTTTATCATAGGTCAAAACCCCTCCTAATAGGATATTCAACTGATCTTCATCCGACTGATTTAGTCGTGGATCTGCAGGTCCACGCTTTCCACGGACCAATTGTGGGGTTACGCCATCGGACTCATAAGCCCCCTGCCAGGTATATAAATACCAAGGTGTTTCCCATCGTTTCTCTTTACGTATATACTTATCTACTGCAGCATTACCCGAGAATTTTAATCCCTCTACCCATGGAATGGTAATATCCACCTGTCCATTAGTTTGAAAATAGTACCTTTTATCCCGACGGTATCCAGTTTCATTGGTGGTGATAACAACAGGATTTTCCCCATTTTCAATATCGGGACCTGGCATACCATTTGGCCAATATGCCGGTTGAGTAGGATTTCCACGCATAAGCATACGGAAGATTGTTCCCGGACCTTTAGTCGGAGAGTTCCGATCTTCCTGCCGCCCTAATACTCCGAATTTTGTCGTGATATATTTACTGATTTTAGCATCTAGATTTATCCTTAAATCATATTGCTTATACCCTGCAGCCGATTTTTTATAATAACCATCCTGATCCTGATAACCTAAGGATGCCAGATATTTCACATCTTCATTTCCTCCGGTAATCTGCATATTATGTCTTTGTTGAGGAGACCAATTTTTCAAAGTCTCTCCATACCAATCTGTATTGGGATGTCCCCAAGGATCTGAGCCATCTTTAAAAAGCTGAAAATCATTTGGTGTAAAAGGCGCGGTAATGGTTGTATTATTCGGACGTGTATAACTTCCATTTGTACGGAAAGCCTCTTGAGCAGCGGCCCATTCCGAAACAGGCATTTTATAGATTTCTAATTCATTTCTAAGTTCAGCATATTCCGAAGCATCTGCCAATTTCGGAATTACTGTAGGTTGGGAGAATCCCTGATTAAAGGTATAAGAAAGTCTCGGCTTTCCGCTCGATCCTCTTTTGGTAGTTACTAAAATAACCCCATTTGCTGCACGTGCACCGTAAATTGCTGCAGAAGCATCTTTTAATACGGATATATTATCGATATCGGCAGGGTTTAAGCGATCAAATCCTCCTTGACGCGCTGGAATTCCATCAATAACAATTAAGGGACTCGAATTTCCTAAGGTATTTGTGCCACGGATTTGAATACTGGATCCATCATTCCCCGGTTCAGCAGATGCATTGGTAGCAATAACTCCTGGAACACGACCCGCTAAGGAATTAGACACATTTAATGCCGGTGACTTCGCCAGTTCAGAACCTTTTACTGCGACCACAGATCCAGTCACTGTCTCTTTCTTCTGTACGCCATAACCAACGACAATTACCTCTTCCAGATTACTACTTGAATTTACTAAGTTCACTGAAATTGTCGTTCGGTTTTTAACCTCCTCATTCAGGGGAGACATGCCCAGCATATTGAAATTTAATACGCCATTCGTTGGAATATTCGCTAGACTATAGGCCCCATCGGCACCAGTAGTTGTGGCAATATTTGTTCCTACTAAGGTAACGGTCACCCCTGCAATAGGCTCTCCGGTATCCGTGTCTTTAACGATTCCTTTGACCGTAATCTGTTCCTGGGCAAAGCTGATAAAACTGGAAGTTTTGGAATTTGCAATGACCGGAGAATGGCAGATACTGGATAAAGACAGTATCGTCCCCATCCAAAAAGCCTTTCTCCAATTGCTGTGAATTGAATAATGATTTCTCATAATTTTAGAATTACTCATTTAAATTGGTTGTAGTTTGATAAATGTAAATAATACACTTTCACTCCTGACGACATAAAAGAGTACTTCTGCCGCAGAGATTAAAAAAATATTTTTTGATTTATCGGTTATAATTGGTGTCAGAATATTTTAACGACTAAAATATTCCATTCCTAAAATAGGATTTAAATTTTAATAAATCCTATAAAAAAAATAAATATTTATATGTAACCTCCTAATAATTACGGAACTTTATTGCATTAATTAATAAGAAGATGTATAGTTTTAAAAACGATTATAGCGAAGGAGCTCATCCAGCAATTTTAGAAAGTCTGCTGGCCACTAATTTAATTCAACAGGCTGGATATTCCGAAGACCGTTTCTGTCAGGAAGCCATTCAAAAAATAAAAATAGCCATACAGCATCCCGAAGCAGAGATCCATTTTGTAAGCGGTGGAACCCAAGCGAATCTACTG
>DAIQRP010000212.1:0-3232 GCA_036786125.1 Sphingobacterium sp.
GAATTAGGACTTCCCTATGCATTTGCGGCACACTTTGCTCCTGCTCAACTAGCGCAAGCTTCCAGTATATACCATCAGAACTTTAAGCCTTCAGAGGTTTTAGCGAATCCGTATTTTATAAGTTGTGTGAATGTAATTGCGGCCGATACTACGGAAGAAGCAGAACGAGAGTCAACAAGCTTAAAAAACTTATTTGCGTCCATAGTCACCAATAATAGACATCCCTTATCTCCTCCTACGGAAGAAGTGATATATGCAGGAATTCCAGCGATAGAACAGGCGGTAGAAAATATGGTTTCTTGTACCTTTGTCGGGGATAAAGCCAAGCTCAAAAATGAGTTAAGCCAATTTTGTGAGGAGCATCAGATTGATGAAATTATGGTAGCAAGTTATATCTTCGATGAGGATAAAAGAATTTATTCTTACCAACTTCTACATGAAGCCCTTTTAGGCTAAATAGAATTGAAGACAAACTTAAAGTTATTCCGTATGTTTACTATCCAATAGAGCCAGAAAATCTCTATTGGATTTTTTTATGGATCTATATTAGCATATTTATTATTTATCCATTTATTATACAGGGTACGGACTTATGAAAGAGATTGTATTAATCACTGGAGCCTCAGGTTTAATCGGCAAGCATTTAAATCAATTATTAAGGGCTACTTACGAAATTCGGTTTTTAACTCGGAATCCCCGGAGCAAGCAGGATTTCAAATGGGACTTGGAAAAGCAATATATAGATAAAAAAGCCTTAGAAAACGTCTCCCATATTATTCATCTGGCTGGGGAAAATATTCTGAAAGGACGCTGGACAGAGGACAGAAAAATACGTATTATTTCCAGTCGCGTAAATGCGAGCAAGCTCATATATCAAACATTAAAAGAGAATAATCTGCAGATTCAAACCTTTGTTTCCGCCTCAGCTGTAGGCTATTATGGAGCGGTAAGCAGTCCTAAAATATTTAAGGAAGAGGATGCACCAGGTACAGATTTTCTGGCTGAGGTCTGTGTTTTATGGGAAAAAGCTGCCGATCTATTTGCCGATAGCAGCATCTGCCAGCGTGTGGTAAAGCTCCGAACAGCAGTGGTATTCAGTTCCAAAAACGGCGCTTTCGCCGCTATGAAAAAACCTATTCAGTATGGAATAGGTGCTCCCATTGGTTCTGGTAGACAATTTATGCCATGGATTCATATCAAAGATCTCTGTAATATGTATCTATTTGCGTTGGAAAACAAACAGTTGTCCGGTGCATATAATGCCTCAGCCCCAGAGCAACATAGCAATGCAGAACTGACTAAAGCTATAGCTCAGGTATTAAAAAAGCCGCTACTCTTACCACATATTCCGAGTATATTGATAAAAATAGCACTTGGAGAAGCCTCTTGTATGATTCTGGAAGGTTCCGCAGTCAGTACATCTAAAATAGAAAAGGCAGGCTTTCGCTTTTTATACCCTTCCCTTCAGCAAGCTTTAGTAGATTTAGTCTAAGCGGAGCATAAACTCATAGATAAATAAGTATCTCCCCAGGATATGTTCTGATTACAGATATTTTTGGTCTTCCAAAAATATCTGTAATCCAAGCGTAATTTTAGCATGATTATTTCTGAAAAATAGTGCCTCCTAGAATTTAAAACCTAAAAAAACAATTTCTTCATATATATTTAATCACTTCCAGTGAGAAGCGGAAAAACTTTAAGTAATGCGAATTGTTATTCTCATACAACAATCTAAAATGTATGCTAAGGAATAACGTTAAAGAAGGAATTTTAGAAACGATTGGAAACACTCCTCTTGTAAATTTTAAAAATATTTACGCCGAATTTCCATTTGATTTATATGGAAAATTAGAGATGTTTAACCCCAGTGGAAGTATAAAAGATAGAACTTCCTATAGGATACTAACGGAAGCGCTACAACAAGGATTAATTCATTCAGATTCAGTTATTATCGAATCTACTTCGGGCAATATGGGTTTAGGCCTGGCCCAAATCTGCCTGTATTATGGGCTAAAACTTATTTTAGTTGTCGATCCCCATATTAATAAGGAGTCGGAGCAATTATTAAGTGTATATGGTGCTGAACTTGTCAAAGTTCAGGAGAAGGATGAAAATGGTGGATATCTCAAAACGAGATTGGCCAAGGTCCAAGAGCTACTCGCTCTATATCCCATGAGTTTTAACCCCAACCAATATCAAAATATTCATAATCCCTTAGCCCATCGGACTACGGTCAATGAAATTCTGCAGCAATTAGGATATGCTCCAGATTATATCTTTATACCCACAAGTACATGTGGCACGCTGATGGGTTTTGCTTTTGAAATTCAACGCTTAAATCTCAATACCAAAATTATAGCTGTAGATGCAGAAGGCTCGGTATTATTTGACCAGAAACCCAAGAAAAGACTCATACCGGGTATGGGTGCATCCACACAATCCCATTTCTTAGATGAGCGCATCATACATGATGTGGTTCATATTTCTGATATGGAAGCAGTAGAATACTGTCATAAACTATTACATCTGGAGTCTGTACTTACGGGAGGCTCTTCGGGAGCTGTCATTGCAGCCATTAATAAATATGCGCAGCATATTGCAGAGGGAAGTCAAGTTATTGCTTTACTTCCAGATCGTGGGGAACGGTATCTGCAGACTGTATACAATAAGAAATGGGTAGAAAGTTCATTTAAGAATCAACTCAAAATTGAAGAATTATGTTTTGGAAGATAAATGATATTAATCCTCATTTTTTAACGCAGTATGAGCAGGTCAAGCAACTTATTCAAGCGTATCAAGTGCAGTCTACCTCCTACCGATATGCTATTATTGGAGGAGGTCCTAAAGGATTTTATGCCTTAAAAACCTTAATTAAAAATCTGCGCGACCTCCCCTTATCTACAGCGATACAAATCGATTGGTTTAATGAGGATAGCTATTTTTCCTGTGGACAGAACTTTAATATACATCAGCCCGAATATATGTATATTAATAATTGTATAGGGCATATTAATGCTTGGAAAGTAGCGCAAGATACTTTTGAATTGAATTTTGCCGACTGGATTTCAGCGAATAATAAACATCTGCAGCAGGCCTTACCTACTGATTTTTCATCCCGGGCTTTAGTTGGATATTATCTAATGGATGCGCTATTATTACTGCTTAAAGATTTACATCCAAATATCCATATTAATTTTATTGTCGACCGTATCCACGATATTCAGGAGCAGGA
>DAIQRP010000019.1:0-3114 GCA_036786125.1 Sphingobacterium sp.
TAGTTCAAAGGCAGGAGTCTGCTCTCCCAGCTTAACCTTCCACTCGTCCTGCTGCGCAAATACCATATCTAAGCTTAGGAGAAATAGTATTGAGAGTATTATTTTTTTCATCATTATTTTAATTTAGACATCCATTTTAAACAAGCTTCCATCCAGCTGTCGGAAGATTTTTTATTGATAAGGCCAAAACCATGCCCCCCTTCTTCAAATACAAACAGCTCATTGGGAATCCGAAACTTATCCAAGGCGGCTTTATATTGATTGGTATTTACAATTTTAACGACCTGATCATCTTGGGCATGCATTAGAAATGTAGGTGAGGTCGACGCATTCACATGCTGCTCATTCGAGAATTCCTGCTCTAAAAACAAAGATGGATTTTCTCCAAGCAGATTTTTCCTAGAACCCATATGTGTAAATTCCGGATCCATCGTAATAACAGGATAACACAAAACGGTAAAATCAGGATTTAAATTTATCTGATTTGGATTATCAATTAAAGATTCCTGATAGTGGGTCGCCAAGCTCGAAGCTACATGTCCCCCTGCAGAGAATCCCATAATACCCACCTTGGTATAATAAGAACCTGGCCAAGTACGTATCAGTTGCATCGCTCGCTGCGCATCTTGCAATGGTCCGATGGATTTATTCTGCATAATTTCATCCGAAGGCAGGCGATATCTAAGCACAAAGGCCGCGTATCCTGCTTCTGCGAGCAGCTGAGCAACGTCATGCCCCTCATGCTTTATGGCAATATGGGCATATCCCCCTCCCGGAATAATTAATATCGCTTGATTGTTTACGTGCCCTTTTGGTTCATAATAATAAATCTCAGGGAGATTAGCCATGTACTTTTCTGAGCCTTCCGAACTGCTATTCGGAATAGCGGCATCATAAATATATTTTTTTTGTTGAGCAGGAGCGATATAGGTATACATGCTAATCAATAGTAAAAGGAAAATATTCTTCATAATTATAAGTTCGAGACGATAAGTAAGTCTAAATTCTTAGCCACCAGATTAAACTTATCTGCGATATCCTTATTGGTAAGGTTCCCTTCATAAAGATAAATTGCGGAACGGATTCCGGGGTTATCCCAAATCATATTTTTCATTCCGCCTTGTTCTCCCGTTTCCAGTAATAATGGACTTAGAATATTGGTTACTGCATAGGTTGCCGTACGTGCCACACGGGAAGTAATATTCGGAACCCCATAATGTATAACATCATACTTTCGAAATACAGGATTTTCATGCGTCGTAATTTCTGAGGTTTCAATACAACCTCCCTGATCAATACTAACATCAATTAATACCGAATTAGGTTTCATCGCAGATACCGTGTCCTCTGAAATAACACAAGGGCATCTGCCATTCTGAGCACGTAAAGCCGCAATTACAACATCTGCAGAACGTACCGCCTTATTTAAAATTTGAGGTTGTATTAAGGAGGTAAATACGCGGGAACCTATATTATTCTGTAATCTCCGTAATTTAAATAAAGAGCGATCGAAAACTTTAACCTGTACCCCTAAAGCCAATGCCGTACGTGCAGCAAATTCCCCCACGGTTCCAGCCCCTATAATGACCATCTCTGTCGGAGGCACTCCTGTAATCCCTCCAATTAACAATCCTTTGCCATCATGAGGTGTACTGAGGTACTCCCCGGCAATAAGTATAGAAGTTGTCCCCACAATTTCAGACATTGCGCGAACAAAGGACAGCTGCCCCCCTTCGTCCTGTAGATATTCATAGGATAAAGCCGTAATTTGCTTTTGTATTAAGGCTTCTAATACCTGCTTATCTAATAATGAGGGCTGCTGAGACGAAAAAAGCACTTGCTTTTTCTTCATCAGATTGATTTCAGCCTGTGTAGGACAAGCGATTTTAACAATAATATCGCAGTGGTACACCTCTTCGGCTGTGTAAGCAATCATAGCTCCTTGCTCCGCATAATGCTGATCCAAAAAATTCGCGCCCAATCCGGCATTAGACTCAATCACGACCTTATGCCCTCGTTCGACTAATACCGCTACTGCAAAGGGAGTTAAAGGAATACGTTTTTCCTGAGAATAGTTCTCTTTAGGAATCCCTATACTTAAACTTTGGTTTTTTGAATTTTTAGTAAGAACCGCTTCTTGAGGTTGCAACATCGCCTGTTGTGCAAGTTTCGATAAATCTCCCATCCTTTATTCCTTTAATACTTCATTTAAAATTAATCTTTTAAATTTTAAATACATATTGTTTATCGTAAAAAATAATAAAAACAATTATATACCTTTGTATACATTAAATTTCTGTTAATATAGTTGGCCATGTTTAATAAACTTAATATCGTCCCAAGATGGATTATATTTTTCTTGGATATTTTCAGTATTACAGTAGCATTTTCATTAGCTAATTGTGTATTCTATAATTTTGATCTATCCTATATCGATAGAATAACATTTGCTCAAGATTTACTTTATACAATATCGATTACTGCAATTACTTTTTATTTGTTTAAAATTCATACCGGAATTATACGGTATACCTCTGCTGTGGATTCCGTTAGAATATTATCCGCGATATTATTCTCCGTTATCATATTTTTTGCAATAAAGATTATTCGAGTGGCCTTAGGCTTAGAATTGATTCTTCCCTCTGCATTAATCATTCTATATGCTTTATTTGCTTTCTTAATCCTGACGACCTATCGTACCTGTATCAAAATTTTCTTCTTATATACTAAAAACTCTCAATCCGACAGGAAAAACACCTTAATTTATGGAGCTGGAGATTTAGGAATTGCGGTTAAGAGAACTATCGAACATGATGTACGTTCTAAAAATATTATAGTCGGTTATCTAGATGATAATGCACAAAAAGTAGGGAAGTTAATCGATGGTATTAAAATCTTTGATACACAAAACCTCGCTTTTTTATTAAAAAGCCTGCATGTAGAAGAATTAATAATTGCTTCTTATAATATCCCATTAGAAAAAAAGGAGGCTTTAATAGATATCTGTTTGGAGCAGAAGGTCAATATCTTAACCCTTCCTCCTATTGCCAAAATTATCAATGGAGATTTAAATCCGAACCAGATTAAAAAAATTAAAATTGAAGACTTATTGGA
>DAIQRP010000019.1:3124-6216 GCA_036786125.1 Sphingobacterium sp.
CAGGTTCCATAGGTAGTGAAATTGCCAAGCAGTTAGGGAAGTTCGAGCCACAGATGATTATTCTCGCCGATCAAGCAGAATCCCCCTTACATAATCTTCAACTGGATTTACAAGATGAATATCCAAATCAGGTATATCATTCCTTTATTGTCGATGTGAAGAATGAAGAGCGTATGCGGGTATTATTTGAAACCTTCAAACCTCATTACGTATACCATGCAGCGGCATATAAACATGTCCCTATGATGGAAAATCATCCTATTGAGGCAGTGACGACCAATATCTTCGGTACAAAAAATATTGCAGAATTAGCCGTGGAATTTAATGTGGAGAAATTTGTATTTGTCTCTACCGATAAAGCGGTGAACCCGACAAATATTATGGGTGCGACAAAACGGATTGCGGAGATATTCGTACAATCCCTAAATCACCATCTACATATGCTCAAAAAAGGGGAAAAGACAACTAAGTTTATTACCACACGGTTTGGTAATGTATTAGGGTCAAATGGTTCTGTGATTCCTCGCTTCCGATCTCAAATAGAAAAAGGAGGGCCAGTAACCGTTACACATCCAGAAATTACGCGTTATTTTATGACAATTCCCGAAGCATGCCAGCTTGTATTAGAAGCCGGTTCTATGGGACAGGGGGGAGAAATTTTTGTGTTTGATATGGGGAAATCAGTTAAAATTGTCGAACTAGCGACAAAAATGATTCGCCTTTCGGGATTTAAACCCAATGAGGATATTGAAATAAAATTCACGGGCTTACGCCCTGGTGAAAAATTATATGAAGAGCTTTTAAACGATTTGGAAAATACCCTGCCTACACATCATGATAAAATTATGATTGCCAAGGTTCGAGAAAATGATTTTGATACAATCACCGAGAAATTTAATGTGCTGAAAGAGGCTATTGCCTCTCAGAATAATATTAAAATTGTGCGTCAAATGAAGAAAATCGTTCCAGAATTTAAAAGTAAAAATTCCATCTACGAAGAGTTAGATAAAGAAAATAATGTCGAAGTAGAATTATAAGCAGTATAATCCTGAACAATTTTGTTTTATATACACGAAAAAACTTGTATATAAAGCATAAAAGTGTATTTTTGTCTCCGTATTTTATTATTTAGAAATGTCAAATAATCAAAACCAAAATGCTGCAGAGTCAGCACATAAACCAGTAAAAGGTTCATTTTTAGCAGAAAATCAAAAAAGTATTACTTTTATCGTTGGTGCTATCATCGTATTAGTGGTACTCTATTTTGGATATCAAAATATATATTTAGGCCCACGCGCTGAGAAAGCAGCGAATGAAATGTATAAAGCCGAAGAATTAGCAGCGATTGATTCTTTACAAGCGCGCGCTATTGAAGGTGATGGTTCTGTAATCGGTTTCAAAGAAATCGCTGCGGAATATTCAAATACTAAATCTGCGAATATTGCGAATGCTTATTTAGGTGGACTATATTTACGTCAAGGTAAATATAACGATGCCGCTCAAGCCTTAGAAAAATATACAGCTACAGGTTCTGATATTTTAGATCCTTTAGTTATTGGATTAACTGGAGACGCGTATTCTGAATTAAAAGATTACAAAAAAGCGGCTTCATTTTATAAACAAGCAGCAGATAAATCTTCTAACTCCTATACAACACCATTATTCTTAAAGAAATTAGGTTTAGTATACGAAGCTCAAAATGAGTATAAACAAGCAGAAGAGGCTTACGCTAAAATTAAATCCGACTTCCCTGAGAGTCAAGAAGCTCAGTTAATCGAAGGTTTAATTGCCAGAGCGCAAGCACATCAATAAAAATATTTAAATGCATACATTATAGGTCACTTTTTCAAGTGACCTTTTTTGTTATCTTTGTGTTATGGCGAGTAGTATTAAAAATTTATCCGATTTTTCTCATATTCAAGTGGCTGATGCTAGCCCTTTTAAATTCGGAATTGTAGTTTCTCAATGGAACGCACAAGTAACGGGCGCTTTATTAAATGGTGCAATAGATGGTTTAGAAAAACATGGTGCCTTAGCCCAAAATATTGAGATTATTGAAGTCCCAGGTAGTTATGAACTAATCTCTGGAGCAGATATCATTTTAAGAAATAAATCATTCGATGCAGTAATCTGTATAGGTTGCGTGATTCAAGGCGAAACTCCACATTTTGATTTCATCTGTGATGCCGTCGCAAATGGCATCTCCAATGTGGCTATAAAATATAATAAACCTGTTATTTTTGGGGTACTAACCACAAGCAATTTAGAGCAATCTTTAGCTCGTGCAGGTGGCCAACATGGAAATAAAGGAGAAGAAGCCGCGATTACAGCGATTCAAATGGCTCATATCGCCTCTAAATATTAAGATTATGAAAAAGATAACCGTCTTTTCTATTTTAGCTTTATTTGTAGTCTCTTTAGCTCTGAGCTCTTGTAGCACACATCGATGTGCCGCTTA
This sequence comes from Sphingobacterium sp., assembly GCA_036786125.1. Classification (GTDB taxonomy): domain Bacteria; phylum Bacteroidota; class Bacteroidia; order Sphingobacteriales; family Sphingobacteriaceae; genus Sphingobacterium. The sequence goes on from DAIQRP010000019.1 coordinate 5,583, forward strand.
TGGTACATATCCAACGAAAAAGTCAAGAACTCGTTAAGCCCATCATCATGAACTGGATACCCCTTACACAAATGGAACAATTAGATGAATTCTATCAAGAACAAGATAAAATTCATATTCTTTTTAAACATAGCACCAGATGTTCTGTTAGCTCTATGGCAAAAAGAACGATAGAATATAATTGGGATGCTCTTCCCGAAGGAACGGCTATTCAATTTTTGGACTTAATCGCTTATCGAGATCTGTCCAATGCCATTGCTTCAAAATGGAATATAGAGCATGAGTCTCCGCAAATTTTAGTTATTCAGGGAGATACCTGTCTGTACCATGCTTCCCATGGAGAAATCGATTTAGAGGTTGTCGCAACATATTTATAATTATAAAAAAGGCTTTCTATCTATAGAAAGCCTTTTTTATAGCAGGTAGATTTACTTCAGTAAGGAAAACTTCTTCGGAGCTTCATAGATACTGAGATGCACATCATCAAAGGTAATCTTACCCAAAGAATCTGCAGACAAGCCTTTAAAATCTCGCGCTAAAACCACCTGTGATTCTCCAAATACCTGAGCAGAGTCTCCGCGAACTAAAATAGCTGTAGACTCGTCAATCCCTATACATAGTAATTGAGGATGTG
>DAIQRP010000019.1:6226-30341 GCA_036786125.1 Sphingobacterium sp.
GATGTGCCGCTAAAGCCGAGAACAACCTATTATAACGGGATCTACGCAGGAAATGCTGATCGACAATAGCCGTTTTCAATAAACCTAAGCCGGGCGATAATTCAATATTTTTATGTAACAGCTGTGGAAAGGTACTCCGATAAGTGGTATCTAGTAATTGGTTTCCACTCATCATATACTCACTCATCATCGCCGCTCCAGCAGAAGTTCCAGCAATACAAGCTCCGTTTTGATACGCCTCATGAAGGGCTTTAAAAAGGGCTGTGCCTTGAACGACATCCATAAATCTATTTTGATCTCCCCCGGTAATATAGATTAATTTAGCGTTCCGTACAGAATCTACTAAATTCATCTGATCCGCTTCAGCACGCGTAAAATTCCGAGCCCATATCTGAGCGTCGGTAACTTCTCTCAACTGCTGCTCCATATCTGCCACAGACTCTGCAGCGACAGTACTTGCCATAGGCAAAATAACAATATAATCGGAAGCATGCATTGCGGCAGCATCCACCATATCCTGCATTAAATGCTGATCCTTCTGCCCTCCTCCAATAATAAATAAAGAACCTGCAGGAGAATCGGAACTATCGCCTTTCAGGCGCGCTGTACAAGCCGTAAAATAAACTAGAATGCTCGCTAATAGGAATATCTTTTTCATCTTATTTATAAATTGATACGGATACCGTTCCATCTGTAGAAACGGTTCCGCGGTACATCCCTTCTGTATTAAAAGTCATTGCAGCATTCCCTTGACGATCGAGGGCTATCATACCTCCATCTCCACCTAGCTTTCCTATTTTAGCTATAACCTCTGCTGTGGCCTGCTGCACCGATAGATTTTTATACTCCATTAATGCCGAAACATCATAAGCTGCAACGGATCGAATATAAAACTCTCCCCAGCCGGTACTTGATACTGCAACTGTCGCATTATTGGCATATGTTCCAGCTCCAATTATCGGGGAGTCTCCTACGCGGGCATATTTTTTATTGGTCATACCTCCCGTAGAAGTTCCCGCAGCTAAGTTTCCGGCTTGATCCAAGGCCACACAGCCTACTGTTCCGAATTTACTATCCTTATTTTGAACACCCTTAAGATGGGCTTGAACATTATGGTCTAAAGCGGTTTTACTCGCATCTTCAGCCTGTACTTTCTGCAAGGCATCCCAGCGAAATTGCGTCCAGAAATAAGACGGGTCGACAATCGTCAATCCCACCTCTTTCGCAAATTGCTCGGCTCCTTTGCCGACCATCATCACATGTTCTGATTGTTGCATAACAGCCATGGCAGCCGTAATCGGGTTTTTAATAGTCATCACTCCAGCAACAGCCCCAGCAGATAAGGTCTTTCCATCCATAATGGAGGCATCCATTTCATTTCGCCCATCATGCGTAAAGACCGCCCCTTTTCCGGCATTAAATAAAGGAGAGTCTTCCATAATCATAATGCTGGCCTCCACAGCTTCCAAGCTTGTGCCTCCGGCACTCAGAATGGCATTTCCTTTTTCCAAAGCGGCAGTCAGTACCGTCCGATATGCCTGCTCTAAAGAATCTGTCATATTCGCTTTTAGAATAGTTCCAGCTCCCCCATGTATCACTAATTTATACCGCGTATGATCTTCCATATCCTGTGCTTGTTGATGTTCCTGACAGCTGGAAGTAAAAATCAGCCCTATACAGCTGACTAATCCCCAGATGCTCAGCTTCTGTATTTTTAAGTTTTTCATTAATAGTTCGGGTTTTGTATTATATTTTTATTAATCGCAATTTCATCTGCAGGAATTGGAAAATGGTAAGCCGCCTGACTGGGTAATAAAGTCAGAGCGCCAGCAGTATTAGCCTGATCGGCAGCAGATCTCTGTATAGGCATATTTCTTCTTTTTAAATCAAAAAATCGATGTCCTTCAAATGCAAACTCCTTATACCTTTCTAAATAGATCTGTTCGATAGCTGCTCCTTGACTAGCAAATTGCAGCTCGGTATAGACCGTAGATCGGGCTTTTCCTAAGGCATTGATATCTGCTGCAGCTAATGCAAGTTGATTCTTTTCGGCATAGGCTTCTGCACGAATAAGATAAGCTTCAGAAGCACGTAAGAGTTTAATATCGGCTAATCCTGGAGCATCGGAATTTCCGCCTCTATATTTTTTAATCTGATATAGAGATTTACCTGTTCCACGGTTGGGATTATATTCTATATACGAGTCATAGCGAATATCATGAATTTTATCCCAGGTGGCTATTAACTTCTCCGAAGGTGCATAGAGAACGATCCCCCCATCCTGACGGAAGAAGAAATTTCCAATTCTAGAATTGGTGGTTCCCACTCGAGCAAGCTTCCAAAGGACCTCAGCATTGGACTTATCGGTCCATATTTTTGGAAATTCTGTTAGAGAAGCTAAAGGCACAGCCTCCATAACCTGAGTAGAAGCAGTAATGGCCAAGTCCCAATCTTTGGCAAATAATGCCGTTCGCGCTAAGATGGCATAACTCGCGGTTTTATTGATGCGTGTTAAGTCTGAATCATCCGGGGATAATAAAGAAAGAGCTTCCGTCAGGTCTGCTTTTATCGATTGAATAACCTCCGCAAAGGAATCTCTCTTGGGGTATCCAATTACGGATTTGAGCATATATGGGATGCCCATGGAAGTAGGCTCATAGCCTGCTGCATAAGCTTTTAATAATTCCAAATGAGCAAATGCCCGAATAGCCAATAACTCCCCACGATATGCCTGTGCTGTAGCCCTATCGACCTCCCCAAGATTGGCCAGTCCTGCCAATACGCGGTTAGCCCGATCTATAGCGATATAATACTCTCCAAAAGCAGCAGTTACAGAACCACTGCTGGCAGTATATAACCATCGGTAGGCATCGGAATTACTTACATTATTTTCACTGGGCATAACTGCCTCATCAGAAACGGTAACTACATTGGCGATAAGTGTATAATCTAGCGCACTATAGGCTCCCAAAATTCCCTTGTCGATATCATCCAGATTTCGAAAGGCTTTACTCGGATCTATACTGTCTGTCGGGTTAATATCTAATTTATTACAGCTACTAAAAGAACTGACTACACATAAGATAAGACAAGTAGTTATATAGGATTTAATTGAAAGATGCATAATATAAATTTAAAAGTTAACATTTAACCCTGCAGTATAGGTCCGAGGAGCAGGATATTGAAAACGACCTCTACCTTCAGCATTTTCGGGATCTAAGCCACGCCATGAGGTCCATGTATATAAATTTTGCGCCTGCAGAAATATCTTCACCTGCTTAATCCCTTTGATATTTTTTAAAGCAGATTCGGGCACATGATAAGCTAGATTTATATTTCTTAACCTTAAAAAGGAAGCATCCTGAATATCTTTAGAAGTATACTGCCTCGGCACATCTAAGCGCTGTAAATCTGCGATATCTCCAGGTTTTTTCCATCGATTTTCCAGCATTCGAATGGATTGATTAGACTCCATATAACGTGGGTTTTCATTATAGAAATCCTCATTATTCCATCTGGAGATATCCTTTACAAAAGAGAATAAAGCATCCAGAGTAAAGCTCTGATATCGAATTCCACTGCTTATGCCTCCGACCCATTTAGGAAACATCGACCCAAATTTTGTGGTACTTTGGTTTACCTCATCATAGGTATTGGTAATGGAGCCATCTCGGTTATAATATTGAGCATCTCCATTTTGTACATTTACCCCTGCCCATTCCGGAGCATAGTATGTTCCATACGGAAGACCTACTTTTAATATCCGCGTATCGCCATCTAACATTTCATCCAATTCATCCGTTAAGAAAAGAATCTTATTCTTATTATATCCGGCATTCAGTCCTAAAGTCCAAGTGAAATTTTCCTGTTTAATCAAATCCCCTTGCACGGAGAATTCGACCCCGCGGTTCTGCATACGACCTGTGCTTAAAGCGAGCTCATAAAATCCTGAAGTCATCGAAAGGGGTTGGTTGATAAACATATTTTTGGTGACTTTATTATAATAATCCACGGTTAGTCTAAATCGATTACTAGCCCATAGCTGTAGGTCCATACCGGCATTAAATTCATCGACATATTCCCAATCAAAATTTTCATTTCCCGGAGCTACAGGTCGAATTGCGGTCTGACCTCCATAATTAATATCTGTGGCATAAGAAGCTAGATATAGAAAATCTCCGGAAAATGGACTCGCCGTAGTACCGTAACTAGCTCGAAAGTTCAGACCATTGATGAACGCATGATCGACTAAAAAGGATTCTGCTTTCACATTCCAGTTTGCACCTAAGGAGAAGAAGCCATGCCATCTATTGGGTTTGGCAACCTTCGTAGATCCATCATACCGATAGGATCCTGTCAGTGAATATTTTTGATCATAGGAATAACGCGCAACCCCCATAAAGGAAACTAATGCAGACTGCGAACGTCCGCCTCCTAAAGCCGGAATAAAATTCTCTCCAACAGTAATTCCCGCAGGAGTTTCCGGCAATCGCCCATCAATTCCGTAGCCTATATAATTAAAAGCTCGATATTTGTCGAATATATATTCAAAAAATCCCGAAACTTCGAGATCGTGTTTTTCGTCAAAAGTCTTTTGGTAGGTTATGCCCGATGTGGAGATCAATCCTGTTTTTCGCATATAACCTTCTCCAAACATACCCTTTCCTCCAATAGTAGGGCTTCTTTTTCTGGAGCCATAATACGAATCGGGATTAATATAATCCTGACGAACTCTATTTCTATAGTCTATGCCTAAACGGGTATGAATTTTCAAATCCGAACGCAGCTGATAGGCCATATTCAACCCGATAGTCGAATTAAATAGATCGGACTTCGCGCTTGAATTTAATAAGCGTTCTAAGCCCGCGCTCCCTTCTCTTAAATCTAAAATAGAATACTTATCTTCATTGCCAAAATGTATCAGTGTGCCATCTGGAGCATAGGGATACTCATAGGGCAGCGCATAATACACCGATGCCATAGATGAGCCTACAGTAGATTCTCCTACGGCCTCAGTATAACTAGAATTGCTATATCCTAAGGATATATTCATCCCAGCAGAAAACTTATTAGAATTAAAATCAACATTGGAACGCAAGGCATATCGATCCATGCCGGAGCGCATAGCAATACCATCTTGCTTATAATAGTTTAATGAGTTAAAAAAGCGGACGTTCTCATTTCCTCCTGAAATACTCGCCTGCTGTTCCATAAACCTTCCATTTCGAAAGAAAAAATCTCTCCAATCGACATTCAAAGCTCTCAGACTATCTAAAATTACTGTTCCAGGATTATGATTAGGATCAGTCCAAGCCGCATTAGCTGGATTTTTTGCCGAGAAGCGCCAGCCAGGACCGATATCTTCCCCCAATTCTAAACCGACTTCTTCTTCAAAACGTAAACGCTGCTCCGAATTCATCATTCTAAATTTGGGATTGGTCAGTGTAGATAAGCCATATTGTGAAGCATAATTTACTTTTAACTGTCCGGATTTACCTTGCTTACTGCTCAGGATAATAACTCCATTGGAGCCACGAGAACCATATAATGCTTTCGCAGAAGCATCCCTTAATACCGTGACATTCTCAAAATCATTGGGATTATAATTTTTTAAATCGCTTCCATCGATAGGGACACCATCGATAACATAAAGCGGGCTGCTCGTACCATTGATGCTGCCGACTCCACGAATAACGACAGAAGCTGCTTCCCCAGGTTGCCCGGAGCTGCTCAGCACAGACATGCCTGGAACACGCCCTTGTAATACTTGATCCAAGGAAGCCATAGGCACCTGCTCTAAATCTTTGGACGTCACTGTTGTCGAGACATTGCTGGATTTCTTTTTGGAATAGTTGGTATATCCCGTAACAATAACATCGGCTAATTGAACTTGATTAGGCTCTAATATAAGTGTAGGAAGGGAGGAGCCGGAAACTGAAATGCGTTTAGTTGTAAAACCAATAAAGCTTATTTCCAAGCTATCGGAATCCTGCGCAGAGATTTGAAACTTTCCGTACGCATCTGTCTGTACAGTCTGTGCTGTACGCAGATTTTTAATGCTTACGCCTAATAATGGACTGCCATCAGTTTGCTGTATCCTGCCTTGAACCTGTTGCTGATAAACCCTAGTCAGGAAGGGCATACTACTGTGTGCTAGAGCAGCCTCAGCCTGATGTACTGCCAATACCATAAACAGCACCCGAAGTAGAGGTATTTTTCTTTTCATAAGATGAAAAATTTAGAATTAGGTTTTAAAAAATTGAGGTTTTTTTTACAAATAAAGCAAAAAAACTCCATCTTTTTTAAATTGGATAATTTAATATCTCCAAATTTCTATCAATTTCAAAATACAAAAGCTCATATTTTGGTTATGAGCTATACCAAATGAGGCACTTTAGCTTTTAGTCGTCCTCATCCTCGAATAATTCGGATTTTAAATCATCGATATCTCTTCTATCTTTTTTCGTAGGGCGTCCAGCTCCACGATCACGCATTAATATAGGTGCCTGATACATGGATTTATATGCTCCAGTTTCTTCTACAGGAGTTAGGTCTTCATAAAACTGCACCGCGGTTTTGGCATCAACTCGACGTTCTAACAGATCGATAACACGTACGATCTTCCGTTCGATACCTTTTTGTACCTGATAGGTATCGCCGACTTTCACCACATAGGAAGCCTTTAGGTTCTGACCGTTTAATTTAACACGTCCGGCTTTACATGCTTCGGAGGCTAAGCTTCTGGTCTTAAAAAGACGAATCGCCCATAAATATTTATCTACTCTAAGTTTTTCTTTTTCCGCTGCCATGTAAACAAAAATAAGGATATTAACACTAAAATTAGCTTTGTTTAGAAGAAATTCGAACAAAAATTAACATATTTGTTCTACAAGAGTTTTAGATCGAAATTATAATATGGAATCTTTAAAAAAATTTATAGATGCTGTCTGGGAAGATAGAAAGTTATTAGAATATAAAGAGTATGCAGATGCGATTCGAAATGTAATCTTAAAATTAGATGCAGGTGAAATCCGCGTTGCTGAACCTATAGGTTCTAGATGGCATGTGAATGATTGGATTAAAAAAGCTGTAATCCTATATTTTCCACTTCGTGAAATGAGTGTTTCTGAGGCAGGTCCTTTTGTCTTCCACGATAAGATGAAGTTAAAAACGAACTACAAAGAAACGGGAGTACGTGTAGTACCTGGAGCTTCAGCACGTTATGGTGCTTATTTAGCTAAAGGAGTAATTATGATGCCTTCATATGTAAATATCGGTGCATATGTAGATGAAGGTACTATGGTAGATACTTGGGCAACAGTAGGTTCATGTGCACAAATCGGTAAAAACGTTCACCTTTCTGGGGGCGTGGGTATTGGTGGTGTTTTAGAGCCTGTACAAGCTTCACCTGTAATTATTGAAGATAATGTATTCATCGGTTCCAGAGCGATTGTTGTCGAGGGTATTCGAGTTGAAACTGAAGCCGTTTTAGGTGCCAATGTGGTATTAACCGCTTCGACAAAAATTATTGATGTTTCAGGTCCAGAGCCTATTGAATATAAAGGTTATGTTCCGGCAAGATCCGTGGTTATCCCAGGTTCTTATACTAAAAAATTCCCTGCTGGAGAATATCAAGTACCTTGTGCATTGATTATTGGCCAACGTAAAGAGTCTACGGATAAAAAGACATCGTTAAACGATGCATTACGTGAACATAACGTCGCAGTTTAAGCTGATATATCCGCCATCTTTGGCGTAAACATAGATAACATGAGTAATTTCGTTGATAGAAATGATATTAATCAAGCATTAGAGACCCTCAAATCTGGGGGTCTTATTCTATATCCTACCGATACCATCTGGGGGATAGGCTGTGATGCTACAAATCCCGAAGCTGTAGAAAAGGTATTTGCTCTAAAAGGACGTGCTAAGGAAAAGAGTATGATTATCCTACTACATAATGATAATCAACTCAATAGTTATGTACAGGAAGTTCCCGAGGTTGCTTATCAATTAATTGAGTACAGTGAACAACCGTTGACCATTGTGTATTCAAACGCTAAAAATCTAGCTTCAAATGCGCTTGCTGAAGACGGCAGTATTGGTATTCGCATTGTAAAACATCCCTTTTGTGAACAGCTCTTACAGCGCTTTAGAAAACCTCTTATTTCTACCTCCGCCAATTTAAGTGGGCAACCTTCAGCGAAATCTTTTGCAGATATTGCAGATGAAATTAAGGAGGGCGTAGATTATATAGTGCATTATGGAAGACAGGAACAGGGTTCCGGGAAGTCTTCTACGATTATGAAACTCGATCCTTCAGGAAAGTTTGAATTTATCCGTAAATAATTTATTATGAAAAAGTTAATCCTCTTCGGAACGCTATTTTTTGCATCTTTGACCATTAGTTTAGCGCAACAGAAAGATATTCCTTCGGCAAAAGCAGGAGTGCAATATGGAAAAAAAATTAATAAAGATGGAGCTATTTCAGTTTCTAAATTAGAAAATTCCTTTGCTAAAGACTCTACATTTTCCGGGAAGATTGAAGGGGAAGTCCTTCAGGTCTGTCAGAAGAAAGGATGCTTTATGACGATAAAATCTGCTGGAAATCAGGAGCCTATTATGGTTCGTTTTACCGATTATGCCTTTTTTATGCCTCAAGATATCGTCGGAAAGACGGTCGTTGTAGCAGGCAAAGCTAAAGTTAAAGAAAGTACAGTCGCTTGGCAGAAACATTATGCCGAAGATTTAGGGAAATCCAAAGCGGAGATTGCCAAAATTACAAAACCTAAAAAAGAAATTACAGTGGTTGCTGACGGTGTACTCATCGTGAAGTAATACTCTGTCTATAAAAGTTGAGGTGTATAAATATACTTATACACCTTTTCGCATTTTATAAAACCCCGGAATATGAATATGCTGCATACAGCACCTACTCCGTCCATTCGTGTGGCGGGGCGGTTAATGAGTTTTGAAAAGCCCAAAATTATGGGGATTCTGAATGTTACCCCAGATTCTTTTTACGATGGTGGGCAACATCATACGGTAGAGGCGGCTTTAAAAAAAGCGGAGCAACTCCTGCTCGATGGAGCTGATATTTTAGATATTGGAGCTTACTCTTCCCGCCCAGGGGCGCCTATGATTTCTGCTCAGGAAGAAATCGACCGCGCTATACCGGCAGTGGAAGCGATAGTCAAAAGATTTCCCGAAGCCATTCTCTCTATAGATACTTTTCGTGCAGCAGTAGCCGAAGCGACAGTGAAAGCCGGAGCCCACCTGATTAATGATGTCTCTGGAGGAACGATTGACCCGCAGATGTTTCAGACTGTAGCCCAACTGCAGGTGCCCTATATCCTGATGCATATGCGTGGTATCCCTGAAAATATGCAGGAGATGACAGAATATACCGATATTGTAACGGATGTAGCTACTTTTTTAGCAGAAAAGGTAGCGGAGTTACGTAGCTTAGCGGTAAAAGATATCATCTTAGACCCCGGATATGGATTTGCTAAAACCATTACACAGAATTATGAACTCCTGCATCGAGTGGCGGAGTTGCATTACTTAGGTCTCCCTATTTTAGGTGGCATTTCTAGGAAATCTATGATTTATAAAAAATTAAATATAACGGCTCAAGATGCATTAATTGGTACAGCCGCTTTAAATACCCTACTTCTTTCTCACGGCGTACAGCTCTTACGTGTGCATGATGTCAAAGAATGCAAACAAATTATTAATCTGCTGTTTACCTAAAAAATATGAATACTAAAAACCTAAACCATATAGCCACGCTAGGCTTCGCCTTGTTTGCCATGTTTTTTGGAGCAGGAAATCTATTGCTTCCACCTCTAATAGGGCTTCAAGTTGCCGACAGTTGGTCTTGGACGACTATCGGCTTTATGATTACCGCGATCTTTCTCCCATTTTTAGGCATTCTATCGGTTGTCAAGTCAGGAGATAATTTTGACGATCTCGGAGCACGCGTACAAAAACATATCGGCTTAATTCTCGCTATTGTTATCATGTTAGGCATAGGTCCTTTAATCGCTATTCCCCGAACTGCGGCCACAACATTTGAGGTTGGGGTGCTCCCCATCTTTCCAGATTGTTCGCCGCTATTATCCGCTATTGGATTTTTCTTAATTACAGGATTACTTTCCTTATCCTCTAGTAAAGTTGTGGATGTCATTGGGAACTACCTAACGCCCTTGCTTATTATTCTACTATTTACGCTAATTATTGCCGGAATTATATATCCAATAGATCTATCTACAGCGCATACGATGTCCGAATCCGATGCTTTTGTTATCGGATTTATGGAAGGTTATCAAACCTTAGATGTTTTGGCAGCCGTCATATTCGCCGGAATTATTATTACTGCAGCCAATGATAAGGGCTATCACAGTCCCGCAGAGCGTAGTAAAATCGTTATCTATTCCGGTTTATTAGCAGCCCTATGTCTTTTATTTATTTACGGAGGATTAGTGTATCTGGGAGCACATTCGGGTTATACCTATAATGCTGACATTAAGCGGGCACAATTGCTACTACATATATCCAATAGCCTGTTAGGGGATTATGGCACTTTAGCTATTGCGCTATCCATAGCTTTAGCCTGCTTAACTACAGCTATTGCACTGACCTGCGCTATGGGAACTTTCTTTAGCAAATTATCGGGGGGAAGACTAGGCTATCGTACGATTGTTATTTTATGTTGTGTAATATCTGCAGCACTTGCGGTAACTGGGGTAGAAAAAATTATCACCTATGCTGCTCCATTCTTAGGATTTATCTATCCTATAGTCATTACACTCGTAATCTATATCGTAATTTTTGGAAACTATGTGAACAGCCGTAGTGCCTATATCGGAGCTATTGCCGGCACGACGCTTATTGCATTTTTTGGACTATTAACGGATTTTGGTTATCCCGTTACTGCTGTAAATCAAATGATTGAGCAGATTCCTTTAGCCGCATTTAACCTCAACTGGTTGATTCCTTCTATCATTGGATTTATTATTGGTCTAGCGATAGACCGAAATAAAAAATAATAAAAAGAGCCCATTTTAATAAAATGGGCTCTTTTTATATTCTATTCCGGTTCAGCAGTAGCATATCTAACGGCTGGATTGCCTTGGATACAAGCGTAATCATCGACATCCTCTGTAATTATAGAACCCGCATCGATACGGGCATATTTCCCAATATTAACCTGATTGGCAATACGCACATTCGCGCCAATATCTGCTCCATGGCTGATTAACACGCCTGTTCCTATGCTTGTATTCGAGCCTATATTGATGAAGTCTTCAATGATCGTATTACTTTCAATAACGGCATTATTTCCAATTAAGACATGAACTCCAATCTGTACATCTGGATTTATAGCTGCCCCTGGAAATACGATTGTGCCATCTTCAATCTCTGCACGGCGCGAGACATGTGCCCGATGATGTACTAAAGTTTCAAAAAACTGATCGCCCAAATCCTGTACCGTACGTTCTCTTAAACCTGCATCATGGATGGCTACAAAAAAAGTGTCTCCATCATATTCCCTCTCTTCATATTTTAAGGAAACAGGCACATTAAAAACCTCTTCAATAAGTAAGCTTTTATCAATTAATCCGCCAATCGTAAACCCTAAATCCTCGGCAATTTCTATCGCCATCTTTGCATGTGCTGTAGCTCCGTATATATATAACATCTTCTTGTAATAATATTAATATCCATATTTTTGACGCCATTTCTGACGTAATGATTGTCTGATCTTTTCCTCAGAAGGATTGTTACCAGGATCGTAAAATTTCATGCCTGACACTAATTCAGGCAGAAACTCCTGCTCTACAAAATTCCCTTCATAGGCATGCGCATATTTATACTCCGAACCATAATTCAAATCTTTCATTAATTTAGTTGGGGCATTTCTTAAGTGTAATGGAACTGACAGATCCCCCGTCTTTTTAACAATGCCCTGCGCCTTATTAATCGCTTCATAAGAGGCATTCGATTTTGCTGAAGTGGCCAGGTAAGTTACCGTATGTCCTAAAATTATTCGGGACTCCGGCCAGCCTATTACCTGGACAGCCTGAAAGCAGGTGTTCGCTAATAATAAGGCATTCGGGTTGGCATTTCCAATATCTTCCGAAGCTAGTATCAGAAGTCGCCGCGCAATAAAAGCGGGATCCTCTCCGCCTTCAATCATCCGGGCTAACCAGTAGACTGCCGCATTGGGGTCCGAGCCACGAATTGATTTAATAAAAGCCGAAATGATATCATAATGCTGCTCTCCAGTTTTATCATAGATGGCCATATTTTGTTGCACCTGCTTCAACACAAATTCATTGCTAATAGGCTTCTGCTGAATATCAGCAGCATTTATAACCAGATCTAATACATTGAGTAACTTTCTAGCATCTCCTCCAGAAAGACGCAGTATGGCTTCATACTCCTCTATTTCTATCGATAATTTGGAAAGAATCTCATCCTCATGTAAGGCTTTTTCTATAATGGATACCAGCTCTTCTGTCGACAAATGCTCTAGGACATACACCTGACAGCGGGAGAGTAAGGCTGAAATTACTTCAAAAGACGGATTTTCAGTCGTCGCACCGATTAATGTGACCAAGCCTCTTTCTACAGCTCCTAATAAGGAGTCTTGTTGAGACTTCGAAAAACGATGAATTTCATCGATAAATAATATCGGCTGCTCCTGATTGAAATTAACGAGTTGCTCTGCCTTGTCTATTACCTCTCGGATATCTTTGACGCCAGACTGTATAGCTGAAAGGCTAAAAAAAGGACGACCTATTTCCTTGGCCATTAAAAAAGCTAAGGAAGTCTTACCCACTCCCGGCGGGCCCCATAAAATCATGGACGGTATATTTTTCTGCTGTATAGCATGATAAAGTACTGCCCCCTCACCCACAATATGCTGTTGTCCAACATAATCTGCTAAAGTTTTGGGACGCATGCGTTCTGCTAAAGGTATGCGAGTTGCCATAACACAAAATTAATGCATTTCAGAGCGCTTATCAACATCTTTATGTAACATTCCTTGAGGAACTTTCCCTCGAATAGATTCATTTTAATATCTTTATCAAAAAAAGTATATGCGTTTCAATAAATGCTTATTAATAAGTACCATGACCTTATTTTGGGGAGACCTGCTCTGGGCTCAATCCAAACAAGCGGCTACTGATTTTACTCATACCATCGAAAAATATAACTCTGCATTTAAGGGCACGGGACCTGAAGTCTATTTTCTTCCCAAACCCCGGAGCAAACAAGAACTACTCATCGATCAGTTTGAAGAAAAGAAACAGTTTTCAAAAACCATTATTTCAGAATTTCAATTCCAACGCATGCTGGAAGGCTTATCTAGAAATTGGTTAGCAGACCCTGAGCTTGCTCAACTTCAACAGAAGGGCATAGAGCAGATAAAAATCAAGAATTTTTCGGAAGCTTTACAGCTATTTAAAAAAGCATCCTTCGCTGCAGAACAGCAGCAATTGCCCAAAGACCGATTACTTGCCAAATATTTGGAAGCAAATACCTTGCTTTATACCCAAGAGTATGCGCAATCGGAATTCGCCTTTAATGAAGTCATAAACTTGGCGATAAAAGACAAGAACGCCGTGCTTCAAGCTGACGCTTTTGTAGGACTAGCTTATATTAAGGCGGAGCAGTTTCTTTTTGAGCAGGCACATCAGCTTATAATTCGAAAAGCCATTCCTCTTTATAATCGCGCGAAAGAAAGTCAAAAGAAGATCCTGGCCTGGGAGCATCTGGCTATTATCTATCAGATGGAAAAAAAATATACAGAAGCACAATGGTTTCTATTACAGGCACGGCAACTCGCGGAGCAGAAAAACTTCCCTGAAGAGCTCGCAGAAATAGAATATCTCCTCGCGCTTTCTAAATTTAATGATCAGAGTTTTAAAGTCTCTAGGAATGAGTTTCTTTCGGCCCGCAAATTGGCCTTGGCAGAGAATAATAAACTATTAACGCTCGCTATCGTCGATAAACTTGGGGAAGTACAGTTACATCTTCAGGAATTTCAAGAAGCTGAAAATAGCTTTAAAGAATATGAGAAATTAAAGAAAGAGTTATTTCAATAATAGGATTAAAAAAAAAGCCATCGATAAGATGGCTTTTTTTCTATCGCAGGGTATCCTGAAGAAATTGCAGTAGATGATTCCATGACCTTTTCGCCATCAGTTCATTATAATCTGCACTCTGCGGATTTGTGAAAGTATGTTTTGAGTTGGCATAATAAATCATCTGCCAATCCGATTGATTGGATTTGGCTTCGGATATAAAAGAATCAATCTCTGTCTGAGGCACATGAGTATCGTCTGCTCCATGAAGCACTAAGATGCGTGTATTAAAAGACGTATCTGTTCGACTTCCTCTGCCTAAATTCCCATGTATAGAAACAGCTCCTTGAATTGGCAGTTTCGCTCGAGCAGCTTCTAAGGCACCACTGCCTCCAAAGCAATACCCTATCACGACAATCTGCTGCGCATCCGCGCCCTGCTTCACTAATTCCTTTAATGCCAATTCTATTCTATGCTGATATAACTGATAATCATTCTTATAGCGACCTGCAAGCTGACCTGCAGCAGCTGCATCTGCCGGATAATTCCCTTCCCCATAAATATCAGCAACCAGGGCTAGATATCCCTGCTGCTGTAGGGCTAGGGCTGCATCCCGAGCTTCCTGATCTATACCCATCCAAGCTGGCAGTATTAATACCGCCGCAGGGGATTTCGCCGTTATTGTATTGATCAGACCGTTGAGCTTTTGAGTTCCATCAGCATATGAAATAGGCTTAAGCTGCGCATATATCAATCCTGTCAGAAAGAGAAATAGTATAGATAGGGTTAATTTCTTCATAACATTTTTATTACAAGATAATGATTATTTTTTTTGAGTATACGATAGATTAACAATTTATAGTTATTAACTTGAGTTATGTTATGTAATTCCATTCGGACCATACTTTTCTAACAGATAAAATTTTTAAGAATAGTAAAAATTATGTTGGTATTTTAAGTATTTTTAGCGAATAAGAAGACGTAGCATCAATTTTGATTATTAATCTTACAATGAATATTAAAAATATCGAATATATGTTTAAAAAGCTCGTATTTGCCCTGTCAATAATCTCTATCGTTGCATGTGGTGCGCGCCCACGTGTCGATCTAGACGACAGAATAGATGCCTTAAAACCAACGGCACAACATGAAATTATTGCTAAGGAAGTTGCTGGCTTATTGGAAAATGTTAGTTATAAGAAAGTCCCTATGTCCGACTCTCTTTCTAATATTGTGTTTAATAATCTCATTAAATCCTTAGACCAAGGGCATAATTATTTTATGCAATCGGATATTGATGATTTTGAGCAGTATCGCCATACCATCAGTCAAGATTTCAGAAACGGAGATCTATCGGCTCCATTTTATATCTATAATAGATATGTAGAGCGCTATAGAGAACGTTTGAACTATGCGATCTCCCAGTTAGACGCAAAACATGATTTCACCAAAGAGGAATTTTATACTCCTTCTCGTGAAAAAATGGATTGGTTCAAAAATGAAGAAGAAGCGAATAATCAATGGAGACAAAAGATTAAATATGAAATCTTAAATCTGAAATTGGCTAGTTCGGTAGATTCTGCAGAAGTAAAACTCTTAAATCCAGATGATCCCGAGACTCCTTCTTTAGATGCCGCAAAAGATTCTACGGGAAATAAAAGTATAGAGACCTTACGTAAGCGATATAAAAACTTACTCTCTCAAGAGAAGAAGTTAAACTCAAATGATGTCTTCCAAGTGGTGATGACCGCCTTAACGGATGCTGTAGATCCACATACCTCATATTTTAATCCATCCTTTGCGCAAGCTTTTAACGAAGGTATGGCGAATACGTTTGAAGGTATTGGAGCTCGATTGATGGTCGATAATGAGGTCGTAAAAATTATGGAAGTTATTCCTGGAGGACCGATTTTCAAAGATAAAACCATACAGATTGATGATAAGATTATTGGTGTAGCCCAAGGAAAAGATGGAGATTTTGAAGATATTATCGGCTGGAGAATAGATGCTGCTGTAGCCAAAATAAAAGGCCCTGCAGGAACTACTGTACGTCTTAAAATTATTCCTGCGGGACAGGATTTGACCGCTCATCCTAAAATTGTATCGCTTGTTCGTGAGAAAATAGTGGTTGAAGAAGAGTCTGCAAAAAAAGAAGTGAAGACCATGAAAGGTCAGGATGGGAAGGACTATAAAGTAGGTATTATTACCATTCCTAAATTTTATATTGACTTTGATGCATACCGCAAACGCGATCCAAACTACAAAAGTACAACACGCGATGTACGTTTAATTTTAGATTCTCTAAAACAGGAGAAAGTAGATGCCGTATTAATCGATTTACGTTTTAATGGTGGAGGTTCTCTTCAAGAATCTATTGAATTGACGGGCTTATTTATAGATAAAGGTCCTGTGGTTCAAGTACGAGATGTACAAAACCGTGTGGAAGTAGATGAAGATAAAATCCCTGGTGTATCTTGGGATGGTCCTCTGGGCGTTATCATAAATAGATTCTCCGCTTCGGCATCAGAAATCTTTGCCGGTGCTATTCAAGATTATGGTAGAGGTGTTATTTTAGGTTCGCAGACTTATGGTAAAGGTACCGTACAGTCCGCTGTAGATATGTCCCGTATTATCAGCCCGACAAGTCGTTTGCTATTAAAAGCTCAGGGTGGAAAAGATTCTGCTAGTGTACCTAATGGTGCTCCAGAATTTGGTCAGATTAATATTACTTTAGGGAAATTCTACCGTATTACTGGCTCGAGTACACAGCATAAAGGAGTGAGTCCAGATGTCTCCTTCCCTACTCAATATTCTGCAGAGAATTTCGGGGAGAGCTCAGAACCTTCCGCTTTACCTTGGGATCAGATTAAATCGAGTAACTTCACTCAGGTAGCGGATTTAAAAGCGATCAATAAGCAATTAGAGCAGAAACATGAAGCTCGTATGAAGAAATCTCAAGAATACAAGTTTTTACTAGATGATATTAAAACATTTGAAGAAAAACGAGAAGAGATTACTAAGGTGCCTATTCAGATCGATCAGTTTAAAGCAGAACGTGAATCGAATAAATTAAAAAATAAAACACGTATCAATGATATATTAAAGAGTCGTGGATTACCCCTTTGGATAGATGGAAAACCGCAGCCCAAACTAGATTTTGACTTTGTAAAAGAAGAATCAGTGCAGGTTATGGTGGACTTCATTCAATTGGAAAAGCCCAGCAAACTCGCTACAAAATAAAATAGCATATAGCTAAAAAAAGGCCTCCATAATATTATGGAGGCCTTTTTTACGTATATAGATTGCGCGCTATGGCTCGTTTATCTCCAAGCTTTATATTGATTAATCAATCCGTTTGTTGAAGAATCATGGCTCTCTACAGCCTCTTCATGTTCTAATTCAGGAAGAATCTGATTAGCTAATTGCTTACCTAATTCCACTCCCCACTGATCAAAACTAAACACATTCCAAATCACGCCTTGAACAAAGATCTTATGCTCATAGGTAGCAATTAAAGTTCCTAATGTTTCTGGAGTAATTTTCTTAATTAATATGGAGTTGGAAGGTCTGTTGCCCTCGAATACTTTAAAGTTTTTCAGCTGCTCAATTTCCGCCTCTGACTTACCCATTTTTTTCAACTCTTCTACCACAACTTCTTCGGACTTACCATTCATTAATGCTTCTGTCTGCGCGAAGAAATTAGATAATAATAATTGATGGTGGTTCCCGATAGGGTTTAAGCTTTGTGCAGGTGCAATAAAATCACAAGGGATAAGTTTTGTTCCTTGATGAATTAATTGGTAGAATGCATGCTGTCCATTCGTTCCTGGCTCTCCCCAAATAATAGGTCCAGTTTCATATGCTACACGATTTCCATTTCTATCGATATATTTCCCGTTAGACTCCATATCTCCTTGTTGGAAATAGGCAGCAAAACGATGTAAGTACTGGTCGTAAGGTAAAATCGCCTGGCTCTCTGCATCGAAGAAATTATTATACCAGATACCTAATAAAGCTAAGATGACAGGAATATTTTCTTCAAATTCAGCATTTTTAAAATGCTCATCAGCCGTATAGGCTCCTTTTAATAGCGCATCAAAATTATCGAAACCTATGCCTAAGGAGATGGATAGACCGATAGCCGACCATAAGGAATAACGTCCTCCTACCCAATCCCAAAATTCAAACATATTATTCGGGTCGATTCCAAATGCTGTTACCGCTTGTGTATTGGTACTTAATGCGGCAAAGTGTTTCGCAATATCCGCTTCCTCAGCTCCCGACTCTAAAAACCAGGTTCTTGCCGATTGAGCATTTGCCATAGTTTCCTGCGTCGTAAATGTCTTCGAAGCAATTAAAAATAAGGTCGTCTCTGGATTTAACTCTTTTAATGTCTCCGCGATATGTGTTCCATCCACATTGGACACAAAGTGTAGATTTAAACGCGTTTTATAGGCCTTTAAAGCTTCCGTTACCATCACAGGACCTAAGTCCGATCCTCCGATACCGATATTTACCACATCGGTAATCTCTTTGCCGGTATAACCTTCCCATTTTCCAGAGATAATTTCTTCAGAAAATGATTTCATATGCTCTAAAACGGCATTAATTTTAGGCATAACATCTTCCCCATCTACAATAACGGGTTGATTACCTTTATTTCTCAATGCCGTATGCAATACTTGGCGGCCTTCTGTTTCATTAATCTTCTCCCCATTGAACATCGCAGCGATGGCATCTGAAAGTTGACATTCCTTCGCTAACTGAATTAATAGGGCTAACGTTTCATCAGTAATTCTATTCTTCGAGTAATCGAGAAGGATATCCTGTAATTGTACAGTATATTTTTCAAATCGAGCAGGATCTTCTTGGAAAAGATCTTTTAACGTTTTCTCATTTAGCGTAATGAAATGATCCGCTAAATATTTATAGGCATGTGTTGTAGTAAAATCTATTTTTGGAAACATAAAAGTTCATTTATATTCAAATATATGCATTAATATATAAATTTATGACTCCAGAAGCTTTCTTTAATCAAAATTTAATCCTACAGCAGCAGCACAGTTCTATCCATCGATTCCGTCGATAAGCAAATGAATTTCTTATCTTTGTTTCTATGACCAAAGAACAGATTCAAGACTTGAGAGATAGAACAGCATCTCTAAGGAGGCATCTTTGACATTGATGTCCGAAGAGCAGAAATAGAAAAAGAAACAGAGCTAACCCTACAAGCTAATTTTTGGGATGATTCCAAAGCTGCTGAACGCATCTTACATGCGATTAAAAGTAAAAAAGTATATACGGATCAGTATGATGAAGTCGCTTCAAGTATTGAAGACCTACAGGTATTATTAGAATTCTTCCAATCCGGAGATGCTACAGAAAAGGAGCTTGAAGATCAGTATCAAATTGCTTTAGATAAAGTCTCTGACCTGGAGTTTAAAAATATGTTAAGCCAGGAAGAAGATCAGCTGGATGCCATTCTGCAGATTACTGCAGGCGCCGGAGGTACGGAAAGCTGTGACTGGGCGGCCATGTTAATGCGTATGTATATTATGTGGGGCGAGAAAAATGGCTATAAAGTAACCGAGCAGGATTCTCAAGAAGGAGATGTGGCAGGCATAAAAACCGTTACCTTACAGTTTTCAGGAGATTTTGCATATGGCTATCTGAAAGGGGAAAATGGAGTGCACCGCTTAGTGCGAATCTCTCCTTTTGATTCCAATGCCAAAAGACATACTTCTTTTGCCTCCGTATATGTCTATCCATTAATCGATAATAATATTGAAATTGAGGTAAAGGATTCCGAGGTGGAATGGGACACTTTCCGTTCCGGAGGTGCCGGTGGACAAAATGTCAATAAGGTAGAAACTGCCGTACGCTTACATCATAAGCCTACAGGAATTATTATTAAAAACCAGGAGACACGTTCGCAGTTACAAAATAAAGAAAATGCCATGCGTCTCTTAAAATCTCAATTGTATGAAATTGAAATGCGGAAACGTCAAGAGGCTACCGCAGCAATTGAAGGAAATAAGAAGAAAATCGAATGGGGATCGCAGATTCGAAATTATGTGCTCCATCCTTATAAATTAATTAAAGATTTAAGAACCTCCTATGAAACTTCGAATACACAGGCTGTATTAGATGGAGATTTAGATGAGTTTCTAAAAACTTACCTTATGGAATTTGGAGGAAAATAGAATCCAAGCCTACATATAAAAAGCCGTTGATCCATATCAACGGCTTTTTTTTTAAAGCAAACGGCTATACCGTCGCTATTCCTACTAAAACTGGTTTTTCCACATCATGCTTTCTACAGGACGGGTTGTTTTATTATTGTATTTGGCATTGCCTTTTGTATTGTATAAGGTTTCAATTTCTCCCTCTACACAGAAATAGATTAACTGTCCAATAGGCATACCAGCATAGATACGCACAGGTTGTGCCACCGATATTTCTAAAGTCCAAGTATTACAGAAACCCACATCTCCCTTACCTGCAGTGGCATGAATATCAATCCCTAAACGGCCCGTGGAGGACTTGCCTTCCAAAAAAGGCACATGCTGATGCGTTTCTGTATATTCTAAGGTCACTCCTAGATAAAGCGTATTAGGTTCCAATACAAAACCCTCTTCTGGAATTACAAAATGATCGATTTCATTATGTTCTTTAGCATCCAATACACGACTTCTATAGGTAGCAAGATGCTTTCCTAAATGCACATCATATGAGTTTGTGCCTAGACATTTGCGATCATAAGGTTCAATAACAATTGTCCCTTTTTCTATTTCCTCAAGTATACGTTTATCTGATAAAATCATTGTTTATTATTAAATAATAGGAAATAGTAGATCAGAATAATCATCGATATGATATTTCCTAATGCCCAATTACCTATTTTCCAAAAATAGGTAAAATTCCTACATTATTAATGATTTCTTAGCTATTTTTGACTATGCCTTTAGTATACCTTAGAGAACTCGATCAGAACAGTAAATTTGCCGTTTGGAGAATCGAAGAAACAGATAACGAACTACTTGCACATTTACAATTAGATGAGCGAGAAAAGACTTTATTAAATAGTTTTTCTAAAGGGAAAAGGCGTCTACATTGGATGACCACCCGAGTGCTCTTGCGGAAGTTACTGAACACCACTGGATTTATCGATTGCCCTTCAGATGCGAATGGAAAACCTTATTTAGCGAATTTTCCGCAGAAGATATCCTTAACACATTCTTTTGATTATGCGGCAGTACTAATTTCTAATCAAGGGGAATGTGGAATCGATATGGAGCTTGTGAAGACCAAGGTGGAACGAATAGCCCATAAATTTCTAAAACCTGAAGAATTAGCTTTTATCGATACCGCAGAAAATCGTATAGCGCAGCTTTATGCCTGCTGGTCTGCTAAAGAGGCAGTCTATAAATTACAGGGCAATGCAGGCGTATCTTTTCTAAATAATATGCGTATAGAGCCCTTCTCCTATGAGGATCAGGGCGTTTTATATTTAACGTTAACTCGTGCAGATCAGGAAACAACCTTTAAAGTACATTACGAAAAATTTGCCGAGTATATGCTGGCCTATGTGGTAGAATAACTTTCCGAGTACGTCTTAAGTTTCACGTGTATGGCTTAAGTTTCACATGTATGGCTAAGTTTAACAAGTACCGCTAAATTTAACAAGTACGGCTTAAGCTTAAGGAGTACCTATCAAATTGGTCACTTGCTTAAATCACTTCCTGTAGAAAGGAAGTGATTAAAACTGAGGCTTTCTCTTCTCTAAAAATGCTTGTACGCCTTCAGAGAAATCGGGGCCTTCTACGCAATCACCAAAAGCGTCAATCTCGACTTGAAAGCCCTGACTATCGGCTAAAGCATGGGCATTGACAGCTTGAATTGCTGCCGCTACAGCATTTGGAGAACGAGAAAATATCTTTTTTAATACCGATTCTGCATGGCTTATTAAATCCTCTGGAGCAGTTACTGCATTTATCAATCCAATTTCATATCCCCGCTGTGCAGAAATCATCTCTCCCGTAAGGATCAACTCTAAAGCTCTTCCCTTGCCCACAAGTTCTGTCAGGCGCTGTGTTCCCCCATAGCCCGGAATAATACCTAGAGAGGTTTCTGGAAGACCTAATTTCGCATGCTCTACCGCAATACGCATATGACAAGCCATGGCTAATTCCAAACCTCCACCCAGAGCAAATCCATTTATTGCAGCTATAAAAGGCTTTTTCGATTGTTCAATATAATCCATCAGTTGCAAATGTACATCGGTAGCCATCGCCACAGCTTGTGTCCTATTCAATCCGACAAATTCTTGGATATCAGCACCTGCAACAAAGGCTTTTTCCCCTGAACCGCTAATAATACAACCCTGAATATCGCTTGCCTCTGCCACCTGACGAATTGCTTGCTTTAATTCCTTTAGCGTATCGGCATTTAAAGCATTTAACTTTCGCTCTCTATGAATGCGGATATAAGCAATTTGATTTTTACTTTCGAAAATTATATTTTGATAATTGGACATAAACTAAAAATTTAAGTGAACGGAGAATCTAAATGAATCTTTTGGAATCTGATTAAAATTAAGATACGATAGACGCTTTACATATTCAACGCGAAAAATCTTAAAAATATTATCTATTCCAACATACCCTTCCATATAAGGATCATTCTTTAATAATCGGGTCTTTTCAAAACCCTGATCATCGGGATCAAATTGAATCTGATGCATTTGTATGAGTGGATTATTTCTGCTAGATAGATTTCCATAAAACATATAGAAACCCCATAGTTCCCTCCACTTCAGCTTTCTTATTAAAGGCAATTTATTAAAAAGATAGCCATTAAGTTCATGATCAAAGGCAAACTTAATATAACGATCAGCCACAAACTCCATACTATTCATCTTGCTGTAGTTAATGCTATGCACCGTATTATCGGTTCTGATATTTGGCATTTCCAATAAAGGATAAGGTAAACTTCCAAATATATGTCCGGCATTAATCTTAACATCGGCGAGTCCAAACTGTGCTAAAAATAAGCGCTTAAAAATATCAGCTTGGACTTTATTATAACTATATTCTGCTCCCCCAAATCCCTTAAATCCATGGGAGTATTTTAATTTAAAGATGGGGTATTTATTAATTATCGTCTGACGATCTAAATTTCTAAAGTAAAACTCTTCTTTGGGTGCCCAACGCAATTCAAAACTCAAATCATTGGTGTTGATATGCTGATTCAGCTCCTGCCCATATCCATCCACAAATCTCAACTGCCCGGCTGTTTCCCTACGGTGATGGGTAAACGAACTCAGGATGCTGACATGATTCCCAAATTCATAGAGATGCTCTGCCATATAAGCTGTATTATACATCCATTTCACAGGCCTATTGGATCTAAAAGATTGGAAAAATCCATCTCCTTTCAGGTAACTTACTCCTCGCCCGGGCTCCATCACATCATGCTGTACCGTAAATTTAGCGTAATGTGCAGGATAGGCAGAAATTACCTGCCCATTTAATGAAAAGGCGCCACTCATAAAGTATTTCAGCTGCTGATCTCGATCTCCATAAGCCATATATCCCTCGAAAAACATATACTCAGACATCGCTCGTGTAGTCCGACCTCCAAATCGAAATCTATTGCCTTCGATATTATTAAAACTATAACTGTATTCCAAAGGACCGAACTCTACAGGACCTGCATTATAATAACTTTTAGCAATCAGATAACCTACGGCAAGCAGCGTTTTAAAAGACTTCATATTATTTAAAGAGTCTACATTATTGTAGGCATTCTCCTCAAATACATTCAATGGCTCTCGACGATTACTCGTCCAATATGAATCAGATAAGTCTTTTTGATATTTTTTCTCCACCGGAGCTCCCTTAAAGATATCATCCGGAAATGCGATATCTGTACGGTAATTATCATATATCTGCAGTTTTCTTCCATAGAAAGAATCCGTCTTTCCTCCCCCGAATACAACCCCAAAATTGGAGCGGGTA
>DAIQRP010000019.1:30351-32758 GCA_036786125.1 Sphingobacterium sp.
TGAAGAGTCAGGCTCGTATTGCAAGGATAAAATAATATCATTGACAAAGTTAATATTGGCCCTTTCCCCTACCACCAGGTCGGCTTGTCGAACGGCGTATCTGCCATCTGTAGATATTTGCATAGTCCCTGTAAATAATAAATCATAGGGATTCTTCGGCTGAATATTTAATTCTATATAGTCCCCATCCTCGGTATGTAAGGTATCTAATATCTGATATTCATAGAATTGGGGGGCATGGTCTGCAATCGGACTAATGAATAGCTTTCGCAACAGATAGATCGACGGATCGTATAGGTCTACAGGCTGAAACTGCGCTTCGATAAAGGCTTTAATATTATCGTTATTGATATATCGTTCATCATATTCCGTCTTCTGGTGGGCCAAAATTTGCTTCTTATATCGGGAAGGTGAATTTTGAGCATAGATTTCAGAGATATTCTCCTCCATATAAAAAGGCAGTAGACTCTTGCCCTTAATCGTGACAGTATCTAAATTTTTAAAATAAAAGTCTAATTTTCCTGCAGACTTTTCCAAGCGTTTTGGTGGATTTACAAATCCAAATTGCACCTTTTCATATTCCTCATATTGAATCTTCTGCTGGTACTGCACACGGTTGATTTTCTTATGCGCAATGACTTGCTTTATAAGCTCTACAGCCGGATTATTCTTATTGTACTTCCCTTTCTTAGAGATAACAACCTCATCCAATAGACTATTGGCTATAGTCAGCTGAACAATAATGCTATCTGAACTTAGGGTATCTAATTTAATTAATTCGGTATGATATCCAAGTGATTTAATCTGCAGGTATTCAGCCTGATCGCTAAGCCTTAACATAAAATTACCGGCATTATCTGAGGAAGTTCCACCTCCCTGCGGAAGTAGGGAAATGGTCGCCCGAGGGATGGTATGATGGGTATTAAAACTGCGCACCTCTCCTTTTATAATACGTTGCGCAAAGGCTGAGCTTAGCGCGAACAGAAAAAGGATCAAAAGGGCAACATTTCTTACAATCATATATATACCATTGGTTTCATGCAATAATTTACAATTAATTCGGAAAAATCCCAATTGAAAAAGTATGCTTATGCAAAAGCATAATCTAAATTTAATAAGATTGGCATTAAACTAGCAATTCGCATCTGTTACACCAAAAATAAAACATAAAAAAAAGCGCATTTAACTAAAAATGCACTTCCTTGTAGCTATAATTCTATTAAATCAAATCTAAAATACAATTCGGATAAAGACCTAATAATAGCGTTAAAAGCGTTAATATTACAAATACTGCTTGATAATTTAATCCGATAGGTACCGCTTTACTTTCTTCCTGACTTTTAAAGTACATGGCTACGACTACACGTAGATAGTAACAAACAGCAATCGCGGCATTAATTACAGCTAGGATGAGTAAAATAATATGATATTCTTTCATAACTGCCGAGAACATTAAAAATTTACCTATAAAACCCGCCGTTAAAGGTATACCTGCTAGAGACAGCATCGCTATACTTAGCAGTAAGGCCAATATTGGATTTCTCTTCGCGAGCCCATTAAAAGATTCTATATGATCCGATCCCGTTGCTTTTTTGACCACAATAAGGGCTGCAAATGCTGTAACCGTAGCTAAGGAGTAAGCCGTAATATAGATTAAAATGCCATTTGCTGAAGAAGCTCCCATAGCAATAAGCGCAAATAATAAATATCCCGCATGAGATATACTCGAATAAGCGAGCATACGCTTAAAGCTAGACTGTACAAAAGCAGATATATTACCGATAAATAAGGTTAAAATAGCAATCGCGATAAAAATGGGAATCCAGAATTCAGAAACTGCAGCAAAACACTGTGCAAATAATCGTAATAAGGCTGCAAATGAGGCCGCTTTGACCACAGTACTCATATAACTGGTAATTAATAGCGGAGCTCCATCATAGACATCTGCCGTCCAAAAATGAAATGGTGCTGCCCCCACTTTAAATATCAAGCCTACAGTCAACAGGAGAATCCCAGCATAAAAAAGATGAGAAATATTTCCGGATAAGGCATAGGCACGAAGCTGTTCCAAATCAAAACTTCCGGATGCGCCATATAATAAAGCGATTCCAAATAATAAAAATCCCGTAGAAAATGCGCCCATTAAAAAGTATTTTAAAGCCGCTTCATTAGAGGCAAAATCCTTCTTCCGAATACCGACTAAAATATACAGGGCTACCGACATAATTTCAATTCCCATAAAAAGCATGGCCAAATTATGATAGGCAGTAACTACGATAGCTCCGGTTAATGAAAATATAATTAAAGCATAATATTCCGCAATATGATCACTTAGATCATTAAAATATCCTTTGGAAAGGGTAAGAATAACGCCCGTAATAAGAATACATAATATAGAGAATGCAAC
>DAIQRP010000020.1:0-3466 GCA_036786125.1 Sphingobacterium sp.
CGCTATGATAAATATATGGCTCAGGGAGATAAAAAGGCCGCTTTGGCCTATCGATTGGCGGAGCCTGAAGATAAATCCATTTATAATTCTGCTCAAAACTGGAACGATAATGTAATGAATCCAGCCTTGCCAGCGACTTATACATTTTTGGAAACCGTTATTAAAGATGTGAAAGAACTCTATAAAAAAGCGAATATCCCTTTTTATAAAGTTAGTTTGGGAGGCGATGAAACTCCAGCAGGATCTTGGGAGAAATCTCCGGCAGTACAACGGCTAATGGATAGCCTCTCTTTTAAAACAGCTTATGAAGCCTGGCCATATTATATCGATAAAATTAATAAAATATGTATCGCTCAGGGCTTGGAAATGGCTGGATGGGAAGAAATGGGTATGCATAATCTAGGAAAAGGAATGGTTGTAAATCCGAGTCCTAAGTTATATAATATTCAGCTTGATGTGTGGAATAACACCATAGGCGGAGGACAGGAGGACTTAGCCTATCAATTGGCGAATGCAGGATATAAAGTGGTTTTTACCTCAGCGAGTAACTTGTATTTTGACTTTACATGGAAAGGCACATTTGAGGAACCAGGACATTGGTGGGCTAGTCGTACGAGCATCTTTAAAACCTATTCTTTTATTCCGGAAAACTACTATTTGAATATTTTCCAAAACGCAAGAGGAGAAAATCTAAAAGAAGGGTTCTTCAAGAATAAGGTTAATCTGACAGCGGAAGGGCGTAAAAATCTAATTGGTATCAAAGGAGCAATATGGTCTGAAAAGATTAGAAGTCAAGATCGCTTAGATTATATGTTATTCCCACGCTTACTTGCCTTAGCAGAACGGGCTTGGTCTCCAGAGAAAGATTGGGAGAAAGGAAGCTCCTTTAACCAACAGGCATTTATGGCTGATTACTCTGCCTTTATGCAGAAATTGGGCAAATCTGAATTGTCGAAAATAGAAGATTATACCTATAGACTGCCTTTCTTAGGAGCCCAAGTGCAAGGAAATCAAATTGTCTGTAATGTAGAATATCCTGGTTTCCAAATCTACTATACAGTAGATGGGCAGGAACCAACCCTGACATCCAAGGCATATACCGCGCCTATCGATATAGAAAAAGGGAAGACATATAAATTTAAAGTGATTAATGCTAAGGGTAGAGGAGGATATACCGAAACCTTAAGTCTCTAATATCCAAAGTAAAAAGCCCTTAGCATGACGCTAAGGGCTTTTTTTATATAAATGAAATATGATTGTGCTCTTCCGAAGCTTTTAGTTTTATCTTTCTGCCTAAAAATAAAGCCCGGTTATCGTCTATATGACCTGCCGGAAAATCAAAGATGACCGGATAGTCATATTCAGCGACTTTATCCATAATAATCTCTTCAATAGTCTGCCCAAAACTAGGATCTCCATCTTTCATACCCGTAAAACCACCGACAATAAGGCCTGAAAGGTTTTTAAGTCTGCCAGCTCTTTTTAAAGCCCATAACATGCGATCTACGGTATAGTAACTTTCTCCGATATCCTCGATAAAAAGAATTTTATTCTTATAGCTTGGCTCCGATTCAGAAGCTAAAATGGAGTGGAGAATAGCTAAATTTCCACCGATTAATTTCCCTTTGGCTTTACCATGACGCTGATATAAATTATCCGAAGTATAGGTATAGCTTAATTTTTCGCCAAATAACGCTGTACGTAAGGTCTCTAAGGATTCTTTTGAGCCTGTTTCAAAAGATTTTGGCATTTGAGCATGTAAGGTGGGAACCTGATATAGTTGGTTTAAATGCGCATGAAATACGGTAATATCACTAAATCCAATAACCCACTTTGGTTTAATCAGAAAGGAGGTAAAGTCTATTTCATCGATAATGCGTACAGATCCATAACCCCCTCTTGCGGCAAAGATTGCTTTCACCTCAGGCTGATCAATTGCCCATTGAAAGTCCTTAGCTCGAAGCTGATCATCACCTGCAAATTGATGATATTGACTTGTTACAGTCTCTCCTGTTAATACTTCTAATCCCCAGCTTTCTAGAATGGAGATGCCCGTGGAAATATCGCCGCGGAGAAAGCTTGCAGGGCATACTATGGCCACTTTATCTCCGGGACGTAGAAAATCAGGTATTTTCATCATTTACGTTATTTATATAACGCAAATTGAGTTATCTTTGTCAAAGAAACAAGCTTTATGCTTATTTTTTTATTTTCTAAACTCTAATATTCTGTATAGCATTGAGTAATATATCTAAAAAACGTTATACCATTACTTCGGCTTTGCCGTATGCGAATGGTCCTTTACATATCGGCCATCTTGCCGGTGCTTATATTCCAGGTGATATTTTCGTCCGTTTCTTACGTTTGAATAATAAAGACGTCGTTTACGTTTGTGGTTCAGATGAACATGGCGCAGCTATAACTATTCGTGCGAAGAAAGAAGGAATCACACCCAAGGAAATTATTGATAAATACAATAAACAGATAAAAGAGAGTTTTGAAGAATTTGGAATTTCTTTCGATATCTACCACCGGACTTCAGAGCCTATTCACCATGAATTATCGCAAGAGTTTTTCTTAAACTTATATGAAAAAGGAGAATTTGTAGAGAAGTTTTCGGAACAATATTATGATGAAGAATATCATCAATTTTTAGCCGATCGATATATTGTCGGAACCTGTCCTAACTGTAAAGCTGAAGGAGCTTATGGAGATCAGTGTGAGAAATGTGGTACCTCTTTAAGTCCTACAGATTTAATAAATCCCATTTCTACATTGTCGGGAAAAACTCCAGTATTACGTAAAACAAAACACTGGTACCTGCCCTTAGATAAGTATCAGCCTTGGTTAGAGAAATGGTTAATTGAAGATAAAAAAGAAGTCTTAAAATCCAATGTATTTGGACAGTGCCAGTCATGGTTGAAATCCGGTCTACACCCACGCTCCATGACCCGAGATTTAGATTGGGGGGTAGATGTTCCATTAAAAGAAGCTGAAGGTAAGAAACTATATGTGTGGTTAGATGCACCTATAGGATATATCTCAGCCACCAAACAATGGGCTTTAGATCAGGGTAAAAACTGGGAAGACTACTGGAAGAAACAGGCGAATCCAGAAGATGATTCTTGCTTAATCCATTTTATTGGAAAAGATAATATTGTATTCCATTGCATTATTTTTCCAGCTATATTACATGCACATGGCGAATATATCCTACCGGAAAATGTTCCTGCCAATGAGTTTTTAAACCTCGAAGGAGATAAGTTGTCAACCTCACGTAACCATGCCGTATGGTTGCATGAATATTTGGAAGAATTTCCTAATAAGCAGGATGAATTACGTTATGTGCTGACTTCCATCTTACCGGAAACTTCAGATGCGGAATTCACTTGGAAAGATTTCCAAGCTCGTGTGAATAATGAACTCGTAGCCATCTTAGGTAACTTTGTCAACCGTGTTATGGTAC
>DAIQRP010000020.1:3476-7354 GCA_036786125.1 Sphingobacterium sp.
CAGGCTCCCCTCTAAATGAGGTGGACCGAGCGACATTAGATGAATTAACGAAATTCCCTGCAGGTATTCAATCTTCTATTCAGCAGTACCGTTTCCGTGAAGCTTTAGCACAGTTTATGAATGTAGCTCGCTTGGGAAATAAATATCTTGCCGATGAGGAACCGTGGAAGGTAATCAAAACAGATGAAGAGCGCGTGAAGACCGTATTAAATGTGGCTTCTCAAATTGTCGCTAATCTAGCTGTTTTAGGGCAACCTTTTTTACCTAAATCGGCAAATACACTATTTGAAATGTTAAATCTTCCAGCTAAGGGATGGGAAGCCGCAGGAGCTCCAGATTTATTAGCCGCAGGTCATAAATTAGGAGAAGTTCAATTGTTATTTGAAAAAATTACAGACGAGCAGGTGGATTTTCAATTAAACAAATTGGAACAAGCTAAAGTATCCAATCTTGCTGCGAATGCTAAAGTTGCTCCCGCTAAAGAAAATATTACTTTTGATGATTTTGTGAAAATGGATATCCGTGTAGGGACGATCATTGAAGCAGAGAAAGTAGCGAAGACAAAGAAGTTATTAAAATTAACTATAGACACAGGTATTGATAAACGAACGGTGGTTTCTGGAATAGCAGAATTCTTTAAACCGGAAGATATCATCGGAAGACAGGTGTCTATTTTAGTGAATTTAGAACCTCGTGAAATTAAAGGTATTAGTTCTCAGGGAATGATATTAATGGCAGAAGATGCCGATGGTCGATTAGACTTTGTGAACCCGAATTCCGCGATTAAAGCCGGAAGTTCAGTACGCTAGTGCTGTTACCTGAACATAGATAAAAGAAGGGCAATCTAAAGCAGATTGCCCTTCTTTATTTATTTATTCTTTTGATGAATTTATTTAGTATATTGCTATTTAATCTATGATAGTTTTTCTGCGTGTCGAGCCTTTTAGTCTTCATATTGTCCCTCGCTCTATTTGTTCTCTGCGTTAAGCGAGGACCTGT
Organism: Sphingobacterium sp.; assembly: GCA_036786125.1. Lineage (GTDB taxonomy): Bacteria > Bacteroidota > Bacteroidia > Sphingobacteriales > Sphingobacteriaceae > Sphingobacterium. The sequence goes on from DAIQRP010000020.1 coordinate 4,476, forward strand.
ACGGACTGTGGACCATCAGTATGTGGAATTGAATGGGGTTCGATATTCCATAGAAAAATTACGTGTGGAATTAGCAGATCATCTAGAAATTCAGCGAAATCAACTTCAATTTATCCCTGAACAATTAATCTTTTTGGATCTACAGAGTCAGCAGGAATATCATCTTGTTAATATTATTGCTGATTTAGATCCATTTCCCTGAGGCTGCGACATATTATATTCCATGTTTAGGAGCTTAGGCACCTTCGCTTTTCTAGGGCTAGAGTTCCTAAAATTTAAGCCATTTTTCCAATAATTTTCCGAAATTTATAGCGAACTTGTAGCAAGTTGATTTAACAATCTGCTAGCATATCCCTGCTGTTCTATTTTTAAGTAGGATTTCACGGTGATATGCAGATATAGATAGATATAGTTTTCGGTCATCATAAATTGATATTCCCTTGATAAGTAAAGAAACCAAAGATAAGATAATAGATGCAGCGAGAATAGAGGAGGTTGTTGGGGACTTCGTGGACTTAAAAAAACGCGGGACCTCACTGATCGGGAATTGTCCTTTTCATAATGAGAAGACCCCTTCTTTTTATGTTTCGGTATCTAAAGGAATTTATAAATGTTTTGGCTGTGGCGCAGGAGGAGATTCCTTAAAATTTGTGATGGAGCATGAGAAATACTCCTATCCAGAAGCCCTACGTTATTTAGCTAACAAATATTCTATTGAAGTTGAAGAGGTCGAACGCTCTCCAGCTCAGCTAGCTGCTCAAGATAAACGCGAAAGTCTATATGTCCTCAGCCAGTGGGCAGGTAAGTTCTTTAAAGATACCTTATGGCAGTCTGAAATGGGACAGGCCGTGGGCTTAAACTATTTTAAGGAGCGTGGCTATCGTGAAGATATTATTCAGAAGTTTGATTTAGGATATAGTCCAGATCATTGGACAGCATTGGTCGAAGAAGCTCAGAAATCGGGGTTCTCCGAGGCTTATCTGAAAGAAGTAGGCTTAGCCATAGAGCGCGACGATAAATCCCTATATGACCGATTTCGAGGTCGTGTTATGTTCCCAATTCATAACCTGACCGGACGTATAATAGGATTTGGAGGACGTACTTTAAAAACCGATAAAAAAGTACCCAAATATGTGAACTCTCCAGAGTCGGAGATCTATCATAAATCCAATGTATTATATGGATTAAATTTCGCGAAGAAAGCGATTTCTTCCGAAGATAACTGCTTTCTGGTCGAAGGATATGCCGATGTGCTTTCCTGCCATCAGGCAGGAGTGGAAAATGTCGTTTCTTCTTCAGGAACCTCATTGACCGAGGGGCAGATTAAGTTAATATCTCGATTTACTAAGAATGTAACGATTTTATTTGATGGTGATGCTGCGGGAATAAAAGCTTCTCTACGTGGAACAGATATGCTTTTAAAGGAAGGGCTGAATGTGAAAATCCTTCTTTTTCCGGATGGAGAAGATCCCGATTCCTATGTGATGAAATATGGGGCAGAAGCTTTCAAAAGTTATATTACAGCACATCAGCAGGATTTTATATTCTTTAAAACAAATATCCTTTTAAAGGATGCTGCACATGACCCAATAAAAAGGGCAGAAGTAATCCGAGATGTTGTCGAAAGCATCGCTTTAATTCCAGATGAAATTAAAGTTGCCGTCTTTATCCGAGAATGTTCTTCTTTATTAAGCATTGAAGAGCCTATTTTACTGAATGAACTCAATAAAATCCGAATTGGATTAGCGAAGAAGCAAGATGCTAAAGATCTGCAAGCTTCAAAAGCAAATAGCTCTTCCGCGCCAGGCTCTGCTCCTTATATGGGAGCTCAGGATATGCCTCCTCCGGAGTTTTTTATGACTCCCGAAGAAATGCAAGCTTCAGGGATGCAGGCGAACGATAGTCCAGTATTAGAGAAGATAACGCCTGAAATTTTGCAGGAACGTGAAATTGTACGTATTCTTTTAAATTATGGAGATTACCTCGCAACTTGGGAGGGAGATGGCGATATACCAGTGGCGGCGCTTCTTTTAGGAAGTATAGACGATGTTACCTTTGAAGATAAAGCTTCAGCATATATTGTTTCCATCTATCGGGAATCTATTGATCGAGAAGAAATTCCGGATCCCAAAATATTTTATTCTGATGAAGATGCTGCCGTCGTCGATCTGGCAGTCACAGCTGTTGCTTCCCGCTATAGCTTAAGTCCAAATTGGAATGATGATAAGCGGAAGATCTATGTCACTCAGGAACATGAGCATCTCAAAACCTTAGTGATTTCTGCGATCTATAGAATTAAAAAGCGTAAGATTGAATTACAGATGTTTAAAATCCGCGAAGAGATGAAAACGGAACAGGATACAGTGAATTTAGAGCTTTTAATAGTGAATTATCAAAAGTTAAAAGAAGCTGAAAAACTATTAGGCGGGTTACTTGGAAATACCATTGTAAAATAGAAAATCAAAAAACGCAGTTAGGACAAGCTGGTGAGTCTTTAGCTGTGACATATTTATTGAAAGCTGGTTATCAACTTCTGGCGCGCAATTGGCGATGGAAACACTTGGAAGTTGATATTATTGTATGCACCGGAAATATCTTGGTTTTCGTGGAAGTGAAAACCAGAAAGTCCACTTCTTTTGGAAGACCAGAGACTTTTGTAGATTTACAGAAACAAGGTCATCTAATCCGTGCGGCAGAAACTTATATTCATTTGTTTAATTGGCGCGGAGAAGTTAGATTTGATATTATTTCCATAATCTGGAATAAAGAAATAAAGTTAAGACATATTAAAGATGCTTTTTGGGCATTTTAGCTCCTTACTAAATATAAAATATATGAGAAAACAACTTGTAGTACTTGCTACTATAGCGGCTTCCTTG
>DAIQRP010000020.1:7430-13623 GCA_036786125.1 Sphingobacterium sp.
TTTCCAAACTCCGGATTCAGGAACTGTAGTTGTCGGTGGTGAAAAATTAAAGTTAACCTTGAATTTTCCTTCTGCTGCCATAGACTCCGTAGTCTACTCCGTAGATGGGGAAGTGTTTGAAAGAAAGACGGATACAGTTTCGGTATCTTTAGATACGCAGAAATTGGCCTTTGGCTCGAGAGATATTTCAGCGAAAGTATATGCTGCAGGAAAAGAGGAGATCGCTTATAGTAATATTATTGTATTACCTGAATCGGCAAAAAATTATGGATTTGAGGTCCTAAATACCTTCCCTCATGATGAAAATGCCTTTACCCAAGGACTTCAGTATGTCGATGGTTTTCTGTATGAATCTACCGGATTATATAAAGAGTCTTCACTGCGCAAAGTGGATTTAAATACTGGAAAAGTACTGCAAAAAATAAATCTTCCCGATGATGTATTTGGGGAAGGTATGACTATTGTCGGAAACCAAATCGCCTTACTTACTTGGCAAAATAACCGCGGGATGTTATTTAATAAAAATACCTTTGAGAATATCGGCGGCTTTGATTATCAAAATTCTAAAGAAGGATGGGGATTAACCTATGATGGTAAGCAGTATATTAAAACCGATGGTTCGAATAATCTCTATTTTCTAGATAAAGATTCTTTTGTAGAGAAATCTATGGTTGCCGTATACGATGAGCATGGTCCCGTGAATGAACTAAATGAATTGGAATATATAGATGGTAAGGTCTATGCGAATGTATATCAAAAAGATATTATTGTTATTATAAATCCAGAGACTGGAGCTGTAGAAGGACGTATTAATCTATTAGGACTTTATGATCATCCTGCGGAGGAACATGAGTTAAATGGAATCGCCTATGATGAAGCTAAGAAACGCCTATTTGTAACGGGCAAAAAATGGCCTCATATCTATGAGATAAAACTTATTGCACGATAAATTAAAAAGGCGAATCTTCAGATTCGCCTTTTATATTTAAAATGCTCTTGTGCCGAGGTAGAAATTCTCCTTTTCTGTCATTAAGGTTTTCTCCTCAGGTTTTTTGTCTAAATATCCACATAGATGTAATACTCCATGAATAATTACACGATGTAACTCATCGGCCTCAGATACCTGAAATTTTTCTGCATTTTCACGTATACGTTCTACAGAAATAAAGATATCCCCAGCGATAAGATCCTCTTCTTCGGAGGAGTCGAAAGTGACAATATCGGTATAGGTATCGTGATCTAAATATTCTTTATTGATCTCCAATAAGTAAGCATCCGAACAAAAGATAAAGTTTAATTCACCAATACGCTTAAATCCTTCTGCTTTAATGGTCTCTTCAACCCATTTACGAAGTTTAATCTTTCCCTTAGGAGTGAAATCAATGTCTTCGTTAAAAAATAATATGCTTTTCATGCTGAAAAAATTTCTACAAATTTACATTTCTTATCCTAAAAAACTACGACTCTCCATATAGCTTTGCAATATAATCGTTGCCGATACGACATCGACAAGCCCTTTCTCTTGACGTTTATTTTTCTTTTTGCCAGATTGAGATATCACCGAAGAAGCCATTTTAGAGGTAAAACGCTCATCAATTTCAAAAACAGGAATATCGGGATAGGTCTTTTTAAGTTTACGCACAAATCCCAGGATATGCTGAGCCGACTCTGAAGCTGTACCATCCATCTGCAGTGGTTTTCCGACAACAAAAGCTTCAATCTGCTCGGTCAACATATAGTTGCTTAAAAAATTCCAAATTTCTTCTGGATGTACAGTTGTCAGTGCAGAAGCTATAATCTGCATAGGATCTGTGGCTGCAATACCGATTCTTTTAGTGCCGTAATCAAAGGCCATTAATCGCTTCATATTTTTTATTCTAATACAAAAGTACAATTTCATTTTCAAGTTGAACTAATTTAGGGAGTCCTGAAAAAAAATCTATAACTTTGCTAGACTATCAAGATGTTTATATTATGAAGAAAATATTCCTTTTAATTTCTGCTATATTACTCGCTTTCCCATCTTTTTCTCAGTCCTATGCCGAGCAGGTTTTAGCTGCAAGAAAGCTGAAAGAACAGGAGTTTGTGAAAAATCCGATGGGTCCGGTTCATGCCGATCAGGTTAAATATCTAAACTACTATCCCGTAGATGAAAAGTATAAGGTCAATGCAAAAGTAGAAATACTCTTTAATGAACCTACCTTCCGAATGCCGACCTATGATGGTACAAGTAATGAGTATAAGCGTTATGCGGTCTTAAAATTTAATATGGATGGACAGCCCTATGAATTAACAGCCTATCAGTCGGCGGCATTATTTAAAAATCCAGCCTATCAAAATCATTTGTTTGTTCCTTTTTTAGATGCCACAAATGGGGATGATACCTATGCTGGAGGAAGATATATGGACCTTTCTTCCGCGGATATTAAAGGGGGAAACATCCTGATTGATTTTAATTTGGCTTATAATCCATATTGTGCCTATAGTAATGGATACCGTTGCCCTGTGCCACCCCAAGAAAATTTCTTAAATTTAGCTATTCTAGCAGGGGAGAAAGCCTATCTAGGTCCTAAAAATGAACGTACAGTGAACAAATCTATAAAAAACAGCTTTTCCGCTTCGGAGTCAACATTAATTCTCGAAGCAGATTCCACACAACTTATGCGTGTCTTATTGACCACATCTAAAGCAGATTCTATCATCCTTCGTGAACCGGCTACAGATATTGCTTATGATGATCCTTTAGTATCCGTTCTTGCCTCTCGTATGCTAGCTACGGTTCAGGATCCGCAGAAAGCCGGTGTGGGTATTGCGGCGCCTCAGGTCGGAGTTAGTAAAAACTTAATTTGGGTGCAGAGGTTTGACAAGAAAGGAGAACCTTTTGAATTTTATATCAACCCTAAAATTATTTGGCGCTCGAAATTAACCCGTAAAGGGGCAGAGGGTTGTCTTTCTATTCCTGATCGTCGAGAGGATGTACTCCGTTCCTATGCCATTCGTCTGCAATATGTCGATCGACAAGGTCATTTAATAGAAGAAAATGTAGAAGGCTTTACCGCAGTTATTTTTCAGCATGAGGTAGATCATCTGTATGGAATCCTCTATCCTGACCGTTTGGAAGAACAGCAGAAGGCGACTTACCTGCCTTTAAATGATAAAATAGAGTTTTCAATATCCTCGGATATCCTCAGACCTTAATAATTAGGCATAAAAAAAGGGAAGATTTAATCTTCCCTTTTTTTATATAAGTTCTTATCGACTAGATACGCTCGAATTGAGAGAAAAAGAAGTTTCCTTCAATTTGTGCATTCTCATCAGAGTCTGATCCATGTACTGCATTCGCATCGATAGATTTTGCATATTTGTTACGGATAGTACCTTCTGCAGCTTCAGCAGGGTTAGTAGCACCGATTAATGTACGGAAATCTTCAACTGCATTGTCTTTTTCTAAGATTGCAGCAACGATAGGACCTGAAGTCATAAAGCTTACTAATTCTCCATAGAAAGGACGCGCTTTGTGAACAGCATAGAAATTACCTGCATCTTCTTGAGATAATTGGATTAATTTCATTGCTACGATTTTAAATCCACCTGCAATAATATCGTTCAAAATTGCTCCGATGTGACCATTTGCTACTGCATCTGGTTTAATCATCGTGAAAGTTCTGTTAGTTGCCATTAATATATAATTTTTTACAAAAGTAAGGATTTTACGGAAAACTGAAAGTTTCTACTACATATATTGGAAAATATATGCAGGAACAACTATTTTCTGCCAATTATAATACTACATTGTAAGCGTAATAATTACTAACTTTGTAACACTATGGCATTAAATCTAACAGTAGATATAGATAAAGATTCAGGCTTCTGCTTTGGTGTGGTATACGCTATTGATATGGCCGAAGAGATATTAGAAGAAGATGGATATCTTTATTGTTTAGGAGATATCGTTCATAATGATGAGGAAGTCGCGCGCTTAACTGCCAAGGGATTGCGCATTATCGATCATGCGGTATTGCCGACTTTACAAAATGAAAAAGTGCTTATCCGTGCGCATGGGGAGGCTCCTGAAACTTATAAAATCGCTTTAGAGAATAATATTACATTAATTGATGCTTCCTGTCCGGTGGTTTTAAAATTGCAGAATAGAATTAAAACCTCTTTCGATCAAGAGGAGAAAATTTTAATCTTTGGAAAGCATGGACATGCCGAGGTTATTGGTCTACAAGGGCAGACGAATAATGAGGCTTTAGTATTTCAAGATATATCAGAACTGGATGAGGTAGAATTGCCGGCTTCATTTACGCTATATTCGCAGACAACAAAATCTGTAGATAAATTTTATGCGATTAAAGACGAATTAATCCGTCGAGGTTATGAAGTTAAAGCAAATGATACCATCTGCCGACAAGTGTCCAATAGATATGAGGATTTAGGGGATTTCGCCCGAAATTACGATAAGATTGTATTTGTCTCTGGAAAGAAATCTTCCAATGGAAGAGTGCTTTTTGATGTATGTAAAAATGCCAATCCTGAAACTTATTTTATCTCTGATCCAGAAGAATTAGACCTCAGCATCTTCTCGGAAAATGATAAAGTAGGCATATGTGGTGCAACTTCTACTCCAATGTGGTTAATGAAAGATGTACAGCACATGATTTCAGCACTTTAATATCGCCCTTATTCAAGTCATAAAATTTTCATTTTCTCCAAGTTAACTCTTGGAGCCCTGATAAATATGTATTTTTGTACCCTATGAAGAAAAAAGCTACCAAAGGAATTCTGTTAGTTCAATTAGGAACACCTAATAGTCCCTCGACAAAAGATGTTCGTAAATACTTAACGGAGTTTTTAATGGACGGTCGTGTGATAGATATTCCATACTTTAATAGAACGTTATTGGTAAAAGGAATTATAGCTCCAACTCGAGCGCCTAAGTCAGCTAAAGTTTATGAAACTATTTGGGATAAAGAAACGGGTTCTCCGTTGATGTATTACTCCTTATTGCAAAAAGAAGCGCTACAAGAGAAATTAGGTGAAGACTACCATGTAGAGTTGGCGATGCGTTATCAAAATCCTTCTATAGAATCCGCATTGGCGAATATGGAAGGGATGCTTTTAGACTCTATTCGTGTTATTCCTTTATTTCCTCAATATGCTTCGGCAACTTCAGGCTCTGTTATCGATCGTGTCATGGAATTGATACGCAAGTGGCAATACTTTCCGGAAATAAGTTTCGTTAATAGTTTTTGTGAAGATGAATTAATGACGGAAGTATTTGCTGAGCATGCTTTACGCCATAATTTAGAAGAATATGACCATTATCTATTTTCATATCATGGACTTCCGGTTCGTCAGTTAGGGAAAGTAGATCCAACCAGACAGTTGAAATGTCCTGAAAATGGTTGTGAGCAGTGTAAAATAGAAACAAATAGCTTCTGCTATGTGTCTCAATGTTATGCAACAACCCGTGCTATTGTAAAAAAATTAAATCTGAAAGAAGGTTCCTATTCGATATGTTTTCAATCTAGATTAGGAAAAGAGCCTTGGATTCAGCCATATACCTCTTCTACGCTAGAACATCTGGCTGAAGAAGGAAAGAAAAAACTATTGGTGTTCTCTCCAGCTTTTGTGGCAGATTGCATTGAAACATTGGATGAGATTATGGTTGAGTATGCGGATGAGTTTAAAGCAATGGGCGGAGAAAAAGTTCAGTTAGTAGAAAGTTTGAATGATGATCCTAAATGGATTGAGGCCTTGCGTCGCTTGGCTGTAAATGCTAAAAATTAAATACCATGCTTTTAATTAATGCCGTTATAATATTTTTATTAGATTTTTATATTTTCTATGCTTTAAAAGCGACAAATATAAAACTAGTTAAAAAAAGAGGATTTGCCATCGCTTGGTGGACCTATTCTATCGGTCTTTTATTAGGTCTGATTGTTTCGGTTAAATTTAATATTCCGCTTACCTTCCGAGCTGTAATTTTAGTTGCTTTCTTTTTAACGGCAGTAGCGAAGTTCTTTTTTGCCGTAGTATTAGTGATCGATGATTTGCGTCGCGGAGGAATTTGGATTAAGAGAAATCTATCTTTTAAAGAGTCTATTCCTAAAGATGCTAAAATTCCGCTTCCTGAGCAGCCTGTACAAGGAATCTCACGTTCTGAATTTTTAACTAAAGCCGGAATTCT
>DAIQRP010000020.1:13633-22621 GCA_036786125.1 Sphingobacterium sp.
CCTCTCCTTTGGTGCCGCTGACCTGGGGGATTGTTTCGGGAGCCTATGATTATCAAATCCGGAGACAGAAACTCTATCTTCCCAATCTGCCAGCAGCCTTTCATGGCTTGGAAATTGCCCAAATTTCAGATGTACACTCGGGTTCTTTCTATAATAAAAAGGCCGTATTAGGAGGAGTGGAGATGCTCTTGGGACAAAAGCCAGATCTTATTTTCTTTACTGGAGATTTGGTGAATAATATTGCTCCCGAAATGCGTGACTACCAAGATATATTTGCGAAACTTCATGCCGATTTAGGCGTGTTCTCAGTATTGGGAAACCATGATTATGGAGACTATTATTATGGAAAAGAGGATTCTGCTGAAAAACGTAAAAATCTTCAAGATGTTAAAGATGTCCATCAAGTGATGGGCTGGGATCTTTTATTAGATCAGAATAGAATCTTAAAAGTTGACAATGAAGAGTTGGCTATTGTAGGGGTAGAAAACTGGGGTACGGGTAGATTCCCTAAACATGGAAACCTTCAGAAAGCGCTTTTGGGAACAGAAGATCAAGCCGTGAAATTACTATTGTCCCATGACCCTTCACATTGGAGAGCGCAGGTGTTAGATACCGATGTGGATGTGATGTTCGCAGGGCATACCCATGGTATGCAATTCGGTGTCCGTGGAGAGCATTATCAATGGTCTCCGGCGAAATATGTCTATAATGAATGGGCTGGATTGTATACTGAAAAAGACAACAAGCAGTTATATGTAAATGTAGGCTATGGATTTTTAGGATATCCTGGTCGAGTAGGTATACTTCCGGAAATTACCATATTTGAATTAGTAAAGGGCGAGAAACCTATTATTTAATAGAAATTATAATAAAGCGATAGTTTCTATCGTTTGATATATAGATTAGAATAAGCGGGCTTTTTAGTAGATGTTACCCGTTTATAAAACAGATCTAATCCAATCATAAGTAGATGTTGAAGTGAGAATCACGCCCGTGATTCTCACTTCTTTTTTATAGCTATAAAATATCTTTTAAAATATCCAAAGCCGCTTGAATTGTACTAATATCATGAAAGGCAATTCTTAATTGACCTTTAACCTCCTTTAAATTACAGATTGTCGGATTTCTCTGTACAAAAGCTAAGACCTTTCCAAAGGCTTCGGAATCGAAATATGAAGATTTGGCATTACCTATAAAGTAGGCTTTTAAGGTGTTTTTCTTATAAGAGATTTTTTCAAATCCTATCTTCTTACCATACCATTGTAGTCTGAGGGTATTAAATAACTCAAACACAGGTTTAGGGATAGGCCCAAATCTATCGGCTAAGGATTTTTCGAATTGCTGAAGTTGCTCTTCATTGTCCAACTTCCCAATTTCAGCATATAAATTATATCGCTCGGAAATATTGGTGACATACTCATCTGGAATTAAGTTTTCCAAATCAGTATCTATCTGTGTAAAATTAACGTATTTGCGATCCTTTTCATCGGCAAATAGCTCGGTGAACTCATCTTCTTTAAGCTCTTGAATGGCTTCATCTAATATTTTATGATACATTTCAAAGCCTATTTCGGCAATAAAGCCCGATTGTTCGGCTCCGAGTAAATTACCTGATCCTCGGATATCTAAATCTCGCATAGCTACATTAAAGCCCGAACCTAATTCGGAGAACTCCTCAATCGCAGACAAGCGCTTATAAGCTTCCGAGGTTAGTGTCGATAAGGGTGGACTTAAGAGGTAACAGAAAGCTTTTTTATTCGAACGCCCGACACGCCCACGCATCTGATGTAGATCCGAAAGACCGAACATATGGGCATGGTTAATAATAATCGTATTGGCATTTGGAATATCTAAACCAGCTTCAATTATGGTGGTTGCGACAAGCACATCGAAATCGTGATTGATGAATTTCAACATCACATCTTCTAGCTCATCTCCTTCAAGCTGACCATGTGCAACACCTACACGTGCATTGGGAACTAATTTATGAATCATATGACCGAGCTGCTTTAAATCGGCCACACGGTTATGAATAAAAAATACCTGTCCCCCGCGGTCCAGTTCAAAAGCAACAGCCTCCTGAATTAAGGTTTCATTAAAAACATGCAATTCCGTCTGTACAGGCTGTCTATTTGGTGGAGGCGTAGAGATAATACTCAAATCTCGAGCTCCCATTAAAGAGAAGTGTAAAGTCCGAGGTATAGGCGTCGCTGTTAAGGTCAGGGAATCGACATTCGCACGCATTAATTTTAGTTTTTCTTTTACAGAAACCCCAAATTTTTGTTCTTCATCAATAATCATAAGCCCTAGGTCCTTAAATTTTACATCTTTGGAAACCAGGCGATGAGTGCCGATGATAATATCTATTTTCCCCTCAGCAACCTGCTTAAGGGTTTCTTTAATTTGTTTTGTCGATTTAAATCTATTGATATAATCAATATTGCAAGGGAGTCCTTTTAACCTTTCGGAGAAGGTTCTAAAATGCTGATGTGCTAAAATCGTGGTGGGTACGAGTACAGCCACCTGCTTTGAATCGGCAACAGCCTTAAATGCTGCGCGTATAGCGACCTCTGTCTTACCAAAACCCACATCTCCACAGACCAATCGATCCATTGGATGCGGAGATTCCATATCTCGCTTAACATCGGCAGTAGCTTTCTCCTGATCCGGGGTATCCTCGTATATAAATGAGGCTTCTAATTCATTCTGTAAGTAGCTGTCCGGGCTAAAGGCATTTCCTGTCTGTGCCTTACGTTTGGCATAAAGCTGAATCAGGTCACGTGCAATATCTTTAACTTTTTTCTTAGTAGTCTTTTTTAATTTGTCCCAAGCATCTGTTCCTAATTTATTCATTTTTGGCACCGTGCCTTCTTTACCTGAATATTTAGAAATGCGGTTTAAGGAGTTGATATTGACATAGAGCAGATCGTTATCCGCATAGGTTAGGCGAATCATCTCTTGGGACTTCCCATTGACTTCAACCTTCTCTAATCCGGCATATTTTCCAACTCCATGGTCGATATGGGTAATATAATCTCCCGGTTTTAAGTCGCGTAATTCCTTTAGGGTAATAGCTTGAGTGCGCTCATAAGCCTTCTTTCGTTTATATTTATAATAACGATCGAAGATTTGATGGTCGGTATAACAGGCTAGATGTGTATCATCATCGGAGAAACCTTCACGTAGGGCTTTGTATACAGGTATAAAACTGATGGATTTATCCAAGTCATCTAAGATGGCAAAAATACGCTCCATCTGCTTATTGGAATCCGAAAATATTAAGTTCTGTAATTTCCGTGCTTCATTATCCTTAAAATTATGGATCAGTAGATTAAAGTCCTTATTAAATGAAGGTTGAGGATGGATATTAAACTTAATGATCTGCTCTGCTTTATAAAAAAACTGCTTCCCAAATTCTACAATTGGAAATTCAAAAAGTAAAGCATTAAAGTTTTTCTCATCTGAAAATGAAAACTGAGGGTCTATCCATTCTGGATTTGCCGTCTTCTCTTTTTCGGGAAGGGCCTTCCAAAGTTCTACAGCTTTTTTATATCCTTCAGCTAGTAGATCTAAGCTAAATTGCACATCTTTAATCCAAATCACAGCATCCTTATCTATATATTCTAATAGGGATATATTATTTGCCGTTAAGAACTTCGCTTGTACATTCGGGACGATAGTTACTTTGTGAATCTGGTTTACAGAAAGTTGGCTTTCAATATCAAAAGTTCTAATGCTTTCAATATCATCTCCAAAAAATTCGATTCGGTAAGGGAGATCATTGGAGAATGAGAAAATATCTACAATCCCCCCTCGAATGGCATACTGTCCAGGTTCAAAAACGAAATCCACGCGTTCAAAATCATATTCATATAGAAACTCATTGATAAAATCAATGCTCAATCGCGTATTGACAGTAATTTCTAAGGTGTTTTTTTCTAAATCCGATTTGTTAATCACCTTTTCTGCGATGGCTTCCGGGTAAGTAACAACCATCTTAGGGAGTTCAGATTGATGATTTAAAGTACTTAATGTTTCGGCTCTTTGAAGGACGTGTGCGGAATCGAGTTGGGTAAAGTCAAATGCTTTTCGATAGGAGGTAGGGAAAAATAGAACTTGCTTATCTAAGAGACTTTCTAAATCGGAGAGGAAATAAGATGCGTCTTCATGTGTCGGCAGTATAAAGACAAAGGGCCTCTCCTGTAATCGGTACGAGGATACGGCCACCACAGCATCGGAGGAACCTATTAATCCTTTTAATTGAACCTTGGTGTTTTTACCTTGAATTGCTTTGGTAAGCAGCTGTGTCTGCTCCCCCTGCCCGTATTTTTCTAGTATTTCTTGAATTCCCACGTTTAACATTTTTGGACTCTTGCGAATTTACATAAAATAGAGGGTTTTCGCTTGATTTTTAGCAGAACAATTTATAGATTTTTGAGATATTATAGCTCGGTAATCTAGCTTTAATATATTCTAAATAGAAGATAAATGTATTTATATAAATAATGCTTTAAGATTAATATAATTCTATTTAGAGCTAAAAATTTATATAAAATAAGTATATTTGATTACTAATTATTCCTAATTCAAGAAAATGAATCTTATAAAATATCTATTCTTAGCCTTTATTCTATGCAGTCTATCGTGTCAGAAAAGTACAGTTAATCCTATTGAAATCGATCCAGTAGATTCTATTCCTAAGGATACTATACCGAAAGATAGCATTCCTACAGATTCATTGAAAGAGACTATAGGATCCTATAATATGAATTCCTTTTTTATAGATTCGGCTGCTATAAAGGAAATTTATGCGGGTAAAATGTTTTCTTTAAATGAAACAGAGGAGTTTTTTACTTTAAGCTCTTTATCCGGAACATACAAACCTCTGGCAGGGAACTTCTTATTATCGGTTTTAAATACGAAAGATTTTTATTTTACCGGTATTCCTTCCTATGAAAGAAATCAAAAATTTGTCCAAGAACAATTTCCTGAAGACGATAAACCCAGTACTATAGCTTCTGCAACAGGAGGACTGGCAGCATTTAAAGATTATACGATAATAAACCGATTATTTCTGCATTCTGAATTTGGACAGAAAGCTTTTCAAACAATTGTTGGAAATGGGGATACTCAGGTTAAGAAAAAAGCAGGGACCTATACATTTTGGAATGTGAACTCCTTTGATTTATTTATGGAGGTTACTTCTATAGATGAACATATTTCAGAGGAAGACCGTCAGCAGTTAATCCGTCAGTATAACCCTTATTTGGTCGGCTCAGTAAGTTATGGATATACAGGAGCTATATTTTTAGAAGGAAATGCCGAACAAGGGACTCTTCGTGAAATCTTATCTCAGTTAATGAATGAAAAAGAATTGGGGGCAGCAGAGATTAAAATCTTACAAGATGCGAAGTTGAGTGTGGCCGCAATAAATGGTGCTGATCATTCATTTATAAAATCCGTATCGGGCATCGTAGAGATGAAGAAAGCAATCAAAGAAGCCCAAAAATACAGTAAATTGTATGTGAAGACTCCATTGAAATATTCATTAACTTCTTTGAAAAATTTAGCGACCTATCAGAAGGTTGTTCAAGTTAAAGAAAGACTTTAATCACGGATAAGCAATGACTTTTCAGGTTGGATAGTCGTCTTTTTTATTCCGGCAAATTTTTTGAAACTCCTAAAGCTTTACAGTAGGATTGTAGACCAGAACTAAAGGCAAAATCGAGTATTTCCTGAAGTTCTTCCCTAAATTCAAACTGCAAATCTTCATGCAACTTCATATATTTACTGATGGCATGTTTAATCCGTCCGGCGATATATTTGCGTAATTTTTCTGAACTTGAATAGTAGCTATTTTCAAAAAGACTCGGATATTGTGCTATACTATTCTTTAAAATTAAGAGGCGGAATTCGAGTTCTGAATATTTATCCTTAGTGACTTTCTCATGTTCATTAACCATGCCTGAGGCCGATTTAATTAACCTATTTAAGTCTAAATAATTTGAAATTTTCGCCTGTTCAAAAAGGCCGTTTAGCTGATTACGTAAAAGATCTATCCTTCTTTCTAAATCAGATTCATCCTCCAGAAGTTGGAAATGTAATTGCTTCATCAGCATTTTATCCTTAGAAATTAAACGAACCAATAACTTATCTTTTTCCTTAGCTGAAAGAGAGAGTACTGCTTGTTTTAACTCGGGTTGTTGATGTAGTGACATAGCGATCTTTTTTTCTAAAGTTACGGCTATATGATAGGATAGGCAAATTAAAAAAAATGCCAAGAGCAGGGCGCTCTTGGCTAACTATTTTAAGATTGAATGGGATTATCTTGAAGATACTTTTCCCAGGCCCAAGCCGAGGACATCATCTCATCAATTCCAAGCTCTGCCTTCCATTTTAATTCTGCTGTAGATTTGGTTACATCTCCCCAGACTTGAATAATATCTCCATCACGGCGAGGACCGACCACATAATTTAAAGGCTGACCGGAAGCTTTCTCAAAGGCTTTAATGGCTTCCAATACAGAATAACCATTTCCTGTTCCTATATTAAATACATCGTAATTTCCGTTTGGATTTCCATCTTCAAGTAACTGAATAGCGGCAACATGGGCTTTGGCTAAATCTACGACATGAATATAGTCTCGAATACATGAACCATCAGGGGTATCATAATCTGCTCCAAATACCGTTAATTGGGCTCTTTTTCCAATTGCTGTCTGGGTGATAAAAGGGAGTAGATTTTGAGGAACACCATTCGGAAGCTCCCCGATTAAAGCAGATTCATGAGCGCCCACAGGATTAAAATAACGTAAAGCTATAAAATTATAATTGGAGGAAGAGGCCGCCGTTTCGGCTAATATCTCTTCAGCTATCTGCTTGGTATTTCCATAGGGTGATTCTGCCTTTTTAACTTCTGCAGATTCAGTAACAGGTAGTATATCCGGCTGCCCATATACCGTACAACTCGAGGAGAATACTAAATTAATAGGCTTTTCCGCATAGGCATCTAAGATATTGAGTAGAGAGAAAAAGTTATTTTTATAATATTTTAAAGGCTGCTGAACGGATTCCCCAACAGCTTTAAAAGCTGCAAAATGGATAATTCCAGTAATATCTGGATGTGATTCTACAAAAGCCTTTACTTTTTCGGTATCACAGAGATCAATTTGATGAAATTCAGGTTTGATACCCGTGATTTTTTCAATCTGATTTAGAATTCCAATATTAGAATTGGAAAGGTTATCAATAATCACAGGAATATGTCCTGCATTAATTAACTCGACCACGGTATGTGAACCTATATATCCGGTACCTCCGGTAACTAATATCTTGCTCATTATTTATTGTTATAATATGTAAAATCTTGTCTTTTTATCTCTGTCTGGGGTAAAGATTTAAAATAATCTATCGTTATTTTTAAACCCGCGCTGCGGGAAACCTGAGGCTCCCATTGTAATAGTTCTCGCGCGAGACTGATATCGGGTCTGCGTTGCTTAGGATCATCTATAGGAAGATCTTCATATAGAATTGTAGAAGGCTTACCCGTTAGATTTAAAATTTCTTCCGCACATGCTTGAATTGTAATTTCCTCTGGATTACCGATATTAATAGGTAGGGCATAATCACTATGTAATGCGCGCACGATACCCTCCACCTGATCCGATACATAACAAAAAGATCGGGTTTGTGAGCCATCTCCAAAAATGCTCAGCGGTTCTCCATTTAAAGCCTGTGCAATAAAGGTCGGTATTGCCCGGCCATCATTTAGGCGCATTCTAGGGCCATAGGTATTAAAAATACGTACTATCCGCGTTTCTAGACCATGAAAATTATGATAGGCCATCGTAATTGCTTCTTGGAAGCGCTTCGCTTCATCATATACACCACGAGGCCCTACAGGGTTCACATTCCCCCAGTAATGCTCAGGTTGCGGGCTTACCGTAGGATCTCCATACACTTCGGAGGTGGAGGCTACTAAAATACGTGCTTTTTTGGAGCGTGCTAATCCCAGCAGATTATGTGTGCCTAAAGAACCTACTTTTAATGTTTGAATCGGGATTTTTAAATAATCAATGGGAGATGCGGGAGAAGCAAAGTGTAGTATATAATCTAAATTCCCTGGAACATGTACAAATTTGGATACATCGTGATGATAGAATTCAAATTGGGGTAGCTTAAAGAGCTGTTCTATATTTCTGATATCTCCGGTAATAAGATTATCCATGCCGATGACCTGGTAATCCTCTTGGATAAATCGATCACATAGATGAGAGCCGAGAAAGCCTGCTGCTCCAGTAATGAGAATACGTTTTCGAACCTTATTTTCCACTAAATCTCTGAATTAAGAAATGGTTTAATATCTTTGACGAATATAAGCATAATCTAAGAAAGATGCGACTGTTATACGCTTTAGGAATTCGCCTATATGGCTTGTTATTACGAATTTTAGCTCCTTTTCATGCCAAGGCAAAGCTCTGGGTAGAAGGTCGTAAAGGGCTGATGCAACATATTAAGCAATCGGTTGAACCGAATGAAAAACACATTTGGTTTCACTTTGCTTCTTTAGGTGAATTTGAGCAGGGAAGGTCTGTATTAGAGGAAATAAAAAATAAATTTCCTAAGGAAAAAATTGTCATAACTTTTTTCTCCCCCTCAGGTTATGAGATTCGGAAAAATACAAATTTGGCTGATTATGTCTTTTATCTTCCCGAAGATACGGCGATTCATGCTCAGGAATTTGTCCATATAATCAATCCGAAATTTGCCGTATTTACAAAATATGAATATTGGTATCATTATTTTGAAGAAATGGGCAAGTTGTCTATTCCGATTTTTATGATTTCTGCAATCTTCCGCCCCGATCAGATTTTTTTTCAAGCTTATGGCGGCTTTTTTAGAAGAATCCTTTCCCATGTAACCTTCTTTTTTGTTCAAAATGAAGAGAGTGTAGCTCTACTTAAAAGTGTGGGTATTACGCAGTCCGCAT
>DAIQRP010000020.1:22631-27550 GCA_036786125.1 Sphingobacterium sp.
GTTTCGATCGGGTAGCAGAGCTCCCCAAAACACAACGAGAGCTGCCTGAAATTGATGCATTTATAGCCGGCCAAAAGACCTTTGTAGCCGGGAGTACCTGGCCTTCAGATGAGGATCTATTAGTCACATGGTCGCAGGAATTTAAGGATTGGAAATTAATTCTCGCGCCTCATGAAATAGATGATGCCCATATAGCAGGGATCTTGAATAATTTCCCCAAAGCCTTACGATTTTCAGCATTTAGAACTTATACGGCAGAAGAGATTCAAATGGCTCAGGTTTTAATTATTGATAATATTGGGATGCTTTCTTTTTTATATGGATATGGTCAGATTGCATATATCGGAGGAGGTTTCGGTGCGGGAATACACAATACATTAGAGGCTGCCACCTATGGTATGCCTGTTTTATTTGGTCCTAAATACTATAAGTTCCAAGAGGCGAAAGAACTGATTTCTGAAGGTGCGGCCTATTCCGTTAATGATGCAGAAAAATTAATCCGTGTATTTAAAGCCCTTTGTCAGCTGGACAATTTAGCACATGCTTCCGCTCAAGCTAAAGATTATGTACGTAAGCATGCTGGTGCTACAGCTATCATTATGAAGTATTTGAAAAATGGCAATTTGCTAGGCGATTCTACGCTACAGGACGATAAATAATTCCGAAGCAATATGGTCTGCCATTAATTTGCCTTTTGCTGTGAGTCTGACAATATCATCCTGAATTTCAATTTCTTGACTTTGGAGAAAAGGCTGTAAATCCTGAGATACTTTTTTTCGAATTGTATAGTCAAATTCTTTTTCTATATGATTGAGGTCCATGCCCCACTTAGTTCTTAAAGTGGTCATAATATACTCATTAATTCTATTTTCCAGACTCAAATCCTCCTTCTCTTGCATCGGAGAGCCTTCTCGAATCCCCTGCATATACTTGGCGTTATTCGCGATATTCCAAGTTCGACTTTCTCCGTCAAAAGAATGCGCAGAGGGACCTATACCTAAATAATGATCTCCCTTCCAATAGCTGGAATTATGTTGAGCATGCATTCCAGGTTGCGCAAAATTTGATATTTCATAATGTTCAAAACCTGCTAAGAGCAGATTTTCTACTAAGATTTCAAATTGAGCTGCAGATTGATCTTCATTCATCTTTGGCGTTTTCCCTTTTTTTATAAAATGATCCAAAGCTGTTTGAGGTTCCACGGTCATGCTATAAGCTGAAATATGAGGAATTTGTGTATCCAGCATTTTTTGGATATTAGATTTCCATTTATCATCTGTCAGAAGCGGATATCCATATATTAAATCAGCTGTAATATTTTCAAATCCCGCATCCTGCACTCTTTTTATAGCTGCGTCAGCCTCGGATGCATTATGTGCCCGGTTCATCCAGACTAAATCCTCCTCAAAGAAGGATTGTATGCCTATACTGAATCTATTGATTTCTGTATTTCTTAAAGCCTTTACTTTTTGGGCATGCAGATCATCCGGATTGGCCTCTAAGGTTATTTCCGCTTGAGGCTGAATCTCAAAATGCTGTGCTACTGCAGCAATAAGTCGAGCGATATCATCAGCTTCGAGGATAGAGGGCGTTCCTCCTCCAAAGTAAATGGACGTAATTTCTTTTCTCCCCAGATAGTTTTTGCGTATTTCAATCTCTTTAAATAAAGACTGTATCATTTCCTCCTTATAAGTTAGAGAAGTAGAAAAGTGAAAGTCACAATAGTGACAGGCTTGTTTGCAAAAAGGAATATGAAAATATATGCTGGGCATTGATCGAAATTTTAACAAAGATAGCTATCCGTTCTGAGGATTTAAAAATTCATTTTAAGCTAACATGCTGTTTATATCCGGATGTTAGTTTTGCACTGCAAATGAAAAACTTAATCCCCGATTTACCCTAAAACAAACATAATGAACAGAACATCTACTCATTTCCAATTTAGGAAAGCTTGTTTATTGTCTTTTGCATTAATGTGTGTACCCGGTACACTAATTACTGCTCAGGCAATAGCGAAAGAAGGCTATTTTTTTAATAGTCCGAATATTGAAAAATCTACTCAGAAAAATCAATTCACACAGGCATCTTCACAGGCTCTTTTTCAAGAAACTGTTCGCGGAATTGTTGTGAACGCAACAGGAGAGCCCATTGTAGGCGCAACGATTAAGGAGCAAGGAACAAAAAATGCGGCTTCTACTAATGCGCAAGGACAGTTCGAAATTGCAGTAAGCCGAGGCAGAACCTTAGAAATCTCGTTTATGGGGTACAAAACCGAGCATTTAATGGTGCAGTCTAATTTTTTAACTATCAGCTTAAGTGCCGATGAATCTAATTTAGAGGAGGTCTTAGTGGTGGGCTATGGGCGTCAGGCCAAAAAAGATGTGACAGGTTCCGTGGCACAGCTTGATGAAAAGAATTTTAGGCAGGGAGCAGTAGTTTCTGCAGATAATCTTTTGCAAGGTAAAGTCGCTGGGGTGCGTGTGGTTGGGAATAGTGGGGAACCTGGGGGAGGAGTAGATGTAACCATTCGGGGTATCGGATCCATACGAAGTGGAAGTACGCCCTTATTTGTGGTAGATGGAGTGCCTTTAAGTAATGATAATGTCAGTCCTGGAGGGCAAGATGTAGGTTTAGGTAGCTCTAGAGCTAAAAACCCGTTAAATTTCTTAAATACCAGTGATATTGAATCTATTTCAGTATTGAAGGATGCTTCTGCAGCAGCAATTTATGGCGCTCGAGGTTCGAATGGGGTCGTTATAATCACCACTAAAAAAGGGAAAAAGGGAGAGGCTTCATTAACTGCGGATTCCTATTTAGGGATTTCCTCGGTAGCACATAAAGTAGATGTGATGTCTGCAGCACAATACCGCTCAGTTTTAAAAGAAAAATCATTTGACCACGGCGGAGATACCGACTGGCAAGATGTAATCTTCCGAACAGCAAAGACACGTAATAATGCTTTATCCTTTTCCAAGCAGACGACTTCGGGAAATTACTTTGTTTCAGCAGCCCAAATGGATCAGCAAGGTATTATTGAAAACTCAAATTTTAAACGGACTTCTGCGCGGATGAATGCTTCGGAATCCTTTTTGGATAATCAGCGATTAAAAATTGGAGTCAATCTAACCGCTTCGGAGACCAAGGATAACGGAGTTCCGACAAGTGATAATGCAGGGTCTAATGGGCAGCTTATCTCCCATATATTAATGGCCAATCCTACACGTTCGGTCAGGGATGATAAAGGGAATTATACCAATTTCAATATGAATGCGCATTACAATCCTGCTTACCTATTGGATATCTATCGGGACTTAACACGTACGATGCGCGTTTTAGGTAATATGGACCTTTCCTTTCGGATTTTAAATGGATTGGAATATAAAATGAATTTAGGTTTCGACCGCTCTATGGCGGAACGGAACACGACTATTTTCCCGAATATTACGGATTTAAGCCCTAGAGGAAAGTTCTTTAAATACAATCAGAATTCTAAAAATACACTATTAGAACACTATTTAAATTATAATGTAGCTATAGAAAAGCATAAAATCGAAGCTTTGGCAGGTTTCTCTTATCAGAAATTTGAAAATACTGGAAATGGATATACCATTGAAGGTATTGAAGAGAAAGGGAAGGGGGTATTGCCAGAGAATAATCCAGGCTATTCTGGCAGACCGACTGTAGCTACAGGATTTACGCAGATGAATGAATTGCAATCGTATTTCTCTAGAGTCAATTATTCCTATGATGATAAATATTTATTTACCGCTTCCTTACGTGCAGATGGCTCTACGCGATTTGGAGAAAATAAAAGATATGGATATTTTCCATCATTTGCTTTAGGTTGGAATATCGCCAAAGAAGATTTTTTGCAAGAGCATAGCTACTTAAATGAATTAAAACTGCGTTCAAGTTGGGGGCAAACGGGGAATCAAGAGGTTATTAATAAAATAACCAAGGCGAGTTATGCCATGTCTTCATCGGATGGATATTATTTAAATGATGATCTAACGTTAGTTAACGGTATTTCTGTAACACGTACTCCCAATCCAAATTTGAAATGGGAAGTTGTTTCTCAATATAATATAGGTTTAGATTTTGAACTGTTTAAAGGGAAGTTATATGGTACCTTAGACTACTTTAATAAAACGACAACCGATGCTATTTTAAATATCCCTTCTCCAGTATTAAGTGCTACAAATGATATTTGGGTGAATATCGATGGAAAGATTGTAAATAAAGGTTTTGAATTTATGTTGGGTTCAAAATTAATTCAAAATGATCGTTTTCAATGGTCTCTAGATTTAAATGGGGCAGCAATTTCCAATACCATTCAAAATCTCCCAGTTTCTGAAATTCTGTCTGGATCTATTGCAGGACCAGGTCAGTCGGGGGTAAATGTAAATATTTATAAAAGTGGATATGCTGCAGGCTCATTTTACCTTTGGGAATACAATGGTTTAGATGATAAAGGAAACTATACCTATAAGGATATCGATGGAAATGGTCAGATTGATAATAATGACCGGGTCATTATTCAAGGTGCTATGCCTAAATTTACATATGGTTTAAATAGCCAGATGGCATATAAGAATTTTGATTTTTCATTTTCATTTATTGGGCAGTTAGGAGGTTATAATTATAATAACTTAGCCATGAATGCGCTAAATATTAATAATCTGGCATCCGATAGAAATGTAGGAAATCAGTTTTATAATCCTCAGGTGAGCTCCGCAAATCCACCACAGATTTCTAGTTTATATCTAGAGAAGTCAGATTTCTTACGATTGAACTCGGTACGACTGGCCTATAATTTTAGTTTGCCTCAAGTAAAATGGATGCAATCTGTAGGGCTTTATATTACAGGGCAAAATTTATGGACATTAACAAATTATAGCGGTTATGACCCACTGATTAAT
>DAIQRP010000020.1:27560-29030 GCA_036786125.1 Sphingobacterium sp.
GATTAATAGTCCACGCTCTTCGGGAGGAAATCAATCTATAGGCTTAGATTATTCATCTTATCCTTCTGCAAAAACATTTTTATTTGGTGCCATTATAAAATTATAATCATGAAAAAACTTTTTAAAATTCAATATATACTTTTACTTTCTTTGGCTTTTTCTACAGCTAGTTGCACGAAATTAGAAGAGCAAGTATTAGATGAGGTCTTAGGGAATGATGCTTCAAATCCAGAAGGCGCCTTGGCTGCGGCATATGACCGTTTAGGAAAAGGTACTTTTGTCGATCACGGAGGTGTCTTTGCCTTACAACAATATACTACCGATGAAGCCTTATTAGCTACCCGCGGCAGTGATTGGGGAGATGGAGGAAAATGGAGATCGATGCATGAATTTACATGGGCTCCAGATAATGCCATCGTTACAGATAACTGGAATATGTTATCCAATGGAATTACACGGGCTTTAACAGCTATAAAATCCATTACTGAATCTGATATACCCAAAAAGAATCTATATCTAGCTGAATCGAAAGGTCTCTTAGCATTTTATACTTTTACCCTATTGGATCTCTATGGACAAGCTCCATATCGTGATCCATTAAATGATAAATCTCCTTTAATAATTAAAAAGGCCGATATGGCTATTGATGAATTGATTGTTGAAGTAGAAAGTTTAATTCCTGAATTAGCTAGTTTAGGGGAGCAATCTACTCATAATGGACGTTTTACTAAGGAAGCCGCTTATGGATTATTAGCTAATATGTATCTGAATAGAGCTGTTTTTAAGGATAGATATGCAGGCAATTTCAATTTTAATGAAAAAGCGGTTTCAGGTTCTGATACAGATATGGATCGTGTTATCTATTATACGACTTTATTGATTAATTCCTCTAAATTTAGTTTAGTAAGTAATTATTTCGATAGCTTTTCTATAAACAATACAAAAGGTTCTGAATTAATTTGGGTAGTTACTCAAAAAATTGATAAAATTAGAAATGGTTCTAATTCTTTTGCCTATGTATGTGTCGAACGTAATCAACGTCCCACACCTGCTAATAGAGGTACTAATGCCGCTTCTACTACCCCGGAATGGTATGCTAGCTGGGCTGGGAATCATGATGATCCTCGCTTTTCAAGAAAATATCAATATGCAGATGGCACCTGGTTTTATAATGACCGCGAGCAGACAGTGCCCGCAACAGACATTGTGCCAGGTACGAATTTAATGTGGTTCCATTTTAATAGAGGAATTATAGCGGGCCAACAATATGGGCCGAAGTTAGCCTCAAATGGTAAATTTGAAATGACTGCGGATGGGCGTATTAAAGTTTCGGAATTGGTTATGGAGAAAAGTGCTACTACTAAAATGAATTTTACGCCTGAACTGAATTTTGATGATGCAAAGCAAGCGGTTTTAAAGCAAGATCAAATTAATCGTGGTGTTCGTATCTTTAAATACGAATATGATGCT
>DAIQRP010000020.1:29069-32335 GCA_036786125.1 Sphingobacterium sp.
AGATATTAATAAATTACGTACTTCACGTACCCGTGAGGCATTATATGCTGAGGTACCAGGAAAAGCAATCACGCATATAGATGAAGCAACCTTATATAGAGAAATTAGTTTTGAAACCTATTGGGAGTTATTAAGAAGACCACAAATGATTCGTTTTGGCACCTATGAATTAGCTTTTAGCGCCAAGCCAGTATCTCAACCTTTTAGACGCCTATTTCCAATTCCTCAAAGTACCATGGATGTCACAAAGGAATTTCAGCAAAATCCAGGTTATTAATAAAATTTTTCTCATTTAAGCCCTATTCTTTGATAAAAGAATAGGGCTTTTTTTATTACATAATAGGTATTATTTATCTTATTCCTCTATTATATTTCTTTTAAATTGTGATTTTTATCACTATTTATAAATAGAATAAATCTAATTAATAGTATATTTTTATTCTATTTACATCAAATCATTCCATCCATTATTTTATGCATGTTTAATCATGCATTATTTTGCATTATTTTCAATAAATCCTTAGTATTTATGTGTATAATGTAAATGCTCATTTCCTACTGTAATATTTTTGTCTATTTAAACAAGTGTTTTATACTTTGTTTGCTTCTTATCAGCTATTTGTATACTTTTGCGCGTTCAAAATTATTTTGCATTTCTTTGCAGTTTGATGGTTGTCTACTGAACCATTCAGGCTGAAAAACACACACAAAAAGTAAAACTATGATTAACATTTACAAAAATCTTATGTATTTAAGGTATTTGAAACTTTTGTTATTTGGTATAATTGTATACCATTTTAATTTAAGTCCTTTACATGCTCAAGATGGGGCCAAGGGGTTCACTATCCTAGAAACCTTAAAAGGAAGTTCCTCATCTCAATTAACGCTAGGAGGAAAAGCTATTTTAACTTCCGGAAAATCCAATGCTGATGAAAAATATAACGATGAGGAGGGAGAAGGTTGGCTCCGTTTAACATCTGCAAAAAATGATCAATCCGGATATGCTATAGTGAAACAGTCTTTCCCTTCTGGATTAGGAGTTGTATTAGATTTAGAGTTTGTTATATGGGGAGGAAGTGGGGCCGATGGCTTTAGTTTCTTTTTATTTGATGCGAACTATAATAATGATAAATTCAAAATCGGCGGAAATGGTGGATCTTTAGGATATGCTAATCGTAATGGAGGAAATGGTGTTTCAGGAGGTTTTTTAGGAATCGGTGTCGATTCTTATGGAAACTATGGAAATATAACAGAAAGTAAAAAAGGAGGTTTTAATAATGATACACAGCTATATCGAAATTCTATTGGAATTCGTGGACCAGAATCTCTAGATCCGAAAAAGGATTCCTATCGATTTTTGGGGGGGAATAGTAAATTAGCAGATTTATTTAATAGTGGGTTTAAACTTCATTATGAATTTGATAATGTAGCTTCTCGACCTGCACCCGACAAGTATTACCGTCGTATTATTTTAGAAATTAAACCTACAGGTAAAAAGTATAGTGTTTCTGCGCGTCTTAAAACCTCAGTAGACGGTACATTCACAAAAATTTTAGAACCATTTACGCTAGATGATCTTCCTCCGGAAATGTTAAACCTAGGTTTTGCAGCTTCTACAGGTGGATATCATAATATTCACGAAGTTCGTAATATTATGATTACTACTCCAGGTGGGGTGCGTGTTCAAAAATCAGTGGATAAAATTAGAGCCCGAGTGGGTGATAAATTAACCTATACCGTAAATGTGTATAACCAAGATACACAAGATTTACAAAACTTATTATTCTCAGATATTCTTCCCAAAGAATTTGAAGTTACAAAAGTTAGTTTCGACAATAAAAAGAATCCTAAGAACTCAGCAGTTTTTAATGCAGACGGATCAGATTTAAATCAGATTTATGTTTCCCTAGGAGATTACCAAGAAGCCTCTTTTATTATTGAAGGTATCGTTAAAGAAATGCCTGCAGATGGTATCTTAACGAATACAGCAACTTTTAATGCTAATGGACAGACAGAAGATTTAGATTTAACAAATGATACTTCTTCGGTAAGTACACAGATATTAGGCCCTAGATTCGATGTTATTAAATCTGCTACTGTTGTGAACACTGGCAGTAGTCCAAAAGTAGGAGACCAGATTAAGTATACTTTTAAAGTGGTTAACACTGGAAATGAAGACTTAACGAATATTACAATTACGGATCCTAATGTTCGTGTAGAAGGATCTCCTATCGACCTGAAGAGTAAACAAGAAAATGCAAATAACTTTACTGCAGTATATACACTTACTCAGGAAGATATTGACAGAGGTTTTGTTAAGAATACGGCTTTTGGTAAAGCTAAAGACGAAGATGGAAATGATGTTGAAGCAGTGTCTAAAACTGGAAATCCATTGACGCCAGATGATCCATTTTATGATCCAGATTTTCCAAATCAAACGGTTACGATAATTCCTCAAAATGGGGAAGTAAAAGTGGAAAAATCTGTCGCTTCCACACAAAAATATAGCCAGATTGGAGATCGTATAGAGTATCAGATTAAAGTTACTAATACAGGAAATGTAACATTAAAAGATGTCCTTATTAAGGATGATAAAGCTATTATTGAAGCCGGAAAAGAACGTATTGAGACTTTAGCTCCAAATGCTACCGTAACGGTTTCCGCTACGCATATCATTACTCAAGCAGATATCGATGCCGGAGAATATGTTAATCAAGCATCAGTAACAGCTACAACTCCCTCGGGTCCTTTAAAAGAAACATTTTCTGATAACCCAGAAACTGAAGATGAAAATGATCCGACTGTAGTGCCTGTAGATCAAAATCCAGCTCTGGAATTAATTAAAACTTCTTCAGTAAATAATGAGTTTAATTATGTTGGAGATGTTGTTGAGTATACTATTACCGTTAGAAATACAGGTAATGTAACGTTAAAAGATCTGGTTATAACAGATGCGAATGCAGATGAGCCTATCGTAGGAACGATTGAAAATTTAGAAGTTAATAAATTTTTAGATTTTACAGCTAAACATACGATTACAGCAGAAGATTTAGCGGCAGGATATGTCTCGAATTTAGCTCATGTGACAGGAAAAACTCCTACGGAAAAGGAAGTGGACACAGATTCTAAAACAGGAAATACTGTAGATCCTTCAGACCCTACAGATCCTACATGTGCTAATTGTACCATTACACCTCTTCCGTATAAAAAGATTGAAGCGATTACCGATACGCCAGAACCTATCAATGGAAAGACAGGAGGTACGA
>DAIQRP010000213.1:0-2057 GCA_036786125.1 Sphingobacterium sp.
ATGTCTATACTTGAAAAAGTCTCCTTAAAGAATAAAGTTATTGTTATAACCGGTGCTACCGGAGTCCTCGGGGAATCATTTGTTAAAGCTGTTGCTGAAGCTGGAGCGAAACTGGCTCTCTTGGGAAGAAATAAAGAACGATTAGCGGAGCGACTTGCTTTTGCTGAATCTTTAGGTGCACAGGCTATTAGTATATCGGTTGATGTATTAGATGAAGCACAAGTAATTGCAGCTAAAGATAAAATATTATCTGCCTTTGGCCGTATTGATGGATTAGTGAATGCCGCGGGAGGAAATATTCCTGGAGCCACAATTGCTGCAGATCAGGATTTATTTGAAATCAATATTCAAGATACCTTTAAATCGATAGAATTAAACTTACATGGTACTATTATCCCTACACATGTATTTGGTGCTGTTTTTGCCAAGCAGGGAAATGGCGCTATTGTGAATATCTCGTCCTTAACGGCCAATAGACCATTTACCCGAGGATTAGGATATTCTGTAGCCAAGCATGGAATCGATGGATATACCAAATGGATGGCTGCCGAATTGGGCTTACGTTATCAAGGGAAGATACGTATTAATGCGATCGCTCCTGGGGTTTTTCTAACTGATCAAAATCGAAGCTTAATCACTAATCCAGATGGATCTTATACAGACCGTGCTAATAAGATTATCAGTGTTACACCATATGGAAGGCTAGGGGAAGCGCAGGAGTTAGAGGGTACCTTAGTCTATTTACTATCGGAGGCATCTGCTTTTATTACCGGAGAAACGGTATTTGTAGATGGAGGTTTTAACGCATGGTCAGGAATTTAAATTATAAGAAATGAAATATTTAGCACAGACATGGAGATGGTATGGTCCAAATGATACCGTATCTCTTTCTGACGTGAAGCAGGCCGGAGCAAAAGGAATTGTAACCGCTCTTCATCATATTCCACATGGAGAAGTGTGGCCTGTAGAAGATATCTTGGAACGAAAACAGATTATCGAAGATGCCGGTTTATATTGGGCAGTGGTAGAAAGTGTTCCTGTTCATGAAGCTATTAAAACAAATGCTGCTGATGCAGAGAAATATTTGGAGAATTATAGACAGTCTCTAAAAAATTTAGCTTCCTGTGGCATCCATACTGTCTGTTATAATTTTATGCCCGTATTGGATTGGACACGGACACAGCTCGATCTAACCTTAGAAAATGGTGCAAAAGCCTTGTATTTTAATTGGGTAGATTTAGCTATTTTTGATATTTTTATTTTAAAAAGAGCAGCAGCAGCTTTGGATTTTCCGGAGGAAATAGTCATTCAGGCTACAGAAAAATATAATAACCTATCTGAAACTGATTTAAAACATCTTTCAGATACTATTTTGATGGGAATCCCTAGTGAAAAAGATATTAGCCTTGAAGAGTTACAACAGAGTATTGATATCTATAAAACCATAGGTGTGGACGGTCTACGAGAAAATCTTAAATTATTTCTAAATGCCGTAGATGAAGTCTGTACTCAAAATCATATTCAGTTAACGATACATCCTGATGATCCTCCATATCCTATTTTAGGTTTACCTAGAATCGTTAGCAAGTATGCCGATTATGAATTTATTATCAAGGAGGTAAATAAACCTTTCAATGGAATTTGTTTTTGTACAGGCTCCTTAGGCGCTGGAAAAGACAATGAATTATTGAAAATCTTTAATCTGGTGAAATCCCGAGTTTATTTTGCTCATTTAAGGAATGTTAAAAAGGATGAAGAAGGGAACTTCTATGAAGCCGATCATTTAGACGGGGATGTGGATATGTACGCTATTGTAAAGGCTTTAGTTGAAGAAAATCAATCCCGAGACTTGCCTATTCCATTTCGTCCAGATCATGGACATCAGATGTTAGATGATTTAAATAAACAGACGAACCCAGGATATTCCGCTATCGGACGTCTGCGCGGACTGGCCGAGCTAAGAGGTTTAGAACTTGGCATTATACGTAGTGAATAAAAAAGAAGCCGATTATATATAATCGGCTTCTTCTTTTTGAATTGTAGATTTTCTTTGTACA
>DAIQRP010000213.1:2067-3135 GCA_036786125.1 Sphingobacterium sp.
GTAATTTGGTGAAACTATGACTTCCAATTTCTTCTGCAGGTTGTACTATTGCTGTCAATGCCGGATTTAATGCAAAAGCTAGATCCGTATTGGCAAAACCAATTAGAGAAATTTCCTGAGGCACCTGTATGCCTAATTCTGCAAGTACGCCTAAAGCAGTAATGGAGGTGGAGTCCGTACCGCCGAAGATCGCGTCCACCTGAAGTTTCTTCTGTTTGATAAGTTCAAAAAGCCTGCTGAGTTCAGTCTTCATTTCTTGTTGGTCTCCAATATTTATTTCTACATAGAGTTCTTCGGAAAATGGAATTTGCGCTTCATCCATCGCTTGCATAAATCCTTTAAATCGATCTCTACTAACTCCCACATCTTTTGCTGCAATATGAAGAATATGTTTAAAGCCAAGGTCAATTAATAATTTTGTTCCTCGATAAGCTCCAGAAATATTATTTATACCAATTTTATGAGTTTCCAGTGTACTATTAATACGATCAAATAACACCACAGGGCAATCTCCAGTATGGAGTTTACGGATCAGGTCTATATTTGCTTCTTCAGAAACCGGAGAGAGAATAATACCATCTACACCTTTATTATATAATAGCTCTAAGCATTCCCGTTCTTTTTCTATATTCTCTTGGGACTGCATAATAATAATATTGTATTGAGTAGAAATTGTCGCTTGCTGTATACCATCTACCAATTGAGCCATAAAAGCATTATTTATAGAACTTATAATCACACCAATGGTGTTCGTTCTTCCTGTTCGTAAACTTTTGGCAAAGGGATTGGGCTTAAATTGTTTTTCATCGGCATATTTTCGAACTCGGTCTTTAGTCTCTATAGAAATTTCATAGCTGTCCGAAAGCGCTTTGGAAACTGTTGAAATAGATAGTCCGAGATCTTGAGCTAAACTTTTTAAAGTTACTTTACTCATAAATGGTTTTTTTAATGGTTAGCAAAACAATATTAATCATTTTGTGACGAGAAGACAAGTATTATTTAATTTCAGGCTGTTTTTGAGTGGCTTTTAAATTTATTTCTCAAGTTTATAGTGAGTTATAACAAATA
>DAIQRP010000021.1:0-26234 GCA_036786125.1 Sphingobacterium sp.
GCTATTTTTTGATCGATTTTATCGTGGATAGGGTAGCATTAAGGGAGTGAATGATTATAAAAAAAGTAGTATGTATTAGTTTTGTTTTGGGGGCATTATTGCTGTCAAAACTATACTCAACAACGAAATCGAATCCATTTATGGAACAAAAGATGTTGAGCGTATTGAACACTAAAAAAAGTACAGCGGACGATGAATCCCCTGTAGTGAAATCGGAAATTTCAAACGACAATCTAGATAATATTAGCTTTGCCGATGAAGAAATTCCTTTAAATCTACCTCAAGTAGAAAGTAAATTGTTACGTTATATGAACAAATTTTCATTTAGAAAAACGGGTTCTTATGACTTACATAAAAAAGCAGAGAAGCATCTACCACAAATTGCTTCCATTTTGGAATCCTACGATATCCCTGAAGATTTTAAATATATTCCACTCTTAGAAAGTGGAATGGAAAGATCTGTTGTATCGCATAAAGGTGCAGGAGGGTATTGGCAATTTATGCCTCAAACGGCGAGATTGTATGGATTAGTGGTTAATGGTAGCCGTGATGACCGTAAGGATATTCAAAAGTCTACACATGCTGCCGCTCGTTATTTAAAAGACCTCTATAAACAATTTGGAAGCTGGACATTAGTTGCCGCGGCTTATAATGTTGGAGGTGGACGTTTGAAATCTGCGATTAAAAGACAAAATGAAGATAGCTATTATCAGCTTTCTTTAAATGCAGAAACTTCTTCGTATGTGTATAAATTAATCTCTATTAAAGAGATTATTGAGAAACCAGAGAAACATGGATATGCACGTTATGCTAAACGTACAGACGCTATGGAGAAAGAAGAAAAGATGTTCTAAAATATTTAACTTCAAAAAAAAAGGCTTAATCCTATGATTAAGCCTTTTTTTTTGAAAAATTTACTATCGTAAATCAACAATCTCAAATCCTGGATAATTTGATTTATTAAAAGTAAAATGATTAATACTATTTATGCTGTTAGGTTTAAATGTCTTAATAACATAATTAAAGCGCATCCCATTTTTCGAAAATATCGTGGCATCGTAAATCTCTAATTTAGATTTATTCACTCGTAATTTTATTTTATAATAATTAGCATCCGTATTAATAGGAGTCAGCTCGATAATATGATAATCATTACTAGCTCCAGGTTCTTTTTGACCTAATACATACTTAAATCCTGATTTATAGAAGCTAAAAATATTTGATGGATTAATTTCTGTTGAAGAAGAATTAACATCCATAATTTGAATTTCTTTTTCTGGAACCATTATCGTGTATGTGGCGGTACCATCACAAATTTGAGTTATATCCTTTATGGTCATTTTATATTTATTTGCTTTCTTATTTAAATATAAGGTACCGCTTTGAGATTCGACTTTGCGATCTTTTTCCGTATTTTGCATATTTAACTCAAATGTAGCTAGGATGCTTTGGTAAGCATCGTATTTAGCACTTAATTTAGTTAATATTTCCTTTGCTTGAGGATCTTGTTGTGCTGTGCTAACTTGCCAGCTTATTACGCTTATTAAAACCTTTACTTTTTTCATCATGATTAATTATCCTTTCTTAATGTCTCCAAATACTGTTCCAAAGAATATTCATCTGGATAAAGTACTTCACGTGCTTTAGAGCCTTCAAAAGCACCGACAATACCGGCCGCTTCTAGTTGATCAATAATTCTTCCAGCTCTATTGTATCCAAGTTTCAGTTTTCGCTGAATTAATGATGTGGAGCCCTGTTGGTGCATAACAATTAATCGCGCGGCATCTTCAAATAAAACATCTCTATCCGAAAGATCAATATCTGTTGCTCCAGATCCATCTCCAGATTCATCCACATATTCTGGAAGTAGGAATGCAGAAGGATATCCGCGCTGTGCTCCAATAAAATCGGAAATCTGCTCTACCTCTGGAGTATCTACAAAGGCACATTGAATACGAATTAAATCTGAACCCGTCGCCAATAACATATCTCCTCGTCCAATCAGCTGATCCGCACCTCCAGAATCTAAGATGGTTCTAGAATCCACTTTAGATAACACTCTAAAGGCTAACCTTGCCGGGAAATTGGCTTTAATTGTTCCGGTAATAATATTCACCGAAGGTCTTTGCGTAGCAATGACCAAGTGAATACCTACGGCACGGGCCAACTGCGCTAAACGAGCAATAGGTGTTTCTACCTCTTTTCCTGCTGTCATCATTAAATCGGCAAACTCATCTACAATAAGAACTATAAATGGTAAGAATCGATGACCCTCCTCAGGGTTTAATCTACGATTGACAAATTTTGCATTATATTCCTTTAAATTCCTTACCTGCGCATTTTTCAAAAGATCATAACGTTGATCCATCTCAATACATAAAGAATTTAGGGTGTTAATTACTTTTTTGGTATCCGTTATAATAGCATCATCTTCTCCAGGTAATTTCGCTAAGAAATGTCTTTCTACTTTTTTGAAAAGGGATAACTCCACTTTTTTAGGATCGACAAGGACGAATTTTAATTCTGAAGGATGTTTCTTATATAATAAAGAGGTTAATATGGCATTAATACCTACGGACTTACCTTGACCTGTAGCTCCGGCTACTAGTAAGTGAGGCATCTTCGCTAAATCGGCAATATATACTTCATTTGAAATGGTCTTTCCTAATGCTATAGGGAGGTCCATATCCGTCTTTTGGAATTTCTCCGTAGCGATCACGGAACGCATAGAAACCATTTCTGGAGAAGAGTTAGGGACTTCAATACCAATGGTTCCTTTTCCAGGCATCGGAGCGATAATACGGATACCTAGTGCAGCTAAACTTAAGGCAATATCATCCTCTAGGTTTTTAATCTTTGAAATTCGAACTCCAGGCTTTGGAATAATCTCATACAGGGTAACTGTAGGACCTATTGTAGCTTTAATATGTTCGATTTCAATATTGTAATTTTTTAAGGTATCGACAATACGGTTTTTATTCGCTTCTAACTCTTCCTGATTTATGGTTATTTTACCCGTACCATATTCCTTTAAAAGGTCTAAGGTAGGGTGTTGATATCCTGAAAGGTCGAGTTTAGGATCATACTGTCCAAATTGTGCAACGAGATCATTCGCCGTAATAGCTTTTTCTTCAATAACTTCTTCGACATCGAGTTGTAGCTGATCTGTATTTTCTGACTCGGGTTCTGCAGGGCTTATTTCAATAGCTTCCTCTTCTGGAGGCGTATCTATTGTAAAAGATATTTCTTCTTTAGGTACATTCACTGCAGGAGTTTCGGAAGAAAGATCAAAGCTCAAGCTATGCTCTGTTTCAGAATCCGTTGGCGATGGAGAATTTGTAATATCCATTTTAGGCTCCAATTCTTTAGGAACCTCTCTGCTAATTACCGGTGGAGGGGTATAAGTTGCTCTGGCATCTACTACAGAAATTTCAGGCTCTACAGCTGCAGGATTAAAAGCATTAGCTTTGCTGCTCGCAAAAGTTTCATTAATGGTAGGGCGTTTATTATCTTCACGTACAGCATTAATGGGATTAGTCTCTTCCATTTCTTCATCTTCATCGAAGATATTTTCATCTTTCTCTCTACTTTTCCAATGAATTTTGAAATCCAAGTTATAGACTAAAACTAAGACGGTCAGGTAGGCAAATATTAAAATCCCTGCAACTCCTGCTGTTCCAATTTGGGCCATCAGTAATTGGTTCGTCCAATAACCAAATTTCCCTTCTAAGAAATGGGGAGCATCGTTAAAGAAATGATGTAAAAACCCTAAAGTAATAGAGACAAAAATAATAGTTATACCTGAATAGATTATCGTCTTCCATACCGGTAGGATATTTTTACGGTACAATAATCTATAACCTACAGCAAAGAGCATAATTATAAATAGAAAAGAAGCTATACCAAACCAATTATACATAAACTGATTGGCGAGGAGGGCTCCAAATTTCCCTAATTTATTCTCCACAATAGGCAGGTCCATATCGGCATCATCAAGCTCATTTGCCGTCTGAAATAAGGTGGACCAGCCGCCATTACTATAGGCGATATAACTTTGATCTTCTTCCCAGGTAAATAGATAGGAGATAAAAGCGATGGCAAAAAGTCCCGCTACGATCAATAAAAAAAGACCCGTAATTTTACCTATTTTTTGCTGTGTTTCAGAGAGTTCACGAGGAACTCTAGTCGACTCTGTGCGATTTTTAGGAGCATTAATCGGGGTATATTTTTGAGTTCTTCGTTTTTTCGACGAGGAACTGGATTGTTTAAATGAATTTCCTTTATTAGACATCAATTATAAATCTTTTACTATACACAAAACTAAGATTTTTATCAAGATT
Organism: Sphingobacterium sp.; assembly: GCA_036786125.1. Classification (GTDB taxonomy): domain Bacteria; phylum Bacteroidota; class Bacteroidia; order Sphingobacteriales; family Sphingobacteriaceae; genus Sphingobacterium. The sequence continues at coordinate 4,341 of DAIQRP010000021.1, forward strand.
TAGGAGGTTTTTTCAGTCATTTATTTTTTATTGTAGCATTTTATCAATTCATATCGTTTTTAGAGAAGAAGATTAAAAAAATAGTATTTAATAGGTTTTATAATTTATCGAAATGACAACGCATAACAAGTTAAAAAATAGAATTTTACGAATAGCAACCTTAGTTGTTGGCGCTGTAACCTTATTCAGTTCTTGTAAAATTAATGATGACTCTTATAATTACCCTGATGTAGCTGCCGTGTCAGCAATTAATGCGGTTCCGGGCTCACCAGGTTTAGATATAGGATTAGATCAAAATAAATTAAATTCAGGCTGGAATGAGAAATTTGCATTTACAGATTACTTATACTACAGAAATGCTTTTCCAGGGAAAAGAGAGGTTTCTGTATATAGACAATCTGGGGAAAATATCAGTCAGCCATTATTTAAAGGGCCTGTAGATTTAGAATCCGGAAAATATTATACGCTATTTGTCGTTGGAGAAAGTCCCGTGGAAATATTTCAAACCGAGGATAAGTTTGCCGCAAATGAAGATGGTATTGCTAAAGTCAGATTTATTAATTTAAGCCCGAATTCAGAAACAGTGTCCTTTACTGTAGAAGGTATAGATTCCTTAAATTTTGAAAATAAAGCCTATAAGCAGGTGCAGGAGTTTAAAACCTATCAGGTAGGGAAGACCTATAAAATTACCTTAAGCCAAGGGGCTAAAAAACAAGTTATAGACTTTGAGTTTAAACCCGATAATAGAAGGGTTTATACCATTTGGGCCAAAGGATTAGTCGGGAATGAAGAGCCCAATAAAGCATTTGGTTATCAGATAACACGTTATTAATAAACAGCATTATAAGCATAAAAAAAGGGCTTCTCTCAGAGAAGCCCTTTTTTTAATGGTATTACTTAACCGAGATTAAGTAGTAGTTTTTCTTGCCGCGTTGTGCAATAATGTATTTCCCATTGATTAAAGAAGTCGAGTTAATGATTTCATCTACAGAAGCAACTTTTTGTTTATTAATTGCCACTCCTCCACCTTGAGTCATTTTTCGAGCTTCCGATTTAGAAGGGAAGATTTGAGTTGACTGGGCTAATAGGTCCACAATATTAATTCCGGCTTCAAGCTCCGAGAGATTAATTTCAAATTGAGGAACTCCATCAAATACATCTAATACTGCTGCATGATCCAATTCATTTAAGAATTCCAGAGAGCCATTTCCAAATAAAAATTCTGAGGTTTTTACTGCCGTTTCAAAATCTTTTTCAGAGTGTGTGCGGATCGTGATATCCTGAGCTAAAGCTTTCTGTACAGCCCGAGTATGTGGAGCTGCATCATGTTCAGCGATAATCGCATTGATTTCAGCTTCCGTTTTTAAAGTAAAGATCTTAATCCAGTTTTTAGCATCTGAATCAGTTGCATTTAACCAAAACTGATAATATTTATATGGAGAGGTTTTTTTAGGATCTAACCATACCGCTCCAGATTCAGTCTTTCCAAATTTCTGACCATCAGCTTTTTTGATTAACTGGGTCGTAATAGCAAAAGCTGTACCTTGATCCTGCTTACGGATAAATTCTGTTCCTGTTACAATATTACCCCACTGATCGGAACCCCCCATCTGCACTTTACAGTTATGGTGTTTCCAAAGATAATAGAAGTCATAACCTTGGATTAATTGATATGAAAATTCAGTAAAGGATAATCCATTCTCACCTTCTAAGCGTTTTTTTACAGAATCTTTGGCCATCATATAATTGACGGTAATCAATTTACCCACATCACGGATAAAGTCTAAAAAGCCGAAGTCTTTAAACCAATCGTAATTGTTCACCATTTTCGCATCTTGTTCTCCCTCTCCAAAAGCTAAAAATTTAGCCAATTGAGTTTTTAAACTTGCTACGTTATGGTTTAAGGTAGTTTCATCTAATAAGTTACGCTCTGCAGATTTGAATGAAGGATCTCCAATCATACCAGTAGCTCCACCCACTAATGCGACAGGTTTATGTCCTGCATTTTGGAAATGGATAAGGGTCATGATTTGTGTCAAGTGTCCTACATGTAAAGAGTCTCCAGTGGGATCAAAACCAATATATCCAGCAACTTTTTCTTTATTCAGTAAGTCTTCAGTTCCTGGCATAATGTCTTGAAGCATGCCTCTCCAACGTAGTTCTTCTACAAAGCTCATAGTTATACGGATTTATATAAAAATTTAATTTAGCAAAGATACGAGATTAACATGTATATTACACTTACTTTTATTAAATAGCAGGAAGAAAACGAAGATTTATCGTATGAATTTTTTATCCCATTATTATTTTGATCGCCATAGTCTAAGTTCTGAACAAGTTGTAGGTTCCATCCTGCCAGATCTCGTCAGAAATGCAGATAAAGGTGCCCATATTAAGGTAGAGAAAAAAAAGGATATCCTTCTTCAGGACCCCAAAAATGCTTTATTCTATAAAGGATGGGTCAGACATATCGAAGTAGATAGACATTTCCATAATGCCAGCTATTTCCTTCATCATACCCAAGCTATAAAGCAGGAATTATTAAGCGCATTTTCCGAGCTGCCCATCCGTTTATCTTTCTTTTCCCATATTGCTTTGGAGTTACTTTTAGATTATCAATTGATTAAACATAAGCAGGTGGATGTCGCAAGTTTTTACGCGCATTTAAAAAATATTAATCCCGCTGATTTAGCGGATTTTTTTGCCGTTAATCAATATGAAGGAGAAGCTCTTTTCTTTGCCCATTATGAGGATTTTATCCGTTGGGCCTATCTTTATGATTATACGGATATATTACATATTACGCATGCTTTATTAAATATATGTAAGCAACTGTGGAAATTTGATATCACGGAGGCAAAAAAGGCCGAGATAGCGGCAATTTTAACCCATTATACGGAAAATAGCTTAACGGATTACCTAGATATTTTTGAAGAACTTGAAGATAAGTTGGTGAATTTAGAATAATCATTATTTTTTAAATCAAAAAGGATGATTATTTTATTACTTTTGCTAGATTTTTAACCTTTTCATAATAAGTATACATAGATGTTAAATAGACTCTTTCGTAAAAAGAATGTCGAGCAAATCATCAGTGACGCCCAAAATCAGGAGGGCTCTGGCTTAGCAAAAGTGTTAGGTGTAAGGGATTTAGTGTCCTTAGGTATTGCAGCAATTGTTGGTGCCGGCATCTTTAGCACCATTGGATTAGCGAGTTTTAATGGTGGTCCAGCTGTATCTCTACTCTTTATTTTTACTGCATTTGCCTGTGTTTTTACCGCTTTATCCTATGCGCAGTTTGCCAGTACGGTACCTGTATCAGGCTCCGCCTATACCTATGCTTACGTGGCCTTTGGAGAGCTTTTCGCCTGGATTATAGGTTGGGCTTTAGTCTTAGAATATGCCGTTTCCAATATGGTAATAGCTATTTCCTGGTCTCAGTATTTTGTATCCATGTTAAGTGGGTTTGGGATTTCCCTGCCCGGCTGGTTATGTATGGCTCCAAGTTATGCTATAGAAGCACATGAGAAATTTCTACAGGTAGGTTTAGCAGGTTTAACAGGAGGCGATAAAGCTGGCCTTGCGGCATTTCAATCTGCTCCAAGGATAGGAGATATTCCCATTATATTTGATCTACCGGCAGGAATAATTACGGTTTTAGTAACCATGTTAGTCTATATCGGTATTCGAGAATCCCAACGTGCTTCTAATATTATGGTGATTATAAAAATGGGTATTATCTTGGCTGTAATCTGCGGAGGGGTGTTTTTTATAAAACCTGAAAACTGGACGCCATTTGCCCCAAATGGGCTTCACGGAGTTATGGGCTCAGTTGCTGCTGTATTCTTTGCTTTTATTGGTTTTGATTCGATCTCCACTACTGCAGAGGAATGTAAAAACCCGCAACGCGACCTCCCTAAAGCTATGATTTATTGCTTATTAATCTGTACAGTTTTATATGTGGCCATTACGCTTGTGCTGACAGGTATGGTGAATTATACAGAGTTAAATGTCAAAGACCCCTTAGCCTATGTTTTTGAATATGTAGGTTTTGATCATATGGCTGGAATTATTTCAGTAACTTCAGTTATTGCAATTACTTCTGCGCTTTTAGTATATCAATTAGCGCAACCCAGAATTTGGATGACCATGAGTAGAGATGGTTTATTATGGAAACGTTTTGCAAAAATTCATCCCAAATATAAAACGCCATCTTTTGCGACGATAATTACAGGATTAGTTGTGGCTATACCATCTTTATTTTTTAAGATGGACTTTTTTGTCGACTTAACTTCTGTAGGTACATTCTTTGCATTTATCTTGGTCTGTGCGGGAGTCTTATATATGGATCACTCTGGATTATCGGAGAAATCAAAATTCCGTGTTCCTTATATAAATGGAAAGTACATTGTCGGTTTGGGATTAGTATTGGCTATCGTTATTATTAATATCTACGGTCAGGAAATTATTCAGGACTGGAAACAACTGACATTGACTGAAATTGTAGAACATAAAATGTTAATTATTATATTCTGGTTAACTTGGTTGGGGATGAGTATCTATAGTTTTAAGATGAACTTTTCTTTACTTCCTGTAACGGGCATACTGATTAACTTATACCTGATGACAGAATTAGGAGCTAGTAACTGGTTTATTTTTATTATCTGGTTATTAATTGGCTTAGTTATTTATTTTATGTATGGATATAAACATTCCAAATTAAATAAGGATGCTGTTGAAAAAGATCGTTTAGATCAATTAAATGCAGAATAAAAAACTTTAGATATAAAAAAAGCGAGATCTTTCAGATCTCGCTTTTTTTTTGATACGATGCAGATTAAAATCTCCACAAGAGGATTCTAGAGATTTTATTTCCTTGTTCAATTTTAACAATACGAACATCTTTAGCATCGGCTTTTTTAAGTTTATGCTCCAGCGTACGGATATTTTCTCGGTGTGCCACTAAGGTAGAAAACCATTTCACTTGCGATCTATAGAATCTACTTTCAGCAATCATCTGTATGATAAATGCTCGTTCACCACCATCACACCATAATTCAGAACCTTGACCTCCAAAACTCATTGTCTTTTGGCTATCATCTGAATTTGGAGTGACCTTATTTTTGATTTTACGTTCCGATTGCGCTAAAGCTTCAGTTTGTGAACTAAAGAATGGCGGGTTACAGATCGTAATATCAAACATATCGTCCGGCTGAATAATATTGCGGAAGATATCTTTCCCAGGCTGCTGTCTAATCTGTACATTATTTTTTAATTGGGGATTGAGACGCACAATTTCTATAGCATTTTTATATGCTTTTTTTACAATTTCTGAACCTACGAAAGTCCATCCATATTCAACCACACCAATAATAGGGTAGATGCAATTTGCACCCACACCAGTATCTAAAACTTTTACTTGTGGACCTTTAGGAACTTTACCGTTATTATTTTCAGCTAAGATATCGGCGATATAATGAATATAGTCGGCACGTCCAGGAATTGGAGGACATAGATTTTCTTTTGGAATATCCCAAAATTCAATATCATAGCTCGTTAATAATAATGCTTTATTCAATGCCCTTACTGCATCCGGGTTTGAAAAATCTATAGTCTTCAGATTATTGGGATTTATAAAAACAAATTCCTTTAATTCAGGAAGGGCGGCGATAAGTTTATTGAAATTATAGTTTCCAATATGTCTATTCCGCGGGTGAAGTTTTTTCGTTGGACTTGGCGTCGGGGTATTTTCTTTCATTATAAATTTTTATTTGCTCAAAAGTAAGACAATAATTGCATTGTTTTACCTGTATATAGCCATTAGTTTTAATCTCTTCGCGTTAGATTGACCTCAGATGTCTTCGGAATGTTTAGGGGAACGCGTTCTACTGTAACAAAGGACGCATCTAAACCAAAGCCTTTTTCTTCAGAAAGGGCAAAGCGTTTTAAGAAACCATATCCTTCTAAAATCAGGCGGTTAATCCAACTTAACTGATTTGTTTTAGAAATTATTTTTTCTAAAACTACAAATTGAAAGTCTCCGGGAATATGATTTTTCTGCAATGTCTTATAACGGGAGGTGATATCTATTTCCTTATTTTTCACCATATCTTCCACAGCTTTTCGGAATAGCAGACTGATGCGCTGTTCTTCACGGAAACCTAATTTGAAATCTATACGGATAAGTTTTCCCGGAATTAACTGATCGATTGTATATTCTCGAGTATGTGGATTATCCATAACATCTACATGGACTAACCAATATACATCTGCCCGTTTAGGTTTCTTATTTAAAATAGAATAGATAATCTTCGATTCTATCTCAGATTTAAAATTTGCCGAAGTTAAATATACCAGATGGGAGGCATAAGGAGGTACTGTCGTATCTTCAGATAATTCCGAGATAATAGGATAGTACTGATCTATATTAATAAAGTTGACAAATTTATTCTTAATCTTTCTCGCTGTCCACCAGATGTACATCACTAAGAATAATAGAGAAGCTAATAATAAGGTCAACCATCCTCCATGAGTTATTTTAACCCCATTTCCTATGAGTAGGTAGAATTCTAAACTGAAGTAGAAGCCTACAAATATACCTACCAAAATCTTATTGACCTTTTTCATGACTAAGAAATAGCCCATTAATATAGTGGTCATTAAGAAAGTTAAGTTAATTGCTAATCCATAGGCCGCTTCCATATTACTCGACTCTCCAAAAGCATAGATAATAAGCATACATCCAGCCCAAAGGATAAAATTAATCGATGGTACATAAAGCTGTCCCTTATGTTCTGAGGGATAGCGGATTGTCACTTTAGGCCATATATTTAATCGTACAGCTTCTGAAATTAGGGTAAATGAACCGGAAATCATAGCCTGCGAAGCTATGACCGCCGCAAGGGTAGCTATGGCAATTCCATAACCGACAAACCACTGTGGCATAATGGCGTAGAATGGATTTGTCTCCCCCAGGATTTGATTTTCATGGCTTAATAACCATGCCCCTTGTCCAAAATAATTTAAGACTAAGGTTAATTTTACAAATATCCAGGAAACTCGAATATTCGATTTCCCACAGTGTCCCATATCCGAGTACAGTGCTTCCGCACCTGTAGTACATAGAAATACGGCTCCTACAATAAATAAAGCACTGGGGTATGTCGCTAAGAGTTTGACGGCATAATATGGATTTAAGGCATATAAAACTTCTGGAGCCTGGTCTATATAGCTAAAACCAAGTATACCTAAGGTACTAAACCAAATAAACATTAAAGGGCCGAAAATCTTTCCTACGACTGATGTTCCAAAACGTTGGATTAGAAAGAGAAAGGTAATAATTAAAATAACAATAGGAACTGTAGGAAGACCCGGGTATTTAATGACTAATCCTTCAATTGCTGATGAGATTGTAATCGCTGGAGTAATCATCCCGTCGGCAATTAATGTGGCTGCACCAACCATAGCCGGATAGATCAGCCAAGATGCACGCTTTCTCACTAAAGAGAATAAGGATAGAATTCCTCCTTCGCCTTTATTGTCTGCCCGTAGGGTAATCCATACATACTTTACTGTAGTCTGGAGAGTAATAGTCCAAAGTACACAAGATAGGCCGCCGAGAACGAGGTCTCTCTCGATGACACCTTTATTTAAAATCGCTTTAAAAACATAAAGCGGGGAGGTACCAATATCTCCAAATATGATACCTAAACTAATTAGCAGTCCTGCTAAACTAATTTTTTGAATACTACTTTTTGATTCTGCAGTCATTCGAATGTATTTATAATGAACTTTTTATAGTTTTTTGATAAACGTTTTTTCTTCTTATTTGTTATCCTAAAAACTTGTCCAAAGGTTGCATAAATTTTTGATAACGTCAATAGCTGTTAAAAATTGTTAAATGAATTATAATTTTGAGAAGCCTTGATTTTTTTCATATATTTTATTATACTTTTGTATAGGATAAACGTAGGAATTAATTATATTTGGTTAAACCATAAACCTCTAAAACTGTCCATATATGATATGAATATTAACATTAGAAAAATAGCTTTGATTTGCGTTACTCAGGTAATGACAATAGCGATGGGCCTAAGTGTTGCTTTAGCTTCTAATGCAGAAGTTCAATCAGATTCAAGCTCATTCAACCATAAGTCTATTTATTCTTATACTACAAAGGAAACGAAAGGAAGTTTTAGTCAGACTAATAACCATTCGGCAAAAAATTACCTCGCTGTAGATAATGATAAATTGATTAATACTGTAAAAGTTTTTTATAACCCCGTTGCCGATCAGATTTCAGTATCCTTTAAATTAGGAAGACAGAATAATGTCAGCATAAAAGTTATGGATGCCTTAGGCAGTGAAGTCCTTCAATTATTAAATTCAAATTTGGAAGGTGGAGTACAAACGCTCACTTTTGAAACAAATAATAAGCTGACAACAGGCTTTTATTTTGTTCGAGTGGTAGCTGGTTCAGAAACTGTTGTAAAAAGAATTTCTATTCGATAAAAAAATACTAAACTATATAAAAAAACCACTGAAATCTTTCAGTGGTTTTTTTTTGCTTTTAAGTTGATATGAAGACTTGAATTAGGCATCCTTTTCTTCCACCCAGAGTCCATCGGATTTAATAATATTAATTAACTCTTCTAATGCATTTTCAGAGCTGACATTTTTCTTCACCACCTGTTGACCGCGATACAGCGTAATCTTATCCGGGCCTGCACCGACATAACCGTAATCGGCATCCGCCATTTCTCCAGGACCATTGACAATACATCCCATAATCCCAATTTTGAGACCTTTTAGATGATTCGTACGGCTGCGGATCATCTGCGTTGTTTCTTGTAAGTCGAATAAGGTACGTCCACAACTTGGACAAGAGATATACTCAGTCTTTGAAATTCGGGAACGGGTAGCTTGTAGAATACCGAAAGATAGTGAAACGAGCTTTTCAGTATCTATGGCGATGGAGTCTATCCATATGCCTGAACCTAAGCCATCAATTAGCAGCGCTCCAAAATCCGTAGCTGCATAGAGTTGCTGTTTAGAGATGGGTTCTTCTGAACTCATTACATCGCCTAAAGGACCGTTAAATTCTGAAGCAGCATAACTGCGTTTTAATATGACGGGGTTGGTCAATGCTAAACTTTGTATATTTTGGAAAAACTGACGTTGATCTGCCATTCCATGTGCGGCAGTAGTTTCCAAAATAAAAACTACAGTCTTATCATTTTGGAATTCCTCAAAAGCAGCACTTTGTAAGGCATCGTTAGAAATAGAAACTAAGTTTAATACCGGATCTTTTTCCGTTGCATTATTAAAGCTTGCTAAATCAAAAACAGGATGTATATTCTGACGGTTAGCTATACTAAGCCAAGTCCTATAATTATAGAGCTGTTTTAAATTCCCCGGCATTGTAAATGACGGAAGCTCATCGGCCAGGTAAACAAAATCTACCGACTGATCGCCCATATGAAATTTGTCCAATAACATATCATAACGGTATCCGACATCTTTTAAGATAAATGGATCTTTTAGATTTGCTTTTGAAATATCTACTAAGACGCGAGGGACTAAGGAACCCCCAATAAAGGTATTGACCTCAGCAGCCTCATAAGGCTTGGTAAGGGCTGAATCTTCAAGTTTAAAAGGTTCCACTTTTTCCTGCTGTGCACGCTGTGTATAACGATTCACCAAAGCAATAGCTACAGGAGCTTCCTTTTCAGGATCTTCAGTTAAGGATACCCGCACGGTATCCCCTAGGCCATCCTCCAAAAGCGTACCTATTCCTACAGCAGATTTAATACGTCCATCTTCTCCATCTCCAGCTTCAGTTACACCTAGATGTAAAGGGTAATTCATACCTTCTTGACTCATCTTTTCAACCAGAAGACGGTATGCTTTCACCATAACCTGGGGATTGGAGGATTTCATTGAAATGACCAAATTATAAAAACTTTGATCTTCACACATGCGGATAAACTCCAAGGCAGACTCTACCATTCCTTCCGGAGTATCACCATAATGAGACATAATGCGGTCAGAAAGGGAGCCATGATTTGTGCCTATACGTAAAGCCGTACCATATTCTTTGCAGATCGCAATTAGAGGTTTAAATTTAGCATAGATTCGATCTAACTCCGCCTGATAGGCTGCTTCCGTATAACTTAACTGATCAAATTTTTTCTTATCCGCATAATTGCCGGGATTAATACGTACTTTTTCAACAATACGTGCAGCTACCTCAGCAGCATTTGGGGTAAAATGTATATCGGCAACCAAGGGAACTTGATATCCACGCTGGCGTAACTCATTTTTAATATGGGCTAAGTTTTGAGCTTCTTTAATACTCGGCGCAGTAATACGTACATAATCGCAGCCTGCTTCTACCATTTTTATGGTCTGTTCCACAGAACCTATGGTATCCATCGTATCCACTGTGGTCATACTTTGAATACGAATCGGATGGTCAGCACCCATTGGAATATCTCCAATTTGTACTTCTCTCGTTTTCCAACGGGAATATGTAGATTTGGAATTGCAATAAATTCCAGGTAATGATAGTATATTCTGAATATCCATAATAATAACACAAAGTTAGTGAAACTTAGCAAATGTTAACGGAAGAATTAATAGCGATTTATGGTTAATGAAGTGGCAGCACCTTTTACTTGGATATTATAGCTATATGCTGAACTACTATAATTGGAGGATTCATATCTTTTTTTCGATAGTTTAGGTAAGCCTTTTGCAGAGATTGAAGAAAGAAATGTTTTTGAATCTACACGTACAGCCACATCTTTAGGAATTGAAATGCTTAGGGAGGAAGCTCCAGAATTTAATTCTATCGTCGATTTGCGGCTTGGTTTTCCTAATTTTAAATCCATGGAAGCTGCTCCAGCATTCACTGAAATATCTTGTATTTGATACGGGGAGAGGTCGAATTTTACGGCACTGGCACCACAGTTGAAATGGATATTCCAAATGGGACTTGTATGTAGCTGAATACTAGTTTTATTCGATTTAGACTGGTTTTTTTCTGAAAACGATTTCCCTTCGACAACAATATCCACATGTTCCTCAGAGACATAATCTGCTTTTAATTTTATGCGTTGATTTTGAGATTGATTATTGACCTGGATGAGTTGATTTGTCGGTGTAGAGTCTAAAACTATGGAATTAGCTCCAAAATTAAGGCTCAAGTTAGCTGTCTTGGTATGGCCATTCCATGTTGCTGAAGAGCTATTACCTGACTGATTAGAATCGGATATTCCGGCTATATTAGGCTCTTGGAAAGATTCCGACTGGAGTCCACTTATAAAGACAACTATTAAAATAGCTATCGTCAAGAGCGCAGTTCCCAATCGACCGAAAGCTGTTTTGGGCATCAGTATATTTATCCCGGCAATAACAATAAGTAAAGGTGCGTATTTTATAATTCCAAGCCAGCTAAACTCGATGATATGCAGCATTTCTAGTAATAAAATAAGACCGGCAAATAAAATAATTATTCCAAAAGATATGCGTCCCATATTTTAAATGATTAAAGTTCTTAAAAATAAGTATTATTTTAGCTTTATGATTTTTAAAATCAAGCTTATCTTCGATAATACATAAAAATAAATAAAACTATTCATTTTACTTATGTGTTATATGGAAAGTATTCTTACAATCGTTAACTTTTATATATGTTCCTTCATCATTTTGGTGCTTATTTATTATTGCTCAAATCGGTATTTAAAAAACCAGAAAAAGCGCGTATTTACTGGAAAGAAACCATGGTGGCCATGGTCGATATCGGTATAGGCTCCTTAGGTTTAATCGTAATTATTTCAACATTTATAGGAGCTGTAATGACTATGCAGATTGCATTTCAGCTCGTTTCTGACCTTATTCCTTCTTCTATTATCGGGCAGATTAATCGAGATTCCAATATCTTAGAATTAGGTCCTACCATTTCTGCATTAGTGCTAATGGGAAAAGTAGGTTCTTCCATCTCTTCACAAATTGGATCTATGCGGGTGACTGAACAGATTGATGCCTTGGAAATCATGGGTATTAATGCTCCAGGTTATCTGATCTTTCCGAAGGTTGTAGCTGGATTGATTATGGTTCCAGCGTTGGTTATTGTAGCGATAGGATGTGCAATTACAGGAGGTCTGATAGGGGGAGCATTATCTGGGGCAGTTACTGCTGCGGATTATATTGCAGGTATTACAGAAAGTTTTATTGGCTTTACCATTACAGTAGCTTTAGTAAAAGCTTTTGTCTTTGGTTTTATTATTACCACTATTCCTGCATATAAAGGATACTATGTTAAAGGGGGCGCTTTAGAAGTAGGGCAGGCGAGTACGAAGTCTGTGGTTATTGGCTGTATTACCATTCTTGCTGCCGATTATTTAATTACCGCTTTAATGTTATAATCATGATTGAAATTCAAAATATAAATAAATCCTTTGGAGATAATCATGTCTTAAAGGGTATTGATGCTACTTTTGAACCTGGAAAAATAAGCTTAATTATTGGAGGATCTGGATCCGGAAAAAGTACTTTATTAAAATGTATGGTCGGGCTACATCAGCCTGAAGAGGGGAAGGTGTTATATGGGAATGAAGATTTTTCTAGACTTTCTAATGAAGGGCGTATTCCTATTCGTAAAGAGATAGGTATGTTATTCCAGAACTCAGCATTATTTGACTCGATGACTGTAGAACAGAATATAATGTTTCCATTAGATATGTTCTCCGATATGTCGAAAGCCGAAAAATTAGAACGGGCTAATTATTGCTTGGAACGTGTTAATCTGGCGGGGAGAAATCATCTTTTTCCTGCAGAGCTTTCCGGAGGGATGAAAAAGAGGGTCGGTATTGCACGAGCTATTTCCATGAGCCCAAAATATTTGTTTTGTGATGAACCGAACTCAGGTTTAGACCCTGAAACGTCCATATTAATTGATGAATTAATTCAAGATATCACTGAAGAATACAACTGTACAACAGTGGTGGTGACCCATGATATGAACTCCGTGATGGGAATTGGACAATATATTTTATACTTATATAAAGGAGAAAAATTTTGGGAAGGATCAAATCAGGATATGTTACGATCGGATGTAAAGGAATTAAATAACTTTGTGTTCGCGAGTCCGCTAATGAAAGCTGCAAAGGAATCGTTATAATTATTATCTTTGCAACAAATTTTACGATTTTGACAAATACAGCAATACAATTACTGACACCACAACACTGGAAAGATTATGAATTAATCGATTGTGGTAACTTCGAAAAGTTAGAACGTTTTGGGAATTTAATCTTAATCCGTCCAGAACCACAAGCCGTTTGGCCAAAGACATTGACGGAAGGAGAGTGGACGAAACGCCATGATATTCGCTTTAAAGGACGTACGGCAACTTCAGGAGAGTGGGTTAAGAAAAATCCTAAAGCTCAAGATAGATGGCATATCAGCTATAAAAATACAGATGTAGCAATCAAATTCCGTTTGGGCTTAACTTCATTTAAGCATGTCGGAATCTTTCCGGAGCAGGCGGTTAACTGGGATTATATTTCAGAATCTGTCCGTTCTTTTAAGACTAAAACTCCGAAAGTATTAAATCTATTTGCTTATACCGGTGGCGCCTCTTTAATTGCTCGTGCTGCAGGTGCAGATACTACGCACGTAGATTCGATTAAACAAGTGGTAACTTGGGCAAATGAAAATCAGGAAATTTCTGAATTGGATAATATCCGTTGGGTGGTAGAGGATGCATTGAAATTTGTAAAACGAGAACTTAAACGTGGAAATACCTATAATGGAATTATATTAGATCCTCCAGCATATGGCCATGGTCCCAAAGGGGAGAAATGGAAGTTAGAAGATCATATTACGGAGATGATGCGCGATGTGGTCCGTCTATTGGATCCCGAAGAGCACTTCTTGATTTTAAATTCGTACTCCTTAGGATTCTCTTCTGTAATTGTAGAAAATCTGATTAAAACCTCTTTCCCTAAAGTGGAGAATTTAGAAATTGGAGAACTTTATCTTCAAGCGACTGCAGGACCTAAATTACCTTTAGGTGTCTTTGGTAAATTTAGAAAATTCGCAAAGTAAGCATACCGCTATAAAAAAAAGCTACCGATATAGGTAGCTTTTTTTTTAGAGTCTTCTAAGAATAATCTATATTGGAAATTCCAATTTTTGAACTTGAAGTTTGGCTTCTTCCAGCTGCTGTTGAACTTTTCTTTGCATAAGCTCGGGGAGGAAAGTGAATTGGTTTTTTAAACTGTCGTAATAACTGATTCCAGCAATCAGCTGGTTTTTAAATTTTTCTAAATATTTTTCCTTCTTCCCATTGACAGACTTGTAATTGCTTTGAATATAGGATTTAATATGATGGATATATAAATCAAGTTCGTTTATGAAAAATAGAGGGCGATCCACATCTTTCAATAGATTGATACGACCATAGATATGGCTGACCATCTCCTCTAGCGAGTACTGGTTTTTAAAGAAAGCTAGATTAGGACCTGGACAGATGGATACGGCAGATTGCTCCTTAGGGCGTAATAAATTGTATTTTAAATAGGCAGGAGCAGCTAGGCCTTCACAGAGACAAGTCTTTTCCACAATATTATCATAAGCCTCCTGATGTTCCGTAGGATCTAAATTCAGAGCGTCCAGTTCTTGGAGTTTATGATATTGATAGACTCGAGAAGCTGTACAGACAGGCTCTGTGGTAAATTCCGTATTGGAAACCAGATATTTTTTGCTACATGGACTTCCTGGACGACCTTTTTTAATCCGTTCTAAGCGGAGGTGTTCAGCGCTTGCTTTTCGGAAGTTATTAAATGGAACCCCTAAAGGCGAGGCTGCACTGACATAGAAATCTGTCGAGTCGGCTTGCACAAGCTGATGTAATGTATTTTCATCTACTGTCGTAGCTTCCGGAACTAATAGAAAGGGCGATCCCCATCCTGTAGCATCCATTTGATAGTAGTCTAAAAGGAACTTATGTTCTTCAGCGGTACCAATTCCTCCTTGCACGGTATATTGAATCGCAGGAGCATGGGTTATAGGGATTTGAAGGGCTGCCAAAGCTGTTTGATATAAAGGGAAAAGCTCCTGGATTAATTCTTCTCTTTTTTGTTTAAATTCTTCCAAAATCGGTCCGAGTAGAAAGCCATCTGTGGCAAAGGCATGTCCTCCACAATTTAAGCCCGATTCAATTCTAAATTCAGATACCCAAATTCCTTTTTTCGCTAAAAACTTCGCTTGAATAAGTGCGGATCTATAATCCGAGACTTTAAGGATAATTTTTTTAGTAAAGTTATGCTTTTCATCAGGTCTAAATTCAGGGATTTCCGTTAAGTAGCTATATAATCTTGGATTCATACCAGCAGATAGGATGACAGCAGATTGTACGGTAGATCTAGCAAATCCTCGAATGGCAGCCAGTGCATCGGAATACTTTTCGGCTAATAACTCCCCAGAAGCATGATAATTTAATTTATCTACTTTAGACATAATATTGACATCAATACGGCCGGCTTTAATATATGTTTTTAATCGGGTAGCTTGCTGCATACTACCGTCGAAATTCAGATATAGCTCTTTCGCAGGATGCGTATTCGGGAGTAATTGAAAATAGCGGTTTAGTTCTTTTGAATCTGCAAAATCGGCTGCTTTTAAGGCTGAAATTTGCTGCTCAATAATATGCTGCAGTAAATCTAAATAAGCCGTTATGCGGCGTGCACGTGCATCATCTTCGGTTTTCAGAATAGCGGTATATGCAATTCCATATAAAGGACTATAATAGGCACGCATACGTTCAATAAGCTCATCATCAACGATGGATACGACAGAAGATATACCGTATTGGGCTACTTTAATAGGTGTATCTATAGAAAATGCTAATCCTAAAACAGGAATGTGGAAAGAATGACTCATCAGTAATAATTTGATATATTTCTAGTACGAAATACCTAAAATTAAAGCTGATAAAAAATGTAATTCCTACCTCTAATATGTGATGCTAATCATATATAGCTTATTATTCAAATACGATTGTTTTATTCCCGTGGATAATTACTTTATCTTCCAATACCAGTTGAATCGCTTTACTTAAGACGGATTTTTCAATTTCTTTACCTGCAGTAACCATATCTTTTGCCGTATAGGTATGGTTCACGCGTTTCACATCTTGTACGATAATCGGACCTTCATCCAGGTCATCTGTAACAAAATGTGCCGTTGCTCCAATAATTTTAACGCCTCGGGTATGAGCTTGCTTATAGGGGTTAGCACCGATAAATGCCGGTAGAAAAGAGTGGTGAATATTTATAATCTGTCCTTGATATTGCGCAACAAAATCGGGAGATAGGATACGCATATATTTAGCCAGAATAATATAGTCGGGATCGTAGTTGTCGATTTGATCCTTAATTTCTTGTTCAAAGACCGACTTCTCTTTCTCTTCATGGCTGATATAATGAAAAGGGATATCGAACTTTTCTGTAAAGTCAGAAAGGTAATTATAATTTCCTATCACCGCAGTAACTTCCGCTCCTAAGGTATTAAAATAATGACGAATTAAAATATCTCCGAGGCAGTGATGCTCCTTAGTTACCAAGACCACCAATCGTTTTCCTTGTGCCGGATTGACCTGTACGGAAGCTTTTTCCGGAAGGCTAGCTAAAAGCTGCTGGATTAAAAGATCCTGATCAGCTAAAACTCCGGTACAGACGACACGGACGAAAAACTTATTTGTTTCTTCATCGACAAACTCCCGCATCGCAGTAATATTTAGCTGATGGGAAGAAATCACATTTGCAATACGCCCTACAAGGCCTACAGCATCTGCACATTGAATTAAAATTAAGGTAGGTTTGGTCATGGTTAAGGCTAAAAAAAGTCGGTTCTATGAACCGACTTGATTTTTTAATATTTCTTCTAAATCGAGTTCTACACGTAGATTATTGACAATATGTTTTTGTCTATCCGGCGTGTTTTTCCCCATATAATATTCAAGTAACTGAGTAATCTTTTGTTCTTTCGATAAGATGACTGGATCTAGGCGCATATCTTTTCCGATAAATAGCCCAAATTCCGAAGGTGAAATTTCACCTAAACCTTTAAATCGGGTAATCTCCGGCTTTCCACCTAATTTATTTATCGCCAGAACACGCTCTTCATCGGAGTAACAATAGATAGTTTCTTTTTTATTTCTCACACGGAAAAGTGGAGTCTGTAAGATAGAGACATGCCCTGTCTTCACTAAATCCGGGAAAAACTGCAGGAAGAAGGTCAGTAATAAAAGACGGATATGCATCCCATCCACATCGGCATCGGTCGCAATTACGATATTATTATAACGCAGTCCATCTAAGCCATCCTCAATATTTAAGGCATGTTGCAGTAGGTTGAACTCTTCATTTTCATAGACAATCTTCTTAGACATACCGTATGAATTCAAGGGCTTACCTTTCAGACTGAATACTGCCTGAGTCTGCACATCGCGAGATTTCGTTATGGATCCGGATGCGGAGTCCCCCTCGGTGATAAATAGGGTAGTTTCAAGATTACGTTCATTTTTGTCGGAAAAGTGAACTTTACAGTCACGTAATTTCCGATTATGCACCGATGCTTTTTTAGCGCGCTCATTGGCAAGCTTTTTAAGTCCGGCAATATCCTTACGCTCCCGTTCGGATTGAAGGATACGTTTTAGAAGCGCATCGGCAGTTTCTTGGTTTTTGTGTAAATAGTCATCGAGCGCTTTCTTTACAAAGTCATTGATAAAGGTACGTACCGTAGGACCTTCAGGGCCTATGGATTGGGAACCTAATTTGGTCTTTGTTTGGGATTCAAATACCGGCTCCTGCACCTTAATCGCTATAGCGCCAATAATGGATGCACGAATATCGGAAGCTTCGAAATCTTTTTTATAAAATTCCCGAATAGTTTTCGCTAAGGCTTCGCGGAAGGCCGCTTGATGGGTACCTCCCTGAGTCGTATGCTGTCCATTGACGAAAGAATAATATTCTTCCCCATATTGCTGTCCGTGAGTAATGGCTAATTCAATATCTTCTCCTTTTAAATGGATAATCGGGTAGCGCATAGACTCCGTGTCGATATTTCTTTCTAAAAGATCTTTTAGACCATTTTCGGACAGGAACTTTTGTCCATTAAAATTTATAGTTAGACCGGAATTTAAAAAGACATAATTCCAAATCATATTTTCGACAAATTCCAATCGATATTTATAATGTCTAAATATCGTGTCATCTGGATAGAAAGTTACTGCTGTTCCATTTCTTTGGGTAGTTTCTTTCTTTTCATCGGAAATTAACTCTCCCTGGCTAAACTGCGCAATACGCGTTTCATTCTGACGATAAGACTGTACAGTAAATTGCTGAGAAAGCGCATTGACGGCTTTAGTACCGACCCCATTTAAACCGACAGATTTTTGGAAGGCTTTACTATCGTATTTTCCTCCGGTATTGATTTTTGAAACGACATCGACGACAGAGCCAATTGGAATACCACGTCCATAATCACGGACGGAAACTTTATTATCATTTACTGTAATATCAATTGTCTTTCCTGCACCCATGACAAATTCGTCAATAGAGTTGTCGACAACTTCTTTTAGCAGTACATAAATACCATCGTCATAAGCAGAACCATCCCCCAACTTACCGATATACATACCGGGACGTAGGCGAATATGTTCTTTCCAATCCAGCGATCGAATACTATCTTCGTTATATGTTGTCATAATTATCTTAAATCAAAAAATCGAAAGCAAAAATATAATAAAATAACTAAAATTTATAGCATTTTGGAGGACAAATTTATATATAAAAATAAAGCTGCCCCAAATATGGAGCAGCTTCATGAATTTTATAGTAATATAAAAAGGAAAACTTATTTAAAAGTATAGGTAATTGCTGCTGGTTTAGCTGCTTCTAAAGTAAATTCTTTAGATTCTGCAGCTTTAGAATCTACAGTAATTTCTAATTTTACTTTACCTGCTTTTGCCGCAGTGAAAGATAGCGCTGCTTTATCTCCAGCTTTAGCTACCGTACGTTCTACATTTAGCGTGTATGGAAGAGTCACCTCAGCGATAGTAGAATCTTTACCTGCTTTATCCGTAAGCACGACTTTACCCGTAGTAATATCTTTTGCAGGAGAAGAAATTGAGTAACCAATTTTAACTTTTTGTGGATACGTTGGTTTTGTATTATCTTTGTCTTTGTCACAAGAACTGAATGCTACAGTAGCAGCAGTAGCAATAAATGCTAAAACTAATGAGTTTTTAAAATTGAATCTTTTCATTTTTATTAAAGTTAAGCATGATTGCCGGCTAATCATTGTTCCCTTAAAAAACGCAGGTGAATTCACTTACGCTACAGGGGGACAAAAAAAAAGTGAAACTTTTTAGTTTCACTTTTTTAAAGCCGTTATAGACAGGGTTTTACTAATTTATTTATCTGCCAAAATCATCCTGAACACGAACGATATCATCTTCATCTGAAGGATTATTGACATCTGTATGTTGCCAGATTTCTGCGAGTACAGCATATCCATCTAAACCTATCAGGCGGTGACGCTCTCCTTGTCTTAATTTAATGGTATCTCCAGCTTTTAAATCTCGAGTTACATTTTCCTCATCATTATCCGAAGTAATAACCCCTACGGTACCTTCGATCACGCGCCAGATTTCAGCACGTCGGTGGTGATATTGCCAGGAAAGGCGCTTTTTAGGCGCAACAATTAAAATTTTAGGACTTAACTTGCCCGATATTTTTAAATCTTGAACATTTAATCCTTCGAAGAAGCTATCCGCAAATTTTTGTGCTTGCTCTTCATTGATTACGAAGAAACCACCCCATGGTCTGGTTTGATCTTGTTTGTCGATTTCAAAACCTTGTTTTGCCAAGAGTTTTTCCGTTTGTTCAAAAACAGTGGATTTATCTATAGTACCCATTTCTGTAAGTTTAGTTGTTTATATGCGTCTAATATCTGAAATTTCTCGCTATATAGCTAAATAAATCTATTTAGCAATTTATTATAATGCGATAAAATGTAAGTTTTTCCTTTATTTTTAGTTACAAATTTCATTCCATTATGTAATTTCTTTGTGGCGGAAGATGTAAATAAAAGAGACTTTTATTCTATTAAGTCAAGGCATCTGCTAGCTTGTTCTTGAAAAATAAGCTCTTGTAAATGAGTTTTTTAACATTTTTTAACATTATACTTTCTTTAAGCGCAGATTTCTATTTACCACCACCATCATAAAAAGGACAAATAAATTTTATCGGGTACGCATTAATAATCAAGAACTTTATTATAGCTTTGCCCGCTGAAAATCACATTACTTTTCTATTAAAATGAAAAACATAATCTTAGGATTACTCCTGATTCCTATAATTTGGGGCTGTTCTGTAGAGGATGAGAAAATACGAACTCAACAAAAAGTTATCGATAACTTAGAGGCGCATGTCATTCTTCCCACATATGAAATGTTATATGAACGCGTTTTAGATTTACAATTTTCTGTCGAGCGTGTGGATGTGGCAGATGCAGATGCCTTACTACAGGCACGAGAAGCTTGGTTAGATGCCCGCGAGATTTGGGAACAATCGGAGAGCTATATCATTAATGACGATAGCATCGGTTATATCAAACAGCAATTAGATCGCTTTACATTAACCAAAAATGTTAAAGAGCAGCATCAGATTGCTAATGGAGCCTTTCAGCGATTAGAGCAGTTACTTTGGGGGGATCATGGCAATCAAGAAGCCCTTCATCTCTCTGCAGCGGAAATTTTATCCATGAATGATGCAGCTTTGGATATTGCGGTAAGCACCCAGAAGTTATTAGCATTTATTACCCAAGAATTCCAGCATAAATCTGTGCATATCGATCGGGATAAAAAGGAAAAATTAAAATATTGTCAGCAACGGATGAAATTGTATATTGATAATATGATTCATCTTACTTCAGATATTATCGAGCGGAAAATAGATATTCCATTTAACGATTCTAACATGGTAGCCTTAGAAAGACATATCGAATCAGTCTATTCGGATAATGGCAAATTTGATATTTTAAATAATATTGTCGGTTTAGAGCAGCTTTATCTCGGTGGCGTAGACCATAAGTCGACAAGTGGGCTGGCTGATATGGTCCGATTGAAAGATGTGACCCTAGATGAAAAAATCAGGGGAGCTATAGCCGATTCTAAACGGGCCATTTCTGGACTTCCAGAATCTTATGCGATGGCTTTATCCCATGATAGAGATGCCGTTGTGGTGGCCAAGTATAAATTGAAAGTGGTTCAGGAATTACTCCATTCAGAACTATTGCCTATAGTACAGAGTTTATAAGTAATATTATTGTTATTTTTGTAAAAGATACCCAAAAGGTATCTTTTTTCATTTTATCTATTAACTATATTTCATGAGCGAACAGCAATTAGATACCAGTAATGTAGCCTTTATGCAGGCCGTTTCCTTTGTGAATCAAACGAATCAGAATATTTACTTAACAGGGAAAGCCGGAACGGGAAAGACTACATTTCTGAAATATATTCGAGATCACTCTTTTAAGAAAATGGCCATTACAGCTCCTACAGGTGTGGCGGCTATGAATGCTGGAGGTACGACCTTACACTCTCTCTTTTGGTTGCCTTTTGGAACGTTTATAGAAGATTATGAAATCAATTGGAATGAGGAGCAGAGTAATATCTATAATAAAAGTAGGTTATTTAGTACCATTAAATTAACCAAACAACGTCGCGCCTTATTGCAGGAGATCGATTTATTAGTGATCGATGAGGTATCGATGGTTCGTGCAGATACATTAGATGCTATAGATATAATCTTAAAATCC
>DAIQRP010000021.1:26441-32198 GCA_036786125.1 Sphingobacterium sp.
AAATAATATTCGAAATAATAACTGTGGAGTGTCTGAATTAGCGGATCTAAACAGCTATTATAATCCTGATTTCACTCCGGATAAGGCAGAACAATATATTACCTTAACTTCCCATAATCGACTGGCTGACACGATCAATCAGGAAGCTCTAGCTGCGCTAAAGGGGAATTTGTTAAATTTAAAAGCCGTGGTGAAAGATGAATTTTCTCAAGGTTCATTTCCTGCCGAGGAAATCCTTTCGCTCAAGGTGGGAGCACAGGTCATGTTCATCCGTAATGATACGGGCGAAGATCGAAAGTATTTCAATGGTAAGATTGGTACAGTAAAGGAAGTCGATTTACGTCTTTCACAGGTAACAGTCAGTTTTTCCGACGGTACGGATGATGTCAAAGTAAAACGGGAGACTTGGGAAAATATAAAATACAATTACGATAAAGGGCAGGATCAGATTAAAGAAGAGGTGATGGGGACATTTTCCCAATACCCACTGCGCTTAGCCTGGGCGATAACCATCCATAAATCTCAGGGTTTAACTTTTGAGAAAGCGATTATAGATGCTGGAACGTCCTTTGCTGCGGGGCAGGTTTATGTGGCCTTATCGCGATTAACAGGCCTAGAAGGCTTAGTCTTAAAATCACGTATTCCAGCACATTCCATTCGTACAGACTATCAGGTTGTAGACTTCGCTAACTATATGTCCGCACAGCAGGATACCAGCCAGATTTTAGCCAACTGCCAACGGAATTATTTGGGGCAAATTCTGATGGATGCCTTTCGTTGGGATTTTCTTTCTGAGCAATGTCATGCTTTAATTGTCGCTACAGAAAGTAGAAATATCGATGCTAAGGAACCCGCTTTACAGTTTTTTAAAGGACTGCTCCATACGTTGGGTGAACAGGAAAAAGTGGCTCATAAATTTATTAAACTATTATATGGGCTCTTGCAGGATAGGGAGAATCTGGATTATAATTTAATCTGTGAACGTACCGAGTCGGCAGTGAATTGGTTTCTACCTAAAATTACTTCGGATTTAATAGAGCCTGTGCAACAGCATATTAAAGATTGGGAGATTAAGAAGCGTACGAAGAAGTATATCGATGATGTCAAGGAATTTGCCTTGGATTTAAAACGTAAGCGTGAGCAGGTGCAGCAATGTTTGATTATCGCGGAATCCATCTCTAAAGGGGAGGAGTTAGATACGGTATTGCAGAAAGCGGAGCAGGTGTTAAAGACACAAGAGAAGGTCGAGCTGGCTGTTAGTTCCGAGGAGTCTGCTTCCAAACCCGGAAAAATTGATACCAAACAAGCTTCTTTAGACTTATTCCTGGAAGGCTTAAGTATCGATGAGATTGCGCAGAAAAGAGGCATGGTTAAAGGGACGATCTATGGACACCTGATTAATTATGTCGGAGAGGAGATTGAAGCGACTCAATTAATTGAGGAGGAGAAATTAGCGCGTATTGTCGCTATTATTCAGGCTAATCCCGAGAAGTCTTCCTCCGAATTAAAAATGCTTTTGGGGGCAGATATAGACTATCCAGATATCAAAATAGGACAAAAAGTTTTAGGATTGAAATAATATTAAATAAAGCTGTATCTTTGCCTCGCAGAAGCGAAAACCCCTAGTTTTAACATTCAATTTACTGACTATGAAAGGTCCTCAGCGAAAGCCGAATAAGTGGCTGGTATTTACTTCGATGTCTGCACAAATGGCCGTTACAATCTATGCTTTTTATCTACTCGCTACATGGTTAGATAAGAAATATCAATTTGAAAGTGATAAAACAGTTCCATTAATCACGATGTTGGGGGTTCTAATCTCATTAATTCAAATTATTAGACAGGCCAACAAACTGAATAAAGAATGAAGAAATATATCTATAGTTTTTTAGCGCTTATAGGCTTAACGGTAATCGTTTTAGGATTGCATTATTTTATTTTACAATCTCTAGAGATGAATAATCTGTGGTCAGAAACTAACTATAGCCTATGGGGTATATATGGTTTTCAATGGGCTGTTTCTGTGGTGGTAATTATCATTATGGGACTGCTGGCAGATATCATGCCTCAATGGGTAGGTTTTGTGTTTTTAGGACTAATGACATTAAAACTAATCTTCAATTATATCTACATTGCAGCGGGTTTAGAAGGAGCTGCTTCAGAATTCCTGAAATACAACTATTTTGCAGCCTTTGTGTGCTACTTTATTTTTGATGTTTTTATAGCGTATCGTGCTATAAATCAGGGAGAAGAGCCGGCTGTGGATAAAAAATAAAAAAAAAGTGACTATAAGGAGCTTTTTATGGTTTATAAATACTAATTTTGCAAAAATTTTAACAATAATGTCACAAAACATGGTGAGCCTTAAAAGAACACTTCAATACTTCGCGGTAATCTTACTGTCCGTAGCACCATTTTTATTAAAAGCTGCTCCAATAGAAGAAGGAAAGCCGTCACAAGCAGAAGAAATTGCAGCGCATATTGATCATCACTTACAGGATGATTACTACTTTACTTTCTTTTCAGATGAAGAAGCAGGTAAACATTATGGCTTCTCTTTACCCGTTATCTTAATTGATAATGGTCTTAAAGTTTTTATGGCTTCAGAATTTCACCATGGCGAAAAAGCTGCGGAGAAAGACGGTCAGTTTTATGCATTATACCATGGTAAAATTTACAAAACAGATGCTTCAGGGCAGTTAAATTTTGATGAGCATCATCATCCTACTAATGCTAAACCATTAGATTTTTCAATCACTAAAAACGTCGTAGGTTTAATGTTAACGACGGTTATTTTATTTGTATTGTTTATCGGTTTAGCGAAAACCTACAAAAAAGGAGCTAACAACCTTCCTAAAGGAGCAGGTCGTGCTTTAGAGCCTTTAGTTTTATTCGTACGTGACGAAATGGCTATTCCAAATATTGGTTTAGCGAAATATAAGCAATACATGCCTTATTTATTAAGTGTGTTTTTCTTAATCTTATTATTAAACTTAATCGGATTAACTCCACTAGGAATTAACGTTACCGGAAATATTACTGTTACATTATGTCTGGCTTTATTTACTTTCTTTATTATTCATATTAAAGCGAATAAAGATTACTGGAAACACATTTTTTGGATGCCAGGAGTACCTGTTCCAATGAAAATTGTATTAGCACCAATTGAGGTATTAGGGATGTTTACCAAACCTTTCTCTTTAATGTTACGTCTTTTTGCTAATATTACAGCTGGTCACTCTGTGGTATTTGGATTAATTGCTGTAGTATACTTATTCAAAGCGGATTTATCGCTTGGTGGATCGGTTACAGCATCAATGATCTTAACCTTATTCATTATGTTTATTGAAATTCTTGTAGCATTCTTACAAGCGTTTATCTTTACCATGATGTCTTCATTATTTATTGGTATGGCGGTTCAGGAACACGACGAAGACCACCACCACTAGTAGATAAGTTTTAAATTGAATTTTGTTTTTTTTTATTAAATAAATTAATAGTTATGATTCCAAGTATTGTTGGTGCCGGTTTAATCGTAATCGGCGGTGGTTTAGGTTTAGGTAAAATCGGTTCTTCTGCAATGGAAGCAATTGCTCGCCAACCAGAAGCAGCTAGTAAAATCCAAACTGCAATGATTATCATTGGTGCATTATTAGAAGGTTTAGCATTCGGTGCTTTAATCTTAGGTAAATAATCACTACAAATCTTAAACACTATTCGTAACGATTGGTTACGGATGGTGTTTTTAAAATTTAACAAAATAAAAATCTATATATATTATCGATGGAAAAGTTAATTGAACAGTTTTCTTACGGTTTGTTTTTTTGGCAGGTAATCATTTTACTTATCGTAATCTTTTTATTAGGTAAGTTTGCATGGAAGCCAATTGTAAATGCTTTAGAGGAACGTGAAGAAGGTATCACAAATGCTTTAGAAGCAGCTGAAAAAGCAAAATTGGAAATGTCACGTTTAATAAACGAGAACGATCAATTGTTAAAAGAAGCACGTGCTGAGCGCGATGTTATCTTAAAAGAAGCAAAAGAATTAAAAGAAAAAATTGTAGCTGAAGCGAAAGATCAAGCACAGATTGAAGGTGCTAAATTAATTGAACAAGCTAAGAAAGAAATCAATGACCAAAAAATAAAAGCGTTAGCTGAAGTTAAAGGTCAAGTTTCTGCTTTATCAATTGAAATTGCACGTAAAGTTTTAAATAAAGAATTTGAAAGCCAAGATAAGCAAAATGAGTTAGTAGCTGATTTGCTTAACGATGTGAAATTAAACTAATTGGTTACTCAAATTATTCAAAGATATGTCAGTATTTAAAGTTGCATCAAGATACGCGAAATCATTAATTGATTTTGCTCAAGAGCAAGGTAATTTGGAAGCTATTCATGCCGATATGGAACAAGTGGTTGCTACTTTTCAAGCTAGCACAGAGTTACAAGCGGTCTTGCAGAATCCAATTATTGCGGATGCTAAAAAGCGTAGTATCTTAAACGCTTTATTCAACGGTAAAGTACATGAAACAATCTTAGGCTTTTTCACTATTATGATCAATAAAGGTCGTGGTAATGTTGTTGTAGCTACAGCAAAAGAATTCTTAGAAGCTTATAATCATGTAACCGGTGTAGTGAAAGCTACAGTAACTTCTGCAGCACAACTTTCAGAAGCTAATTTATCTGCGCTTAAAGCGAAAATTGCACAAGAAATCAATAAAGAGGTGATTTTAACCAATACGGTTGACCCGGAATTAATTGGTGGTTTTGTCGTTACCGTAGGTGATCGTCAAATTGATGCATCTATTGCTGGTAAATTAAATAAATTAGAACGCATTTTTAATAGTCAAAGTATCTAAGGATACCTGACTTTTTGAGATTAAAATAAATCAAGAACCCCTTATAAAATATACAATGATAGAGGTAAGACCAGATGAAGTTTCGGCAATCTTAAGAGAGCAATTGTCGGGCTTTAAATCAGAAGCCGAACTGGAGGAAGTGGGTACCGTATTGTCCGTAGGTGACGGTATTGCTCGTATTTACGGCTTAACTAAAGTTCAGTCCGGTGAGTTGGTTGAATTTGATAACGGATTACAAGGTATCGTATTAAACTTAGAAGAAGACAACGTTGGTGTTGTACTTTTAGGTCCTTCAGACATCGTGAAAGAAGGTGATACTATTAAACGTACTAATCGTATTGCATCTATTAAAGTAGGTGAAGGTATGTGCGGACGTGTTGTAAATACATTAGGTCAGCCAATCGATGGTAAAGGACCTATTACAGGTGAGACATACGAAATGCCAATCGAGCGTAAAGCTCCAGGTGTATTGTTCCGTCAACCAGTAACTGAGCCATTACAAACAGGTATCAAAGCTATTGATGCGATGATTCCGGTAGGTCGTGGACAACGTGAGTTAGTAATCGGTGACCGTCAGACAGGTAAAACTGCTGTATGTATCGATACGATTATTAACCAAAAAGAATTTTATGAAGCAGGTCAGCCTGTATTCTGTATATATGTAGCTGTAGGTCAAAAGAACTCTACAGTAGCGAATATCGTACGTACTTTAGAGGAAAAAGGAGCTATGGCTTATACGGTAGTTGTTGCCGCTTCAGCTGCAGATCCAGCACCTTTACAGTTCTACGCGCCAATGGCGGGTGCTGCAATCGGTGAATTCTTCCGTGATACAGGTCGTCCAGCGTTAATCGTATATGATGATTTATCAAAACAAGCGGTAGCTTACCGTGAGGTTTCTTTAT
>DAIQRP010000214.1:0-1870 GCA_036786125.1 Sphingobacterium sp.
ATTAGCTCTCTTAAATGCAGGTAACTTAAGATTTGATATCGCAGAACAAACCTTTAATTTATATCAAGATAATCGCACGGTAGCCACTTTTGGATTAACGCCGTAGTTTAAAATATTCCAAAAAAAAAAGCTGTATTTAAAATACAGCTTTTTTTATTTATAGAGTTTCGTCTGAATAGACATAACGAATTTCATTTCGTAAGTTATACCGAGAAGCCATCACTTCTCCATAGGCTCCGGCAGAACGTATGGCTAAAAGGTCTCCCCGTTTGGATTCTGGAAGTGGAACCTCCTTTCCAAAACAATCGGAACTCTCGCAGATAGGCCCAACCACATCGTAGTTAATCCAGGTATCTTCCGGCGTGGAAGTAGATAGATTTTCAATCTGATGAAAAGCTTGATATAAAGCTGGACGCATAAGTTCAGTCATTCCGGCATCCAGAATTAAAAAGTTTTTCTTTTGTCCATTTTTAACATATAAAACTCGAGAAACAAGACTCGCAGACTGGGCTACTAGCGCTCTGCCCAATTCAAAATGCACCTCTTGCTGAGGATTGCGTTCTAAAAATTGATCGAAAATTTTAAAATATGCCTCAAAGTCTGGAATAGCATGAGTATCTGGATTATGGTAGTCTATACCTACACCCCCGCCAACATTTAATACCTGAATAGGTATTCCACGCTCCTCAAACCAATTTTTCCATTCATTAACTTTTACACATAGACTTTTAAAGACATTCATATCAGTAATCTGAGAGCCGATATGAAAGTGTAAACCTAAAAGATCGACATGCTCACAAGCTTTAATTACTGCTGCAGAACGTTCTAATTCCGCTTTTGTAACCCCAAATTTATTTTCATCTAATCCTGTCGTGATGTAGTGATGCGTATGTGCGTCTACATTGGGATTGATTCGAAGAGCAACATTGGCCTTAGTCCCCATTTCTGCGGCTAATTCATTAATGACTTCTAATTCTTGAATAGATTCAACATTAAAAGCAAAGATGCCATGTGCTAAGGCTAACTTAATTTCTTTATCTGACTTCCCTACTCCGGCAAAAGTTATTTTTTTGGGATCAAAGCCTGAATCTATGGCTTGCTGTACTTCATTTCCCGAAACACAGTCCGCGCCAAAGCCCTTATCTTTAATTGCCTGTAGAACACGTGTATTAAAATTAGCCTTTAAGGCATAATGCACATGAAAGCCATTTTTTTGTGAGGCCGCTACCGCTGCCGTTAACGTTTCTTCTAAGCGATTTAAATCGTAATAATAAAAAGGAGTTTCCTTTTCAGCAAATTGTGCAACCAGTTGAGCATTAAACATCATAATTTCTGCTTTTATACATTAAAATAAACGGTTATGTAAAGAGCGTAATGCCTCTGTCTTATGCTCGGATTGCAATAGAATGGATACATTATAATCTGAACCTCCATAGGAAATCATACGCACAGGCAGGTGCTTTACAGCATCTAAAACACGAGCAGCATAACCATGAGTATTTAAGCCGAAATCTCCAACTACACAGACGATAGTTTGATCTTGATCGACAGAAACAGTCCCAAAATCTTCCACTTCTTTAATAATTTCAGTCAGATATTTGGTATCATCAATAGTAACAGATACAGCGACCTCGGAAGTGGTAATCATATCTATTGGAGTTTTATAACGCTCAAAGATTTCAAATACTCGGCGTAAGAAACCATAGGCTAATAACATCCGTGATGAGTGAATATGAATAGCCGTAATACCATCCTTTGCTGCAATAGCACGGATAATACCCGATTCTTTACCATTTTCAGAAATTAAAGTTCCCTCAGCCTGTGGATCCATCGTATTTAATAAACGCACTGGAACATTATACCTTTGGGC
>DAIQRP010000214.1:1880-3094 GCA_036786125.1 Sphingobacterium sp.
GTGGATGTAAAATTTTGGCTCCAAAATAAGCTAATTCTGCAGCCTCATCAAAACTTAAATGCTTGATCGGGCGAGTACCTTTAACTACGCGGGGATCATTATTATGCATACCATCGATATCTGTCCATATTTGAACTTCCTCCGCTTTAATAGCTGCACCAATTAAGGAAGCGGTATAATCGGAACCTCCACGGCGTAAATTATCCACTTCTCCAAAGGAGTTTCTACAGATAAAGCCTTGGGTAATAAATAAGGTATTATCCGGGTATTTAGCTAATATATCGCTTAACTTTTCTGAGGTAAAAGGCACAACAGGCTCATTATCCTCATCAATTTTCATAAAATCTAAAGCCGGGAGTAAAACGGAGGGTACAGCGATTTCTTTACAGTGGAAATGAAATAATGCGGTAGACATCAACTCCCCTTGAGCTAAGATAATTTTATCTTCAATAGGCGTAAATAATTCGTTCGCAAAACCTTCGATTAGATTAAAGTGAAAATCAATCAGTTCTTTTCCATTTTTATAACCTTCTGCTGTATTGAAAAGCTCTTTGATTAAGATTTCGTACTTATCCTTATGCTGCTTTATAAGTTCCTTAGCCTCGTCCTTCTTACCTGCAAGATAAGCTTGACCAATTTCTACAAAAGCATTTGTTGTTCCAGCAACCGCTGAAAGCACGACAATTTGTCGTTCAGAAGGATTTACAATGTCTAATAATCCTTTGATGCGCTCTGCACTACCTACAGAAGTACCACCAAATTTTAAAATTTTCATACGTTGAGATTACAAGTAATTTTTTAAATTGTGAATATAATATTATTTTTTTTACTACAAAAAAAATGCGGCACAATAGCATAAAAGCTCTGTGCCGCATTTTATATATAATGCGGAAGTCCTACTTCTTTAAATTAGCGATAATCAATTCGGCTAACTCTATGCCTATACGTTCCTGTGCTTCATTGGTGGCAGCACCTATATGGGGCGTTAAAGATATCTTAGGATGATTTAAAATCTCCGTTCTAGGGCTAGGCTCATTATCAAATACATCTAATGCTGCAAAGGATACTTTTCCAGAATCTAATGCTTCAATTAAAGCTAATTCATCAATAACTCCACCACGAGATGCATTGACTAAAGCTACCCCATCTTTTAATAACGGAAATTCTGCTGCTCCAATAACTGGTTTGTCCGTAAATGGAACATGTAAAGATAT
>DAIQRP010000022.1:0-32068 GCA_036786125.1 Sphingobacterium sp.
TTTCTTGGTATACGAAATAGTTGCTGCACAGTGGTATACCTGAGTAATACCGACCATGGCATCTGAAAGCTCAAAATAGTTATTGATATCCGCATTGATCCAGCGGATTAAAGAAGATGATTTAAGGTCTTTTGGGATAATAGACTGTTCGCGTTTTATGGCGACTACATCAATGCCTGCATTGATAAGCTGCTTAATCAAAGTAGAACCTAAAAAACCAGTGCCGCCTGTTATTAATATCACCCTATAAATATAACGTTAATAAATAATGTTTTCAAATGTAGATGTTTAATAATTGCTTTGCAAATCCTTTCGGATTATAGTTTAAC
Source organism: Sphingobacterium sp. (assembly GCA_036786125.1). Taxonomy (GTDB): domain Bacteria; phylum Bacteroidota; class Bacteroidia; order Sphingobacteriales; family Sphingobacteriaceae; genus Sphingobacterium. Next base: position 330 of record DAIQRP010000022.1, read on the forward strand.
TCTATTATTTTATTTTTTCATGCTGCTAGAAGGATTTAGTTTATCTCCTGAAAAAAGAAGCCACTCCCGCAGGAATGGCTTCTATATATTTTAACGTCTTTCGTTATAAACACCTATTTCAGTAATAACGGCTTGTTTTTTAGCGGGGTTGATATCCAATTTAATTTTATCCCCAATCACAGAATCAAAACGGAATACTTTAACACGTCCCTGTTCAAGTGGTTTCACGGCTAAATTTATCCATTTTCCATCTTTTAAATATTGTATGGCATAGGTTGCCGGATGATCCTTTCCTTCAGTAATCACAATGGTATTGAAGTTTTTCGATCGGTTAAATGTCAATTCATACCAAGGTTTAGATTTATCGGCACTATTGGAAACCCATGAAGATCCAAAATTATCATCATTGGCAAAATCCATAATATTCATATCATCACTCCAGCTGCTATTGCTGACTGCTTTCTTAGCGATATTGCTAGCAATAGTCGGATAGGCATAGTTTGGAAGTTCTGTATAAGTACTTGTGTTTTTATATAGCTGTCCGATTTCCTTTAAGGCTTGTAGCGCATTATCATCGAATAATCCATCCGCATTGGGAGCTACATTCAACATAAAATTACAATAGGCCTGATTATATGGGATAATAAAATCATGAACCAATTGTTTGGCATCTTTTACGGGAGTAGTAGGGAAGGTCGTCTTCCAAAACCAGTTTTGTTGTAAGGGAAGACAGGCCATCGCTGGAAGTTTATTATGCTCTTTAGAGATAAACTGCCCTGCCCCTTGCTCATATGATTTAATATCGGTGTAGAATAGATTCTCTCCAGGGTATTTCGCTGAGTTTAAATCCATCACTAAACAGTTAGGCTGAAGGGATTTCACTAAGAAATAGATATCATCAAAAGGAATATCATCATAAGAAATACGTGACCAAGGTGCATCCCAGCCATCGATAACCAGTGCATCTATTGTTCCATATTGTGTTAAGAGTTCTTGAATTTGAGCTTTAATCAACTCGATATGTTTTGCTGTAATCTGATTCGGACGGATGCCTTGATGGGTATCCAAGATAGAATAATAGAGCATAACACGCAGGTTATTTTTGCGAAAAGCATCTACGAATTCTTTTACCACATCTTTTCCATAAGGCGTGTTCATCACATTATAATCCGTCGTCTTGGTATCCCAAATCGGAAATCCAGAATGATGTTTTGTAGTTAAGCATCCATAGGTCATATTCGCCGATTTTGCAGCTTTAGCCCACTGTTCAGCATCTAATTTTGGGGAGTTAAATAAACTTAAAGGGGCATTGGGATCGGACCAATCCTGATCCATAAAAGTAGGCATACCATAATGGATGAACATCCCAAATCCAAGGTTTACAAAATCTAATTGATTTTTTCTCAATGTAGATTCTAAGGGTTGGTTTTGTGCTTGCAGCATATTTCCTGTACACAGGGAGGCCAGCATAATAGCACAGCCAATCAGATACTTTATTTTCATAATAATTTAGATTAATTCGTTCTCACAAATAACTATATTATTCACCTAATAAATCCTTAAATAAAGCTTAATGAAAACTTAATGCACTAAATAATTTAATAAAATAAGCTAGTTTTAACTATGAAATTTAAGAATAGTCCGAAGGTATATAAGTGGATATTGATCATTAATTTGGTCGCACTCATTTCCTTAGTTACTTTTTTGGTGTTTAATACCTTTAGAATGATAGTTTTCAGGTATTAGAAAAACAATCTATTGTTTCCGCTTATGGAAAATACATTATGCGGGACAAATTATTTCCTGGAGGAAATGAAATCTTTGCCAGCTATCTCGAAAAGGAACTTCCAGGACTCGTCAAGATTTCAGATGAAGAGCAGTTTGAAACCTTAAAAAAAAGGATCTTAGATACATTTTTTCATAAGCTGCAGACCGAAAATCATATGGACCAGCTATTTCAGCAGATTCTAAGAGAGAATAATATTAAAAGTAACCTAGCCTATCAAATTACATTTGATAAATTAGAAATTATTAAAGATAAGGAAGGGGAATGGCGCAGTATCTATGAAGAGAAAGCGCCACATAAAGGGGTGGAAATTGCAGGCAAGCTACAGAAATTGTCCAATTATAACCGCGCTTTTCAGCTGGCCGTTAACGATGATAAAGGATCTGACTATCGCTTTACCTATGGTTTTTATGTCGACTACCCGAACCGGATTGTACAGGTTTTAAAAGAGATGATCCTCGTCTTACTGTTATCCATTACCTGCATCGTACTTATTATTATAATTAGTTATAAGACTTTTCAGAATTGGATGAATCAGCGGAAGGAGGCACAGCTGAAGTCGGATTTCTTACAGCATATTAGACATGAATTTAATACGCCTATTACAACGATTCTGGTTTCTGCAAGTCATTTAAAAGAGCTGGGTTCTCAGCCTGAAGAGTTTTCAGAGATGCGAGATATAGGCGCTATTATTGAGCGGCAGGCTCAGCGGCTGAAATCGTATATCAAGCAGATTATCGAATCGATTACTATTGAGGATCAGCGGGCAGATTTAGTGGAGATGGATATCAATGAACTGACGGAACTATTATTAAGGGATATTCGTCTACGTTTTAATGAGCAGATAGACATTGTTTATGAAGCGTATATTTTCCCAAAAAAAGTAGCTGTAGATGCGCTCTTATATTTTTCAATTTTGGATAATCTAGTTGAAAATGCATTTAAATTTAACCCTGCCGCAGTACGACAGATCCGTTTTTCTTGGACAGAAAATCTGTCGGGAGATCTCGAACTTTCCATTGTAGATAATGGCTTAGGCTTAGGGACGGCTGATGTAGAAAAGATATTTGAGAAGTTTTACCGCAGGAAAGAACATAGCAGTAAAGTCGGATTGGGGCTGGGTTTATACTATGTACATATCTGTGCAGAAAAGATGAACTGGTCTATAAAAGCAAAAAATAACCCCCAAGGGGGAGCCCATTTTATACTGACTATTCCAATTAAAAAATAACTTATGACAGAGTGTAAAGATATTTTGCTGGTCGAAGATGAACCGGATTTAGGAGCTGTTTTAAAAAGATTTCTATCGAATAAAGGGTATCAGACGGACTGGGCAATATCCGCAGAGGCGGCCTTGGATACGTTTTTAAATTATCATTATCGATTGATATTAATCGATATTCAATTACCGGGGGAAAATGGTTTTCAACTCGCTCAAAAAATCAAGAGTATTGCCCATGCACAGCCTATATTTTTTTTGACGGCTATGGGAGGGAAGGAAAATCGAAAAAAAGGGCTAGAAATTGGCGCCTTTGACTATATTGAGAAGCCCTTTGAAATGGATGAGTTATTATTGAAAATCCGAAATATACTCAAATTCACAACCTATCAAGATCGACAATTTGATAATCAACGTGAAATTGTATTGGGACAAAGTAAGTTGTATAAAGATCGGCTGCTTTTAATTGCTGAAGATGGGCAGACGCAAAGCTTAACGGTAAGGGAAGCAGAAATATTAGATTACCTTATTGAAAATAAAAACCAACTCGTCCTCAAGAAAGATATCTTATTGAAATTTTGGGGGAATACCGATTATTTTAATGGCAAGAGCCTGGAGGTTTTTATCTCTAGAATACGGAAATTACTTCGTGCTGAACAAAGTATAAAGATTGAAAATGTCTATGGTGCAGGCTATATTTTTACGATAAAAAATAATTTATAATTGCAATTATCCTTTCAAAAGTTAGCGATTAAATGGATATTTGCGATAGAACTGGAAACCATGTTTCCTATATATTCGCAAATTATCTATAGCATATGTCACTATCTGATTTCTTTTCACCGATTAATAAAAATGATTTCGCTAATCAAGGCAGTTTTGTCAAATTTCAATTTGGTTATGAGATAACCGCCTATGAGACCGATTTCCCGGATTTAGAATCAGAAGATAAACCTCAGCTGGCTTTTATAGGGATTGAAGAGGATCGCGCATCGATAGATAATAAAGGAACGGGCAAAGCTCCCGATGCTGTTCGAAAGCATTTTTATGCACTTTATCAAGGGGACTATCGTGTCAAGATGGTGGACCTAGGGAATATCAAAGCTGGGAAGACTATTCAGGATACTTATTTTGCCGTCAATAAAGTGGTTGAATCTTTAGTCAAACTCGATATCGTTCCGATTTTTATCGGAGGAGGGCACGACCTGACCTATGCTCAGTATTCAGGCTATCAGCATCTGGACCAGAAGGTGGAGGTTGCTGTAATTGACAATAAGTTGGATTTGGACGTGGATAGCACAGAATCTGCAGACTTAAACTCCCAAACTTTTTTAAATCATATTGTCTTAAAGGAGCCCAACTATCTCTTTAATCTCAATAGTATAGCCTATCAAACTTATTTTGTCAGCAAAAGTACTTTAAACTTATACGATAAGTTATATTTTAATACAACACGTGTAGGCATGATTTCAGGACGTATAGCACAGGCGGAACCCGTTATTCGTGCGGCAGATTTAGTCTCTTTTGATATCTCTGCTATTCGCTCTGCAGAAGCCTCTGGAAATGCCAATGCAACGCCCAATGGCTTATATGGTGACGATGCCTGTCAGTTATGTCGCTATGCGGGCATGTCTGATAAGTGCTCTTCTATCGGTTTTTATGAGTATAACCCAAGTTATGACCCCATGCAGCAGACCGGGATGCTACTGGCCCAAATGGTTTGGTGTTTTATAGATGGATACTATAATAGAAAGCAGGATATGCCTTTGGTGCCTAAATCATCCTATATTATATATCGGACTACCCTGGAGAATGAGGAGCATGAACTCGTCTTTGTGAAATCTAAGAAATCTGATCGCTGGTGGATGCAAGTGCCTTATTTTGGATCCCGATCCGTAAATGAACGGTACTATCTGGTACCTTGTCGATATGATGATTATCAAACTGCCGTTTCTGGAGAGATGCCGGATTTATGGTGGAAAACACATCAAAAATTACAATAATAATAGCAACTTATGGAAGTATTTTTAGGGATAGCCTTACTTATAGTATTATTTATTGTCGTTCTTTTACTGCTTAAATCGAAGCAAGGTGGAGATGGTGAACTTAAAAAGCAGGTGGACCACTTGGCTATAGAATTAGCTAAAGCCCTGCAAAGGGAGCAGTCCCTGCTTGCGGAGCGTAAGGAATTAAAAGAAGAGTTGGATGAGGAACGGGAAAATGCGTTAATCGCAGAACGTACATTAGAAAGTACGAAATCTTACTATCTCGCACAGCATGAAAAATTAGAAGAGCAAAAAGGGGAGATTGAAGTTATTAAAAAACAATTTAATACGGAATTTCAAGTTATTGCGAATCGGATTTTAGAAGAAAAGACGGCGAAGTTTACCGAAACCAATCAGCTTTCTATGAGTCAGATTTTAGATCCCCTAAAAGAGAAAATAAAGTCTTTTGAAGATAAGGTCGATAAGACATATCAGGTAGAGGCCGCAGAACGAAACTCCTTAAAAGGGGTCGTGCAGCAATTAATGGAACAGAGTCTGAAGATTAAAGATGAAGCCAATAATTTGACGCGTGCGCTAAAAGGGGATAGCAAGAAGCAAGGGAATTGGGGAGAGGTTATCCTGGAACGCGTTTTAGAACGCTCCGGACTGCAGAAAGATCAGGAATATAGGCTGCAGGTTTCCTATACCGATGAGGCTGGAAGAAGGATGCAGCCCGATGCTATTATCGATCTTCCGGATGAAAAACATCTGGTTGTAGACTCTAAAGTCTCTTTAGTAGCCTATGAGAAATGGGTGAATGCAGAAACAGATGAGGAACGTATCTTATATGCGCGTCAGCATGTGATTTCAGTAGAAAATCATGTAAAGGATCTTTCTGCAAAGAACTATCAGGATATCTATCAGATTCATTCTCCAGATTTTGTACTGCTCTTTATGCCTATAGAATCGGCATTGAGTATGTCTGTCGCTGAAAAGCCTGATTTATTTTCCGATGCTTGGGATAGAAAGGTCGTTATTGTGAGTCCTTCTACGCTTTTAGCAACCCTACGTACTATTGCTTCCATTTGGAAACAAGAAAGACAAACCCGAAATGTGATAGAAATAGCCAAAGAAGCCGGTGCTCTATACGATAAATTCTGTGGATTTTTAGACGATATGAATCAGGTTCAAACGCAGTTACAACGCGCTTTAAAAGCTCAGGATGATGCGACGAAAAAATTAGCTTATGGTCCTGGAAATGTGGTGAAACGAATTGAAAATCTCAAAAGCCTTGGAGCGAAAGCAACCAAGCAGATAGATACTAAATACTTAGAGGAAGATTAATCTTCCTCTAACTGATGTTCCTGATTAAGTTTATCTATACGACGGTGTACAGCAATATCGATATGTGCATCTTTTAAACGATCGATAGCTTGAATTTCCACTGCTGCAGTATGATCCGATTCATACTGTTGGATTTTTCGGGTATTCCCAAGCTCGATGTCATAACTATCTTTCCCTGACATAAGTTTCACCAGTACAGGCAGGCATTCGAAGAATATAAATAATAAGCTAATAAAATTAATCGCCAAATCTGTGGCTTGATCTATGCTGCCATCGGCTTTATATTTCAATTGTCCTAAAGCGCTATTTCTATCCGCAAAGCCCGCAACATCTACCAGACTATCTAAGGTTGTGTTCGCATATAATTTCTGATCGGACAGGCCTTCAAATTTCTTTTTTTCCTGAATAAGCTGCTCCGATTGAGCGATCTGTAGTCGGAGTGTATCCAGATAGACTTCTTGCTTTTTCAGTTCTTCTTCCTTGCGTTTGGCATAGGGGCCGTAACCTTGAATACCGGAGGTTTCTTCGGTTTTATTACCGAAGATCTCATAGTTGAGCTGCTTGCGGCTGCTTTGAATATAGCTGTCTAAAGAATCTCTTTCCGTTTTTCGTCGATTGAGCTGCGCCACTTCCAGATTGTACTTTTTGTTAAAGGTGCTTTCCAAGCTATCCAATTTGGAGCGCTGCTGCTGTATATAGACTACGCGGAGTTCTTCACGAATCTCTTTATCAAAAATTTTAAGCTCCAAAGGACGGGAGATGACGATACCGATAAGTATGGCTAGCAGGAGTCGAGGCAGTGCCTGCAAAAATTGCATGCCTAGCGATCGATTTTTATTGATGGTGCTGACAATATAACGGTCCATATTAAATATGGCTAAGCCCCAAATTAATCCAAAGAGAAGCGCATAAAATATGGCTGCAGGAGCTCCCGAAAAGACAAAGTGTAAGGCGTATCCACCGGAGAGGGAGGCGAAGAGTGCCGTAAAAAAAATGGTGGCCCCAATGCCGACATATTTATGTTGCTCCTGAGGATATTTTGTTAAAGTTTCGGTATGTACGCCCGCACAAAACCAAAAAAATCGAGTTATCATATTCATTATCGAGTGATATGCTGCTATAGACTAAAAATAAGGCAAACAGTTTTGGAACGGCTAAAGCTTTTACATTTTTATGATAAAAACCTTTCTGAAGGAGCTAAAAATTGGAAAGGGCTATATTTTTAAAATTTAGTATATTTGTCTTTAATTGAGTTTTTAAATCAGTAACTAAAGATAATGAATAAAAAACAAATTTTGCCTCTATTTATGATTGTGGCAGCGACTATTGTAGGTTGTAATAATCAAAAAATTGCGACAGACAATCCGTTGTTAATGGCTTACGATACGCCATTTGAAGTTCCTCCTTTTGATAAGATTAAAGATGAACATTTTAAACCTGCTTTTGAAGAGGCTTTAAAACAACATAACTTAGAAATTGACAGTATTGTAAATAATACCGAAGATCCGAGCTTTGCGAATACGATCGTAGCTTTGGAGAATGCTGGTTCTTTATTATCTCAAGTTTCTGCTGTATTTAGAAATTTAAATTCTTCTAATTCGAATGATTCTCTGCGTGCTTTAGATACGGAATTAGCGCCTATCTTTTCAGCGCATAGAGATGAAATTTCTTTAAATGCTAAATTATTCGGACGTATAAAATCCGTATGGGACAATAAGGAAAAAATGGCTTTAGATCCTCAAGATTTAAAGTTATTAGAAGAGACCTATAAATCATTTATCCGTTCTGGAGCAAATTTAGATGAGGCTAAAAAAGAACAATTAAAGAAAATCAATTCGGAATTATCTGTGTTGACTACTGAATTTGGACAACATACGTTAAAAGAAACTAATGCTTTTGAATTAGTGGTCGATAATGAAGCCGATTTAGCTGGATTACCTAATGCTTTAAAATTAGCTGCTGCAGCATTAGCTAAAGAAAAAGGAAAAGAAGGAAAATGGTTATTTAACCTTCAAAATCCTTCGGTAATGCCGTTTTTACAATATGCAGAAAATAGAGAGTTGCGTAAACAAATTTGGGAAGCATACTCTAAAACTGGAAATAACGATAATGAAAATGATAATAAGGAAGTCTTACGTAAAATTGCTAATCTACGTTTAGAAAAAGCAAATTTATTAGGCTATAAATCTCATGCCGCTTATGTATTAGAGGAATCTATGGCTGAGAACCCAGATAATGTATATGCTTTATTAAATAAACTGTGGACTCCAGCATTAGCTAAAGCGAAGGTTGAAGAAGCAGATATTAAAAAGGAAATTATCGCTTCAGGTCAATCTTTTGATGTTGCTCCTTACGATTGGAGATACTATACTGAAATTATCCGTCAGAAAAGATATGCTTTAAATGAAGAGCAGATTAAGCCTTACTTTAGCTTAGCAGCTGTACGTGAAGGCGCTTTTGCGGTAGCACATAAATTATATGGTTTAACTTTTGTCGCTTTAAATAATGTACCAACTTACCATGAAGATGTAGAGGTGTATGAAGTTAAAGATAAAGACGGGTCGCATTTAGGCGTTTTATATGCAGATTTCTTCCCTCGTGCATCCAAAAATTCAGGTGCTTGGATGACTTCTTTCCGTCCTCAGGCGATGAAAGATGGTAAGCGTGTTGCTCCAGTCATTTCTATTGTATGTAACTTCACTAAACCTGTAGGCGATCAGCCGGCTTTATTAACTTTTGATGAGTCATCTACTTTATTCCATGAGTTTGGGCATGCATTACACGGCTTATTATCGAATGTAAAATATAAAAGCTTAGCAGGAACAGCAGTTTCTAGAGATTTTGTAGAATTACCTTCTCAGATTATGGAAAATTGGGCTGCGGATCCAGCAGTATTAAAAGAATATGCTAAACATTACCAAACTGGTGAAGCAATTCCAGATACATTAATTCAAAAATTAGAAAATGCAGGAACCTTTAATCAAGGTTTTGCTACCGTAGAATACTTAGCCGCATCTTTATTAGATATGAATTATCATGCTACAACTACAGCTATTAAAGGTGATATCAATGCATTTGAAAATGATGCAATGAAAAAAATTGGATTAATTGATGCGATTATTCCACGTTACAGAAGCACTTACTTTAAACATATCTTCTCTGGAGGTTACTCTTCAGGATATTATGCGTATATCTGGGCTGAAGTATTGGATTCCGATGCATTTGCTGCATTTAAAGAGAAATCTTTATATGATCAACCAACTGCTGAGGCTTTCCGTAAAAATATCTTAGAGCGTGGGGGAACAGGAAATCCGGCAGATATGTACCGCACTTTCCGTGGAGCAGATCCGAACCCAATCTATTTAATGAAAAAAAGAGGATTAAATTAATTCTTTTAATTGGAAAAAGAGGCAAATAAAAATTTGCCTCTTTTTTTTATGCCTGATATTTTGAAAATTAAATGGAACTCCTATCTTTGTTTTATTATTTATAATTAATCTAAATAAAAATAAAATGTGCCAGTCTATAATCTTAAGTCAAAAAGAAGATACCTATGTCAGTTACTGTACGAAGTGTAAGTTAATTTACGTTTGGCATAAAACAGTGATGTTGACTTTTAATAAGCACCAATTTGACAATTTTATCAAGTACTCTATACATATCCCTTATTTAGATAATCTCTTTGTATTCCCTGATGGAACTTCCCGATTTATATTAAATACGCCCAGTCAGGAAATTAATTTCGCCTTTATGGAGGAAGAGTGGCTTTGTTTTGCAGAAGCCATGAAAGAGGCTCATTATATGAAAGAAGTCTATCAATTAATCGGTTAGTTTAAATAGCAGGTATGTGTCTGCATATCTGACATTCAATATTGGAGAGATATTGAATTCAAAAGAAAGGGCTATTTGTAAAAATAGCCCTTATTTTTTTAGGAAATTTAAATCCCTGCAGAATGAAACTGCAGATCATATAGTTTCTTATAATATCCATCGATAGAAAGGAGTTCCTGATGAGAACCGATTTCTTTAATCTCCCCTTTATCGAGAACAATAATTTTATCGGCATTTTGTATGGTAGAAAGCCGATGGGCGATGACTATTGCGGTTCTTCCATGCATCAGTTTATCAATAGCCGTTTGAATAAGCTCTTCGGTTTCGGTATCGACCGAGGAGGTTGCTTCATCTAAGATTAATATTTTAGGATCATGTACAAGTGCTCTGATAAAGGAGATTAATTGCGCCTGTCCTGCTGAAAGGGAGGCTCCGCGTTCTTGCACTTTAAAGTCATAATCTCCAGGCATACGCATAATAAAATGATGTGCACCGACCTGTTGAGCGGCATCTATAATATCTTCCCGACTAATTCGATCATCATTTAAATTGATGTTTTTAATAATGGAATCTGAAAAGAGAAAGACATCTTGTAATACTGTAGCAATGGTCTTACGCAGGAAATTCAAATCATAGTTTCGAATATCTACGCCATCTAAAAGAATCTGCCCTTTATTAATTTCATAGAATCTGCTTAAGATATTGATGGTAGAGGACTTTCCTGCTCCTGTTGCGCCTACTAAGGCTAGAGTTTCCCCAGGTTTTACTTTAAAGCTCACGTCTTTTAGCACCCAGTTTTCATCATTATATGCAAACCATACATTTTTAAACTCAATCTCTCCACGAATTTGTACAGGCGCTAATTGTCCATGATTTGGAGTCTGCTCATCGGTATCTAAAACTTCGAAAATACGTTCTGCAGATACCATTCCCATCTGTAAGGTATTAAACTTATCGATTAATTCTCGGATGGGTCTAAAGATCATATTGATATACATAATAAAGGCCACTACCACACCTGGGGAGATCTGATGTGCCAAAATTTGTTTGGATCCATACCAGACCAGGAGACCTAATGAAATCGCCATAATAATCTCTAGAACGGGAAAGAAAATCGAAAAATACCAGTTTGCCCGAATATGTGCATTTCGATGTTGTTCATTAATATATTTGAACTTATCCATCTCTTGCTTTTCTCTGGCAAAGTATTTAATAATACCCATTCCTGTAATATGTTCTTGCAGGAAGGTATTCAGATTAGCAACCCACTTGCGCACATCCTGAAAGGCTGATTTCATGGCTTCCTTAAAAATATAGGTTGCCGCAATCATAATAGGCATAGGAACTAATACAATTAATGTCAGTTTCCAATCGGAGTAGAACATAACTCCTAGAATTACAAGCAACTGCAATAAGTCTCCGATGATTTGGATAAGGCCTTCTGAAAAGATATTGGCAATCGTCTCTAAATCTGAAATCGTCCTTGTAATTAACTTTCCAATTGGGGTCTGGTCGAAATATTTAAGTCGCAGACTACTGATATGGTTAAATACCTTAATCCGGATATCTCGAATCACTGACTGTCCTAAAGTATTGGTCATTAAGGTATGGTAATAACGCACTAAGGTCTGCACAAACAGCAACAGCAACATCGCAATAAGCATTAGACCTAAACCTGAAACATCAAAATTTAGAATATAATGATCTAAGGTATATTCGATTAATAAGGGTAATGCGGGTGCTAATACAGCTAATAATATCGTTAATACAACCGATATCCAAAAGGTTGTTTTATAAGGCTGCATATACTCCACCATGCGACGCAGGAGTTTAGTATCATAGGCCTTCCCTGTAATTTTTTGTTCGCTCAATGTTTTTATTTATTAATATAAGGGTAAGTTACTTCAGTAAGGTATAATCCCTGAGCCGGAACGGAAGTTCCTGCCAAGGAGCGGTTTTTACTAGCTATAACTTCTTTCATAAAGTGAATATCTCTATTTTTAATTCCAATTTCCAATAGCGTGCCTACAATGGCGCGCACCATATTTCTGAGGAATCTATCTGCAGTAATATGAAACACAAGATGGCCATCTGCATCAGCTATCCATTCTGCTCTACGGATATCGCAGTTATTGGTAAATACCTGAGTATTGGATTTTGAAAAACAGCTGAAATCTTGCTTTCCTAAAAGGTATTTTGCCGCTTCATTCATCTTGTTTAAATCGGGCTTATCGCGCGCATACAACGAGTAATTATTGCGAAATGGATCTTTTTCAAAATGTACATGATATTCATAGGAGCGCTGTGTTGCATCAAAACGAGCATGTGCTTCATCAGCTACTGGAAGTAATGCTTTTACAGCAATATCATGTGGTAGAAGACCATTAATCGCATGTAAAAAACGTTCCGGCAATAATATGACCCCTTCTGCTGCCACATCGAAGTGCGCATATAGTTGTTTGGCATGTACGCCTGTATCTGTTCTGCCAGCACCTGTAGTTTCTAATTCTGGATCGCGTAATAAAATGCGTAATGCTTTATTTAAAACTTCCTGAACAGAAATGGCATTATTCTGAACCTGCCAACCATGGTAAGCTGTACCCTGATAAGCAATTTCAATAAAATATCTTTTTTTAACCGTATTCACGGTACAAAGGTAAACAAATGAATGTTTCCTGCGTATAAATATGCTTGTGTTACCAACAATTTTACCTTAACATTGTTTTCCATCATAGGAAGGATAGAAATTTTTCATTCTTTCTATTTATTCTATATTTGTAGTCTAAGAAAATACATAAAAATATGATTCAACGTATCCAAAGTATTTGGCTCTTATTAGCAGCTGCTGTTATATTAGCCTTATTTATGTTTCCGTATGCGCAATTTGGAGATTTCGCAGGTTTAGCAAAAGCGGTAAAGATAACAGGAGTATATGGGGTAGGGCCAGATGGACATCCCTTACGAGAAACGACCTTTATCTTACAGATTATAGGAACCGTTATTGTGGGTCTTCTGCCTATATTTACGATTTTTAAATTTAAAAGCCGTAAAGTTCAGAAGCAATTAATCTTTTTAAATATTGTATTGATTATTCTTTTTGCCATTTGGTTATATAGTACGGCAAGCACGGCTTTATCTACCTATAATCAGTATTTAGGGGCTAATAATATTGGGGTAGGCTTTTTCTTATTGCCCATTGCTATTATTTTTCTATCGATGGCATTAGGAGCTATTCGTAAGGATGATTTATTAATTAAGTCAGCAGATCGCTTAAGATAGACTTATGAAATCAGTATTCCTATATCTTATGGGTATCCTATCTGTTCTTCAGTTCGATACAGTCCGTGCTCAGACGGTGGATCTATTGGATAGTACGCGAATTGAAGTAGATGATATTCAAATTGATTTGAAGCAGGCTCAATATCATAAAGAAAGTTCCACCTTGCAGATCGATTTATTTCTGACGAGTTTAGTTCGAGCTCCAAGGGAGCTCAAGTTAAATTGTTATGCCACACAAGTCCTGGATAGAAAAGGAGGGAAGCATTTATTCTCCAGTATCCAAATGGGACGTGTATTGGTCGATATCGCGCAGCGCCAAAATTATCTGAATTATTTACTGGAGGATGAGGTGCCTGTCCTGATGTCGGTCAAAATTAATGACTGGGATGCTAAATTAGGCTTACCTGAAAAGTTGCTTATTGTATTTGAGGACAGTTCCGAAGAGGGGCGTTATATAGAAACAGCTGTTACGATTAAGTAACAGCTGTTTTTGTTTTATCTACTATATCTTATTTGCTGACGATCCATCATTCCCATCTGATCTTTCATCATCTTAATCTGATCAGCTAACAATTTATTTTTGTCTGCTTTCTTCGCTTCTTGTAAATATTTCTCGGCATCTCTTTTATTTCTTTTTGCCATAGCTACACCTGCTAAACTTAATTTTGCTAAAGCGATATTATGATCCATATGCAGACCTAATTGTAACGCTTTTTTGAAGTATTTCTCCGATTGAAGTGGGGCACGTTGGGATTCACACATCCCGATTAACATATGGTAATATCCATGCTGCGCAGAGATAAGTTGTTTTTCATAATTCTTAATATTTTTCAACCATTTCTCGGCTTTTACCATATCTTGTTTACGCATAAACCATTGTGCCAAAAGCATATTTTCATTAAAGAATACAGTGACAAAGGCTAGAATGGTCAAAAAGACGCCTAAGATTCCCCAGCCCCATTGGCCTATCCAAAATAGGACAACTGTTTGGATTAATATTATACTGCTGATAATTATTCTAACAAGATTTGACATAAGTCTTTATTTAAAATGTATAGATACTTTAATTTTGCAAATATCCGTTAATTCCAGCGTTAAAGCAACTTGTTTTTGTGCTTATTTTTGAAAAATGTATTTTTGGAAATGATTACACGATATGATTTAAGCTGGGATCCTCTTTTTAAGGCACAATTTGAGCAGCCTTATATGAAGCAACTTGAAGCCTTCTTGGAGCAGGAGCGCGCTACAGAACTTATCTTTCCGTCGGAGGCGGATGTATTTCATGCCTTTGAACTGACCCCCTTAGATCAGGTGAAAGTCGTCATCCTCGGGCAGGATCCTTACCATAACCATGGTCAGGCACATGGACTTTCCTTTTCTGTACCCAAGGGTATTCCGCTGCCTCCTTCCTTAAAGAATATTTTTAAAGAATTAGCGACTGATATGGAGGGTTTTAGTATTCCGGTATCGGGAGATTTAACGGCTTGGGCGGTACAGGGAGTTTTATTATTAAATGCCACATTGACCGTACGTGCTCATGCTGCGAGCTCCCATCAAAAGAAAGGATGGGAGACCTTTACAGATTATTTAATTCAACAGATTTCAGCCAGTTGCCCACATGTTGTATTTATATTATGGGGTAGCTATGCGCAGAAAAAAGCAGCTTTTATTGATACTAAGAAGCATTTAATTTTGCAGTCGGCACATCCTTCACCACTTTCTGCCTATCGTGGTTTCTTTGGGAGTGCCCCATTTTCACGGGCAAATGAATTTTTAGTTCAAGCTGGCTTACCGGCTATAGATTGGCGTTTAAGCATATAGACTAGTTGAAATAGGGAGTTCATTGTTCTCTAATTCCAAATGTTCTACATGTTGAATCTTATATTTTTTATTATTCTGAATAATATGGGTAAAGAGCAGATGACTGTCGTAGGTAATCTGCAGAGGAGCTTGCATATTTAGGGCTTGCTCACAGATTCCTTTAACATAATACTCCAGTTCTCCTGTCGGGGTATATCGTTTTATCAGCAGGCTAGTTTCTGAGATTAAAGTAATATCAAACCAAGCGCCTTCTCCCACGCCACCTAGATATTGTGCAGATCGTGGAATTTGAGATGGAGTCTGTTTTAATAACATTTCTCCAATGCTGATATCCTCGGGAAGTAACGCTGCCTTTTGGGAGTTGACATTTTCGCCTAATTTCTTAATTAAAAAAGCTAGGGACTGCCATCTATTCATTTTAAAATGTTGAAGACCTGTCTGCGGCTCAAAGGAATAAATCATTCGATTCGATACAGCATTCACAATATTGCTTATCGGGCTGGCTTTTATAGTTTCCGGAAAATTAATACTATGCAGATGATGGTATTTCTGGGAGGACTTAATAAGCAAGCGCGTAATAAATCGAGAACAGTTATTATTGTCCTTCGCTACAGCACCATAGGGTGTAGAACCCTCTTCCACCAAACCATCGGCATAGCATTTCGCTTGTTGAAGATTAATATCCTCAGCTACTGAAAAGTATAAAGGGCCAAATCCTTGCATAGCCGATTTCATCTGCTCAAAATAATGGCAGATCTCAGACAGATTGCTAATCTTTCCAGTTGCTGTGAAGCTTGCTTTTATACCGATCATTAACCTGGGATCGGAATCTTTGGAGCGGGCTCTTCCATAACCACGGGGGCATATATAGCGACCGAAATCATAATATAACATTTCTCCAGTATCTCCTGAAACTAATACCACTCCCGTATGTCCTACTTTAAAATTGAGATTTTTAACAATTCCAATTTTTTTAAAGAACATCATCCATTTTTCATCTCCTCGAATGGTGGCGTCAGGCCAGGAAAGAATCAGCGCATAATCGTTAAATAAAGGTTCTTTCATAGGCTTTAGTATTCTAGAGGAATGATCGGCTCTTTTTTGCTAGTGGACATGATCATCATCGTTTGAAATGTTTTAACATATGGAATTTTAGCAATTTTTTCCATAATCACTGTTTCATAAGCTTTAATATCTTTGACATATACTTTAAGCATAAAATCACATTGTCCTGTTACATGGTGACATTCGGTCACTTCAGTAATTTGCTTGACGGCTTCTACAAATTCTGGAATTGCATTATGGGTATGAAAGTCTAAAGAAATCTGGATAAATGATTTAATGCCGAGCCCTAATTTCTCCTCATCTACAAAGGCATGATAGCTTTTTATAAATCCAGAGTTCTCGAGTTTCCGCACGCGTTCCAAGGTTGGGGCTGGAGACAGACCTATACTTGAGGCAAGTTGTAGGTTCGTAATACGACCATTTTCTTGCAATAATTTTAAGATTTTTAAATCTGTTTTATCTGGTTGAAAGGGCATATATATTTTTTTAGATATTACGAGGTAAAGGTACGGAATGTTCAGAATATAATTTGGGAAAAGGGCGTTTATCTTTTTATATATTTTTTGTATAGATAGGATCTATGGGGTATAGAAATATATATACGGGTATTGCATAGGCTTTTCGTACATTTGAATTCAAAACTCTACCGAAAGGCATTCCTTAATAAATTAAATGACTTTTGTCATTTAATTTTACTAAATGTTGTAATCAAAGGCATAAAATTAAGGTTATATGGCTTGTAAATTGTAACTTTGCATTTCGGAAGATTGTGGGGATACGCCCTGTGACAATTAGAATTAACCGTGAAAGCGTGATATGAGTACTAAAGACGACGATTTACTGAAAGAGCTTGAGCTCGAAGAATATAAATACGGGTTCACTACGGATATTGAAATGGATATTGCCCCTAAGGGATTATCCGAAGATACCGTACGCTTAATTTCAGCGAAGAAAAATGAACCTGAATGGTTATTAGAATGGCGTTTAAAAGCTTTTCGTCATTTCTTAACTTTAAAGATGCCGACTTGGCAAAATTTTGAGAACCCTGAAGTGGATTTTCAAGAATTATCTTACTATGCTGCACCCAAGGCTAAGCCACAATTGAACAGCATGGATGAGGTAGATCCTGAATTGATATCTACCTTTGAGAAATTAGGGATTCCATTGGATGAGCAAAAAATCTTAGCCGGAGTTGTGGCCGTAGATGCAGTATTTGATTCTGTATCGGTTAAAACTACTTTCCGTGAGAAATTAAAAGAAAAAGGAGTTATCTTCTCTTCTTTTGGAGAGGCTGTTCAGGAGCACCCGGAGCTGGTTCGAGAATACTTAGGTACCGTAGTGCCTCAGACCGATAATATATATGCGGCTTTAAACTCTGCTGTATTTTCAGACGGATCATTTGTATATATCCCTAAAGGCGTACATTGCCCTATGGAGTTATCTACTTATTTCCGTATCAATGCACAAAACACAGGTCAATTTGAGCGTACTTTAATTATTGCGGATGAAGGTTCGTATGTTTCCTACTTGGAAGGCTGTACTGCGCCGATGCGTGATGAAAATCAATTGCATGCTGCAGTGGTAGAACTGGTTGCTCAGAAAGATGCTGAAATAAAATATTCTACCGTTCAAAACTGGTATCCAGGAGATAAAGATGGTAAAGGTGGTATTTTTAACTTTGTAACTAAACGTGGTATCTGTAAAGGAGATAATTCAAAAATCTCTTGGACTCAAGTAGAAACTGGTTCGGCAATTACTTGGAAGTATCCAGGTGTTATCTTAAAAGGGGATAATTCTGTCGGAGAGTTCTATTCCGTAGCCATGACACGTAATATGCAAGTGGCGGATACGGGAACCAAAATGATTCATATTGGAAAGAATACAAAATCAAAAATTATCTCTAAGGGGATTTCCGCAGGAAAAAGCCATAATAGTTACCGTGGTTTAGTGAAAATCGGTCCTTCTGCAGATCATGCACGTAACTTTACCCAATGTGACTCTTTATTAATTGGAGATCGTTGTGGTGCACATACGTTCCCATATATTGAGAATAGAAATAAAACATCCAAATTAGAGCATGAAGCAACGACTTCAAAAATCGGGGAGGATCAAGTTTTCTATTTAAATGCCCGCGGTATTGATTCCGAAAAAGCCGTAGGATTAATCGTCAATGGTTATGCCAAAGAGGTATTAAATCAATTACCTATGGAATTTGCAGTGGAAGCGCAGAAATTATTAGCCATTTCATTAGAAGGTTCAGTAGGATAAGTTCTAGAACATTCTTACATGTAGTCAAACTGATGATTTTCATCAGATTAAAAATTAACAATACAGAGTATATATACAATGTTAAGCATTAAAAATTTACACGCCTCAATAGATGAGAAAGAAATCTTAAAAGGCCTTAATTTAGAAGTTAAACCAGGAGAAGTTCATGCAATCATGGGCCCGAATGGAGCTGGTAAAAGTACATTAGGTAATGTATTAGCAGGACGTGATTCCTATGAAGTTACTGATGGTTCAGTTTCATTAGATGGGGTTGATATTTTAGATTTAGCGCCAGAGGATCGTGCACGTGAAGGTGTATTCTTAGCTTTTCAATATCCCGTTGAGATTCCAGGAGTTTCAAATATTAACTTTTTGAAAACTGCTGTAAATGATATCCGTGAGTATAAAGGCCTGCCTCCAATGGAAGCGAAGGAATTTTTACATATGGTTAAGGAAAAGCAAAAGTTAGTGGAATTTTCTGCCAACTTAGCGAACCGTTCCTTAAACGAAGGTTTCTCAGGTGGTGAAAAGAAACGTAATGAAATCTTCCAATTAGCTATGTTAAACCCTAAATTATCTATTTTAGATGAAACTGATTCGGGTTTAGATATCGATGCTTTACGTATCGTAGCTAATGGAGTTAACCAATTGCGTAATGAAAATAATGCTTTTATCGTAATTACTCACTACCAACGTTTATTAGACTATATCGTTCCTGATTTTGTACACGTTTTATACAATGGTCGCATTGTAAAATCTGGTCCTAAAGAATTAGCTTTAGAATTAGAGGAAAAAGGATATGATTGGTTAAAAGAATTAGACGAGCAAAACGCTTAAATGATGAATACATTAGTATCAGATTCATTGTTTCAACAGTTGTTAACAGGCTTTAATGAGCAAGAAACTGCAGCAGAACCTGCTGCTTTAATCGCGATTCGCCAACAGGCATTTGCGAAGTTTCAAGCTCAGGGCTTTCCGACTGTAAAACATGAAGATTGGAAATATACCAATATACACAGTATCGTAAATCAACCTTATGTGTTGAATTCTGATGTGTCTATTGATAATTTAGATTTTAGTGCAGGTGATATTCCAGGATTGGATGCACACCGTATTGTTATCGTAAATGGACAGTATGTCTTAGCTTTCTCTTCTTTGGAAGAAGAAGCTGGATTAACTGTAAAATCTATTGAAGATGCAGTAGAAGAACCTGCTTTTATAAAACATTTTGCACAATATGCAGATCAAACAGACTCTGCTTTAGTTGCGCTAAATACAGCCTTATATACCACAGGGGTTTATATTCATGTGGCTAAAAATGCCGTATTATCAAAGCCTATTCAGATTGTGCATGTGTCTACAGGTGTAGATGAGTTTTTTGCGCAGACGCGTGCTTTACTTGTTTTAGAGCCTAATGCAGAAGCTGAAATCATAGAAAACTTTATTACTTTAGAAGGTACTGCAAAGAACTTCCAGAATAAAGTGGTTGAGGTGGTTGTTGCAGAGAATGCTAAATTACAGCATTACTATATACAGACCTCAAAATCAGTAAGTAACTATAGCTTCCATACCGAAGTTTACCAAGAGAAATATAGTTTATACAATAATTATAACTGTAATTTCCCAGGTGCTTCTTTTGTAAGACATAATATCAACGTACGTTTAGATGCTGAAAATGTGGAATCCCATTTATATGGAATAAACTTAACAGCAGATAATCAATTGGTGGATGTGCATACCATTGTGGACCACTTAAAACCACATTGTGAGTCTTATGAGTGGTACAAAAATATTACTCAAGATACGTCTACAGCCGTATTTAACGGTAAAATTTTCGTGCGTGAAGATGCGCAAAAGACCAATGCATTTCAACAGAATAACAATATGTTGATTTCCGAAAAGTCAGCTGTATACACGAAACCGCAATTGGAAATTTTTGCCGATGATGTGAAATGTTCACATGGTTGTACAATCGGTCAGTTTGATAATGAATCTCTATTCTATTTAAGATCTAGAGGTATTGGAGAGCATGCCGCACGTATTTTATTAGTACATGCATTTGCATTCGATGTTACTTCGAGATTCTCTAATGAAACTGTTCGTGCCTATGTAGAAGAATTAGCTTCTCAAGGTTTAGACCGTAAATAATATTCAAATTATCCATATCAGCGTTGACCTTAGGTCAACGCTTTTTATTTATTCCTCCACGGAATAGTTGAATCATATGTGGAAATCCCTATTCTTTTTTAATCGTAAGCGTATCCTGGTATTTATACTCGCAGTAGGTTTTGTACTCGCGGCATTCCTTGTGATGTTTCAAAATATCGAGCTGCGCCTAAATACTTTAAGTACTCGTATTATTAAAGAAGTTGCCCTGGAGAAAGGTAAACTCGTACAGAAGGAATTGGAGGATTTCGATCGCATTATGGACTTAATGGGCTTCTGCATCGATCAGAACCAACCCGATTTGTTGCCTAAATTGCTAGGGGAAAATGATTTGCAACAACTTGTGGTGGCTTATTCCTTTTGGGAAAATGGTCCTCTACAGCCCAAGCGTACATTAAATTGGTATGATCCGGCCTACCAGGCGGATCGGAATTTGCTCTTGGGAGCGAGCTATGTTCAGGAGGAAGGTACTCTGCTTCTAAACGGCAGTCAAGCCTCCTATCTGCAGGTCTATCATCGCAGTAAATCTGGAATGTTAGAACTGATACTGGATTTGAATAAACTTAATGATTATTTCTACTTTAAAGATTTGGGAGGAAGAGCATATTTTGAACTCTTTAATCCCGAGGGCATCTGTATTATGGGGCCGGAGATAGAGAAGGTCGGACAGGAGCGAGTAGGGGGACTGCAGCCCGAACAGATCCATGATAGCCTACTGATCTCAGACTATATTCTGCAGCGTGTATTTATGGAGGAGTTTAAGCTCAAGGGACTATTTTCCAAAAATAGACTCTTAGTTTCTGTGCCGGTTTCCATTACCGAAGATGAGGTTCGGGATATCGTGCATATGAGCTTATTATTAGGTGGCATCGGAATTGTGATTATGCTCGTTTTCTTCTATCTTATTGATGTGCAGAATCGGCAGGCGAAACGTCTAATGTTAAAAAATTTAGAATATCAGAAGGAAGATGCCTTATTGAGATTTGAAAATTTAAAAAGAAAAATCGATCCTCACTTTCTATTTAATGCCTTAGGCTCCCTGCAGCAGCTGATTGGTAAAAATCCCACACAAGCAAAAACCTTTGTGGCAAAAATGGCTAAGGTATATCGAAAATTTTTAAGTCAAGATCATACGGGTTTAGCTACGCTAAAGGCTGAAGTTGAATTGGCTGAAGAATATTTTTTTCTGCAGAAAATACGTTTTGGAGATACCTTAAGTCCGATAGAAATTGATATTCAGCCGGCTACAATGTCGTGGAGAATTCCTAAGTTTAGCCTGCAGGTATTAATAGAAAATGCCATTAAACATAATGAACTCAATAAGGAAAAACCGCTGTCTATTGCTATTTTCGAAAGGGAAGGAAAGATCTATGTCAGGAATACCATATTCCTAAAAAATCCCGATGTAGACTCCGCAGGATATGGTACGCAGCTGATTGCGAATGTCTATGATTTCTATCAGGTGCAAGGCTTTGAAATAGAGCAGAATGAAATTTATTATGAGGTTTGTCTGCCCTTAATGCAAGCGGAAAATTAAGGCTAATTTTTCTGGTTTTATTTACGATAATTTCCACTCTTCCTTGATATTAGCGCATTCACTCCTGAAATATACGCGTTCACTCTGAAATGCTTTTGTGAATGATAATATATTGGCATCTTCACGCTCCTATATCTTACGTTCCTATAACACACATATAAATGAACAATTTGCATTTCAAAAAAAAATCTGCTTTTGCATGCTTGAGTTTCTTCTCTATTTTAACGCTTAATTCCTGTCAAATCCTTAGTCCTTTGGGTATTGGAAAGAAAAAAGAGTCAATCTCTTCTTCTGATACAACAACGAAAAAAGATAGTAGTTTAGTCTATGATAAGTTAATTAAAGATGCGAAGATTGATAGCGGAATATTTAATGTATTCAATAAAGAGAAAGATTTCTTCTTTGAGATTCCATTGAATAAATTGGAAGAAGACTTTTTGTTAATTAATAAGATTTCTTCTGTACCGTTAGCGCTGAATGAAGCGGGGCTGAATAAAGGGATGAACTTTGATAATAAAGTCATTCGTTTTTCATTAAAAAAAGCCAGAAAAGAAGTTTGGGTAAGTGAAATTAAACCTCAGGTAGAGGTTCCTCAGGAAGATGCCATCGCACGTTCGGTAGCCGATAATTTTACGCCTTCTTTTATTGAGTCATTTAAAATTGAAGGATATAATAAAGATTCTTCAGCCGTAATTATTAAAGTTAATAAAGTATTCGATGGTACCGAGAAAAGCTTTAATGATGTATTTACAAATATCGGTTTAGGGACTTCTCCAAAAACATCACTTTCCCTAATTGATCAGATGAAATCATTTGACAATAATATTGTGATTCGTTCAGTCCTTTCTACACGTGTTTCCGAAGGGAATGAGTCTATTCCAATCAGTATGACTGTGACGAGTAATATCTTAGAGCTTCCTAAAGATCAGATGAAACCTCGTTTCGCAGATCCTCGAGTAGGCTTCTTTTCGACACCGCGTTGGTACTTTTCGGATAGACAGCAGGAGATGGAAAAGCGGGAGTTAGTGACACGTTGGCGTTTAGAACCTCGTGCTGAAGATGTAGAAAAATATCTAGCAGGAGAGCTTGTGGTACCTCAAAAACCGATTGTTTTTTATATAGATCCTGCCACACCTGTACAATGGCGTCAAGAGATTATCGCAGGAGTGCATGATTGGCAAAAAGCCTTTGAGCAAGCAGGTTTTAAAGATGCTATTATCGCCAAAGAAGTTCCTGCAGACATGGACTTTGATATTGACGATGCGAATACTTCTGCTATTACCTATGCCGCTTCTCCTCAGGCAAATGCAATGGGTCCTTCTGTAGTCGATCCACGTACCGGAGAAATTTTAGAAGCGGATGTCATCTGGTGGCATAATGTAATGACGGCTCTAAACTCATGGATGCGTGTACAGACTGGGGTTATCGACCCTACAGTGCGTGGAAATGAATTCTCAAATGAAAAGATGGCACATGCCATTCGTTTTGTTTCTTCCCATGAGATTGGACATACCTTAGGATTAAAACATAATATGGGTTCCTCTTTTAGCTTCCCAGTAGACTCGTTACGTTCGGCTAGCTTTACTAAAAAGATGGGAGGAACAGCAACCTCTATTATGGACTATGCACGTTTTAATTATGTTGCACAACCTGAGGATCATGTGGAGTCCATTACTCCGGAAATCGGATTGTATGATAAATATGCTATCGCTTGGGCCTATAGATGGTATCCTAATAAAAGCGCCTGGGAAGAACTTCCTATTTTACGTAAAGTAATCGAAGATCATCAGGATAATCCATACTACTGGTATGGAGAACAGCAGGACTCTAAAAATGTGATAGATCCACGCTCTCAGTCTGAAGATTTAGGAGATAATGCCATGTTAGCAGGAACCTATGGCTTACGTAACTTAAAACGTATTATGCCTCAAATTATAGATTGGACGACTGCAGCAGGCGATGATTACTATAAAGCAGGTAAATTATATATGGCTGTAATAGGGCAGTGGCATACTTATGCAGAACATGTCTTAAATAATATTGGTGGAATTTACTTAAATAATCCTGTTTTAGGAGATGGTAAAGATGCCTATGCACCGGTACCTCGTCAAACTCAGATTGAGGCTTTGGCCTATATCAAAGAGCAGGTCTTCCATATGCCAGAATGGTTATTCCGAAAAGATTTAATGACGAAAACTTTTGCTTTAAAAGATAGCCCTATGGGACCATTTGAATATGCTCCATATACCTTAAAAAGAGAGTTTCAATATAGTCTACTTTATAACTTACTTCAAGATCAACGTCTGTTACGGATGACTGAAATGGAGTTATTATTTGGCCGTGATGCTGCTTGGAGTTTAGAAGAGTTCTTAAAATCTCTACGTCAGGATATCTTTGCGAAGACTTTGGCGAAGCAAAATTTAGATATCGATAGCCGCATGTTACAACAAAACTATATCGATATTTTATTGGTTACCATGAATAAGACCATGGAAAAGTTAAATTTCAAAAAGTTATCTCAGGTAGATCAGTTTTTAAATGCTGCTAAACCGACATTCTGCCCTATTCATGGCCTTGACCATGCCAAAGAATTACGTAATGTGCATGTGTCAGGTATGAGTAGAACTTCAGACATGTTAACGGCGAAGCGTGCGGAGCTTATGCAAATTGAGAAACTATTAAAATCGGTTGCACATACCGGAGATTTTACGACACAAGCTCATTACCAGGATCTATTAATGCGTATTAATGGAGCTTTAAATACGAATAATTAACTTATATAATCGAAAATGAATAAATTCATACTCTTTATTGCGTTTTCTTGTATCCATCTACTGTCTTTTGCCCAAGAGACAGTAACCTTAAAAGGTAAGGTTTTGGATAGTAAGACGCAGGCGCCAATTCTTGGGGCGACCGTATTTGTAGAAAGTACGGCGGTAGGAGAATCTACAGGCGTTGCTGGTCAAGTGCAGCAATCGGCTTTGGGTGCGGTAACGGATAATACCGGGGCCTTTACATTAACCATCCCTACGGATGTGAAATATTTTACAGTTTCCTATATGGGATATGTAAATAAACAAGTCACGGTGAGTAAGGTATACAATACCATCTTCTTAGAAGCAAGTGACAAGGCCTTGGAAGAGGTTATTGTAACGGGGTATACCAATATCAGTAAAGTGAAAAATACCACGTCTTATAATAAACTTAAAGTGGAAGATATCAAACAAGTTGGGGTATCTTCTGTGGACCAGTTATTAGAAGGACAGGTTGCCGGTTTGCAATTAACGAACTTAAATGGAGGACCGAACAGTGCTCCTCAAATTCGTATTCGCGGTACAGTATCTTTAAATGGTACGCAAGATCCACTATGGGTTATCGATGGATTGCCTATTGAAGGAACAGCCTTGCCTAATTCATTTGATAAGGATAACTTAAATAATTTAAGTAATCTGCCTATTGCCGGAATTAATCCAGATGATATTGCAGATATCACCGTATTGAAAGATGCTGCAGCCACTTCTATCTATGGAGCAAGAGCAGCAAATGGGGTTATTGTAATTACCACGAAGAAAGGAAAAAAAGGACCTACTCAAGTCTCTGTTTCTGCCAATAGCTTTGTCAGCCAAAAACCAGATTTCGACAAATTAAATCTGATGAATGGTTCTGAAAAGGTAGATTTCGAATTAGCGATGGCTAATCGCTCTGACCTGAGCTACCGCGCAGATCGAGGAGCTATTGCACGTCTGTTAAATGCAAATAATGAGTTGGAAAAATACCGTCAATCGGGATTATTGGGTTTATCTCAATCGACTCAAGATGCCATTCAGCAGCTGCGTACACAAAATCACAATTGGGGAGATGAGTTATATCGTACGGCATTAAACCAACAGTATACAGCAGCCATTTCTGGGGGTTCAGACCATCATGATTTTTATGTTTCTGGAGGGATGTATGATGAGAAAGCAACTACTAAAGGTGTAGATATGCGCAGATACTCCTTAACCTTAAATAATAATTTTACGATTAATAATAAATTAAAAGCTGGAATTAACTTATTGGGATCTTCTACAGATCGTAATAATTTTATTCAGGATAGAGATGGGTTCACCAACCCCAATACCTATGCTCGTATTGTTAATCCTTACTTATTACCTCGTGATGCACAAGGGAAATTTGTATATGATCCGGATATTGAAGGATTTGAAAAAGATACCTATATTCCATTTAACGCTTTAGAAGAGCGTCAAAATACCAGCTACAACTTATCGACTAAAAGCTTAAAAGCTATAGCTAATATTTCATATCAGATTTTACCTTCATTGGCATTACGCTCGGAATTAGGCTTACAGTTTGACGAATCAGCATCTGAAAGATTTGCCGATAAAGAGACCTATAATACACGTAAGTTTAGAGAAGGAACACGTTATTATGACAGTGCTTCTAAAACGACGAAATATTTCCTACCTGATGGCGGAACTATTCAAAACCAAAGTAATAGCATTTTCCAATACAACTGGAAATCATTCTTACAGTACAATTTTACGGTAGATTCGAAACATGATTTCGAAGTGATGGCCGGAACAGAGTTACGTCGTTCTAAAAATACGGGTATTATGACACGTGGTTTTGGATTTAACCCTAAGACATTAACGACGCAGCAATTGGTATTCCCAAATACGAATAATATCAATGATGAGAAGTACAGACAATATAGAAAGACCATAGGCGAGAGTTCTTATGCTTCATTCTATGCGAACGCTTCTTATAGCTATAATTTGAAGTATAACTTATACGGTAGTATTCGTTATGATGGTTCAAATATGTTTGGTGTCGATCCGAAATATAGATTCTTACCGATTTGGTCAGTATCAGGTTCTTGGAATGCTAGTGAGGAAGATTTCATCAAAGATCAAGAGTGGATTTCTAATTTAAAAGTTCGTGGTTCATATGGTATTCAAGGAAATATCGACCGCAATACCTATCCATTTATTATCGGAGAGTATTCTACAGGAACGATCTTACCGGGGAATACAGAAGAGAGTATTGTGGTGAATAATCCAGCTAATGATAAATTACGTTGGGAAAAAACAAGAACTTGGAATGCAGGATTGGATTTTGCTATTTTAAAAAATAGATTACAATTTACGGTGGATTACTATAATAGAAATTCTACCGATTTAATTGGAATCAGTCAATTGCCTTTAGAAAATGGTTTTCCAAATGTATCCCGGAACTGGGCAGCAGTGAAGAATGATGGTATTGAGTTAATGATTACAAGCCGGAATATCGTGCGCGATCATTTTACCTGGTCTACAGATTTCAATATTGCACATAATAGAAATAAGTTGACTCAAGTTATGGTAAACCCTCAAGCCTATACATTAGATGCTCAAGTGGGAAGCCCAATTAAATCATTATATGAAATTCCTACTGCAGGTTTAGATAAAGACGGATTACCGCAGTTTTATAATAACCAAGGGAATGTAGTTTCCTATGAGGAGTTCTATGAGTTATACGATCCATATGCAGAATTTCTTCCAGGATATCTAGTATCTTCAAATTTAGATTTCCAAGGTTACCGTAATAAGTTTAAATATAGAGGAAGTATGGATCCGAAATTTATCGGAGGTATGACCAATAGATTCCGTTATGGAAACTTTGACTTTGCTGTATCTATTGTATTTAATATCGATCAGTGGGTGCGTCGTACACCAACGTACAATCCAGCATCTGTAGATAGAGGAACGAATTATACCAAAGATATTATGCAGTCCTTAACGCCAGGGGCAAGCAATGCTATTGCTCTTGGATCAACGAATATGGAGGCTAATCAACGTTGGATGGCTTATAGCTGGATGATGGATAATGATCCTTCTAACTCCTTTAAATATTTAGATATCTGGACTAAAAAAATGAGTTATATGCGTATTAATAGCTTACGTTTGGGATATACCTTACCGAAATCTATCAGTCGTAAATTACAAGCTTCATCTGTGAGATTCAATATTGAAGGACGTAACTTATTTGTATTTGGATCTAACTACAATGGATATTTTGATCCTGAAACTTATGGAAATAATTATGCTCAACCTATTTCAAGATCGGTGGCATTTGGCTTATCAGCTTCATTTTAATTAAAACATCCATGAAAAAGAATTTATTATATATCGCATTACTAGCTGTAGGATTATCTGCAGCTTCTTGTAATAAATATTTAGATATTCAACCTGTAGGTACGGTCATTCCAACTACAGAATCTGATTTCAGAGCGTTGATGGTATCCGCATATACGGCATACCCAGCTCATAAATCGATATTAAACTTGCGTACTGATGAGTTATTGGTAGATGAATGGTCTGCAGATATCTCTTCGATTAAAGATCATTATTTATGGAATGATCAAAATCCAGACCCCAATACTCTTCCGATGGCTTGGGAACGTCTGTATCAGACTATTTTCTATGCGAATCATGTGATAGCTGAGGCCGAGAAAAAAGCGGGTAATTCGACTAATGTGCAACAGATTCGTGCTGAAGCTTATTTGTTAAGAGCTTACGCACATTTCGAACTGCTAAATACCTATGCAGATCAGTATAATCCTGCTACGGCATCTACAGATCGTGGAGTACCTATTTCTATTAAAATAGACTTAGAGCAATTATTTGAACCGGCAACAGTGGAGCAGGTCTACCAGCAGATTTTTGAAGATTTAAAACAGGCTGAACTCTTATTACAAGAAACGGATAGTGCTCCTCAAGTAAAATACAGATTTAGCAAACGTGCCTTTTATGCATTTGAATCACGTATCCGCTTATACCGTGGTGAATGGGCTTTAGCGGCTGCAGCAGCGGATCAAGCTTTAGCAATTAATGCGGACTTGGAAAATCTAAATGAGGAAAGCTCTAAATTGCCGAATCATTATCAATCTAAAGAGATGATCCAAGCTTGGGAAAATGTTGCGAACCCAACGATCACGAGATCGACCTTTTTAGACCCTGAGTTTTTGAAAAAATACAGCGCTGGAGATCTGCGTGTAGCGCGCTATTTTCAACGTGTTGGAGGAGAGATTAAAATCTTCAAAGGAGGATCAGATCAGTTTAAGTCGACTTTTAGAAATGCAGAGCTCTATTTAACTAAAGCCGAAGCAGCGGCTCGATTAGGTCAAAAAGAGGAGGCGATAAAATCCTTAACTACTTTATTGAAAAATAGATTAACTGCAGAAGCATTTGCGGCAGTGCAAAGCCAGTTAGCTTCATTCTCTGCGGAGCAACTATTGACGTATTCTTTAGAAGAAAGAGCGCGGGAATTTGCTGTTGAAGGATTACGCTGGTACGATTTAAAACGTACAAGCAGACCTCAGATTGTACATGAATTTAACTTTAAATCATATACTTTAAATCAGAATGATCCGCGTTATATAGTACGTTATCCGAAGGAAGCGATATCTAATAATCCGAACTTATAAAAAGTAATTTTGAATTATTCAATCCCCATTCATCTAAGAGTGGGGATTTTTTTTTAATTTCAAATTATGGTACATAAAATATTAATCGTAGAGGATGAGGAATGGGCATCTGAAGGTCTATTGGAGAAACTACATATCCTTTTGCCGAATAAATTTGAAGCTACGGTTAAAACTACCGTCCGAGAGGCTACAGCATGGCTGGCTAAGCAGGATGTGGATTTAATTTTTATGGATGTACAACTTGGAGACGGTTTAAGTTTTGATATTTTTGATCAGGTAAAAATTCAAGTTCCAGTAATTTTTACTACAGCATTTGAAGATTATGCGTTAAAAGCTTTCCAGCATCAAGGCTTTGCGTACCTTTTAAAACCTTTTGAAGAAGAGGAGTTGCAGGAAGCCTTAACTAAAGTCGCTCCATTCTGGGCTGCAGAGAAAGTGGAAAGTAGCTATAAAAACCGCTTTTTAGTACGTTATGGGATGCGTTTAAAATCTATTCCAGTATCAGAAATAGCCTATTTTATGGCTGAAGATAAATTACTTTATGGCTATACCTTAGATGGGAATCAATTTATCTTAGAGGATACCATTACCGGCTTAATGCCTCGCTTGGATCCCACGAATTTTTTTCAGATAAATCGAAAGTTTATTGTTCATATTCAGTCGATTTTAGATATGTTAAAAGTGGGGAGAAATAGAATCCGCCTACAATTGCAGCCCCCAGTTCCGATGGAGGTAGAGGTTATTGTCAGTGAAGATAAGTCTACAGACTTTCAGGACTGGTTAGATCGTTAATCCATAAAAGCCTCAAACAGCAGCAAAGACTTTTTAGGGATATAAGCTAAGCGGTTAAATTTTAAAGACTATTTAAGCGTATAGGCAGATTATATCTAACGGGAACTGGTATTCCGCGCATTAGACCGGGCTTCCAATGATCTAATTTTTTTAAAACTTTTAAGGCTTCTACCCCAGTGCCATATCCTAAATCTTTATGAATTTTAGCCTGGTTGAGACGACCATCTTTTTCTACTACAAAGTAAATATAAATAGTTCCTGAAACTCCGGCTTGTAAAGCTTGTGGGGGATATTTGTAAAACTTAGATACGGTAGACATTAATTTTTCTAAGCCCCCTGGATATTCGGGATCTACTGTAAAGGTTGCTGCGTTATAGCTTGTCTTCTGCCCCAGAGAATCTGTAGTTTCGCCTTGGATTAATTTGCCCTGTGCATAGGACTCCTTAAACGTATATGCTTTCTGAAAACGACCCTGCCATTCTCCATCTTTAAGATAATTGATATAATTTCCTTTTTCTTCTGGATGGAAATAGGTATTGCTTTCGAAATATCCATTTCCATTTTTAAGACGTACATTCCCCAATGAGTCAGCATGAAATAGAATGAAGGTATCAGTTACCTTATAGTTCCCTTTGTCATCTACCGTATAAGGCATATTATTGATTAAATAGATATAGCCATTTTCATAATAATAGGTGGCAGTATCTATTAATTGATGATCTGGAGAATAGTTTTCTTCGGAGGCGAGATGACCATTTTCATATAATTCGTATTTTTTACCGATATATTTATGGATATTATGTATACTCACCGTACCCTGAAGTTTAACCATTTTAGAAGGTAGGTAATATTCTTTTTTTAGAAATTGATTTTCGCCTGTTGTATCGATCGCAATTTCCTGGAAGTAATGGGCTTGATCTATTTCCTTAGTTTCTATATTATTTTTGGTGAAATAGGTTGTTTTAACTACTTGAGTATATCCAATCTGGGAAATTAGGACAAATAGAAATAGATACAAATACTTCATGTTTATAATTTTTCTTCTAAGTTATAAAAAAACTTTTCAACTATAAAACATTTTATCATACCTAAAAAAAGCTTCCCAGAGGAAGCTTTAGAGCGAAAGACGAGATTCGAACTCGCGACCCCAACCTTGGCAAGGTTGTGCTCTACCAGCTGAG
>DAIQRP010000215.1:0-242 GCA_036786125.1 Sphingobacterium sp.
TAGGCTGAGTGAAACGAATGAGAAAGGCGTCTTAAGTACGCTGGCAGTTACATTTAATCGGATGTTAAATCGCATAGAAACCTCTTTTGAAACCCAGAAAAATTTTATTAGTAATGCCTCACATGAGCTCAATACTCCATTAACAACAATTATTGGAATAGCTGATTTAGCGCTCTCTAAAGAACGGAATGTTGAGGAGTATAAAATTTCTATGAAGAAAATTATGGATTCTGCAGAAAGTT
>DAIQRP010000215.1:252-3050 GCA_036786125.1 Sphingobacterium sp.
GAAAACTAAGGCTTTATTAATGCTTGCTCAAACGGGATATGAAAATAATAATTTAAATTTTAAACCCGTACGTATCGATCAGATAATATTAGATGCGGAGATGACCGTAAAAGCGATCAATCCTAAATTTCATATAAAAACTGATTTTAGTATGTTGCCCGATGATAGTATTAAATTAAAGGTGCGAGGCTCAGCCCCTTTATTGCAATTGGCCATTTCTAATATTGTATCTAATGCCTGCAAATATTCTGAAGACCATACCGCATATGTTGCTTTAGGAGCTTTTGAAAAAGGGATTATGATTATTATTAAAGACGAAGGTATCGGTATTCCTCAGGAAGAATTACCCTATATCTATGACCCTTATTTCCGCGCTTCTAATGTGGCGACTTTCCGAGGTTATGGTATAGGTCTCCCTTTAGCGATGAATATTATTAAAATGCATGAAGGTAATTTAAGCATTTCTTCGAGCTTAGGTACAGGAACTTCCGTACGAATTGAGCTGCCTACTATTTTCCATTCTTAATGTTAATATAATCTCAATTAGAAATTCTAATCTCATTTTAATTTCGATAGGAAAAGTCTAATGAAAAACTAATAGGGTTTTCATGTTCTCCCTATGTCATAGAAGTAATTTTGTTTCAAAATATTTTTATGGCAAATATAAAACGGGTTTTGATACCTACAGACTTCAGTGTTGGCTCACTTCGCATCGTTTTGGAATTTCTGGAACAGAGTAATCCAGAGGAGCCCTTAGAATTAGTTTTAGCAGGAGGATTACATTTAGGTGATTCCATTACGACCTTATTAGGATTTAGTAAAGAGGATTATCTTTCTGAATTGCAAAATGAAGATTTTATTAAAGGATGTGAGATTATCCGTTCCCGTTTTGAAGATCATGTAGTCGAGTTATATTCCGATGTTTTGAGTTCCAAAAATTCACGCTACCTGCAGAATTATATGAAGGGACATCAGATTCAGGAGCTTATATATCTGGAACAATACCGCTTCGAACTTCCCCATAAAAATAGTTTTGATTTAAATGCAGTACTTAAAGCCTTGGATAATAAATTATATCCAAAGCCTCAACGGCTATGTATGCCCATGTTGAAAAGTACTCATATTGACAGTATGGATAGTATCTTTTTTAGAAAGGATTGGAACTTGAGTTATGAATAGGGATGTATTAATAAAAATCAATTATGCCTTTGTGGCATTTCTAATATTAATAAGTGTACTGATGGTTACTTATTATGAAAATCCAGAACGTTTAATCCGTGGGGAATGGGAGGAAACAGCTTGGCATATCGAACGTGACAATGCTTCTGATACCATCAGCATGGATTCTCCGATCTATCAAGGTTTGAAAAATGAGATTTTAAAGAATGTTCAGGCGCTGCAATTAGGGGTATGGAAGTTTAATTCAGATGGTACCTTACGCTCTCAGGACTTAGCGCAAAAAGGCGATTTAGAATGGTTTATTAAAGGGCGTGGTCATATTCTTGAATTACGTAAGGATGGAAAATCTATGGAGAGCTTTCAGATTCAAACCATCAATAAGGATAAATTAGTCCTTCATCTCAATTTTGATCTTCAGGTGAAAGGAATTATAGAAATAGTGTTAGAGAGAAAGGATAATATAAACCAGTATGCTAAGAAAATATAGTAATCATAGGACGCTTAATGACAATATGAAGTTAGGAGCCTTAACCGCATTTTCTGCGGGTATGGTCAATGTTACTTCCGTCACTGTCTTTTTTGCTTTTACTTCAAATATCACCGGATATTATGCTGTTTTTGCTCAAGAGTTGAGTAAAGGAAATTGGTACCAAGGTGCGGTCGTTCTGCTTTGGATACTTTTATTTTTCGTGGGAAGTTTCTTTTCAAACTTTGTAATTGTGCAAGGTAAGGGGAGGTGGAGTCAATATATATCACATGCGATTCCGGTCGTGTTGGAGTTGTTGAGTGTGTTATTTGTCGGCCTTTATTTAGATTTCTTTTACCAAAACTCCCTGCAAGAAACAGAATTTTTGGTGGCTGCTTTACTATTTGCCATGGGCTTACAAAATGGCTTGACTGCGAGTATTTCTAATTCCGTAGTAAAGACCACCCATTTGACTGGGTTAACTACAGATTTGGCGATTTTAGTTTCTATGTTTAGTATTAAAAAGAATCGTCAAAATAAGGCTTTAGTAGATAAGTTTCACTTGCTATTAACCATTATGATCGCCTATGTTTTGGGAGGATTATTAGCTGGAGTAGGATATTTATATCTCGAAATTGGAACCTTCTATCTTACTTGTGTCATCCTATTGATTATTGCTTTATATGACTTATATAAGTTAGCCCGGATAAAAAAGTATTTTGAAAGAAGAAATAAAAATTATATCACAACCTAATGGCGCTTCAGGTTTTAATATATTATAGGTTTTGTTTTTGATTATCGTCTTTTATGGCGGAGTTCCGATCCCTAGGGCTCCGCTAAAAAGATGAAGTACTCATATTCTTCGCTTAAAAAACTTTGTAACCAAACATCGTCCATAATCAGAATTGGACAATTTGAGAAAAGATGCCTCTTAGGGCGTCTTTTTTTCTTTTAAAACATGAGCTAATGGCTTTATCTTTCTTTTTATAAGATGGAGCCGATATCCCGGAAAAATTAATCTCACTCAGCATGAGTGCCTTTCAAAAATTTCCTCAAGTTTTGAAGGCTAAATTTTGGAAGTAAAGATGATTTTTCTATCTTTGCATCACTTTAAACAAACAAAGTAAGATTCCGTAGCTCAGCTGGTAGAGCA
>DAIQRP010000216.1:0-2915 GCA_036786125.1 Sphingobacterium sp.
TCAAGTGACCGAAGCTCTATGGCTGGTCTATCAACTAGAGCAGCAGGCACTACAAGCTGGAGGACGCCTACATTATGTCATTGGAAATCATGAATTAATGGTTTTTGATAATGACTTACGTTATATCAACAAAAAATACAAGCAGGTTGCTTCCTTGATGGGAACTCAATATTCAAAATTATTTGCTGCGGAGACATTCTTTGGAAAATGGATGAAGGCAAAACCCGTGATGATAAGCATTAACGATGTGCTTTTTACACATGGTGGCATATCGGAAGAATTCATCCATCGGGGGTTGACTCAAGTGCAGACCAATACCTTATTTGTCGATAGTATCTTTACGCAACCTAGAGCCAAATACCGAGAAAATGAGACCTTAAATTTCTTAAGCCGTTCGAATGGACCGCTTTGGTATCGTGGATATTTTAATGATCAAACATTTGATATCCATACCTTAAACTGGATACTTAAGGGCTTAAAAAAGAATCGAATTATTGTCGGACATACCTCCCATCCAACCATTGTCAGCTTATTTGAAAATAAAGTATTTGGAGTCGATTCAAGTATAAAAAATGGACAATCCGGGGAAGTCCTCATCTATGAAAATGGACAGTACTTCCGAGGGCTTAAAGATGGCAGTAGACAGAGTTTTTAAACTTTGAATATCCTCAGCCTGATAATCGCAAATTCTATCATTAATAGACTTTGGACCTCCTTTGCAGATTATTTTTACTTCGCTTTAAACAAAAAAGAATAAAATACTATTTATATGTAAACGATACTTAGGATATTAATTTTATGCGTAAACTATTTTCCCATCATATTAATAAACTCTCACCCAAATATTATTGGAAAGAACTTATTGCGGTCTTAATCTTACTTTTGGCATTTGTGTTCTTTAGATCGGAAAGAAAGGAATTGGCCGCAATTATCCCCCAATTGGAGCAAGCGGAGCCCCAATGGCTCCTTGCCGGATTGCTAGTCACTTTAAGTTATATCTTACTCCAAGGATGGATGTATATACAAAGTTTTAAAGCTATTGGCTTACAGATTAACCTGAAAGATGCTGTGGAATTATTTTTAAAACGTAATTTACTCAGCGTCTTTCTTCCTGCCGGAGGAATCAGTTCGCTCGCCTATACCACTACCCAACTACGGAAAAGAAAGCTGAACACCACACAAATCCATCAGGCGGGAGCCTTATATGGATATATAGGCATTCTGACTGTATTTCTAATTGGAGTTCCTATTATTATCTATACCGTAATGAATAATAGAAATTTCGATAATGCCTGGATCTCCTTGGTCATCTTAGGTTTGATCTTAGCTATATGCCTAGCTTTCGTCTGGTCTTTTCGGAGTAAAAATAAATTCTATCAATGGTTCCTTCTAAAATTTCCTTCCATAAGTGCTAATATTGACGAAATATTCGCTGGAGAGCTGATCAAAAAACATCTGTATGCTACCATAGCGATTTCGACCTTAATAGAATGTTGTGGCATAGTACATGCCTTTATCAGCATGTATGCCTTAGGTCTACCGGTTTCATTTGAGGCTGCAGCAGTAGCATATACCATCACTGTCGTATTGATGCTTGTCTCGCCCTTCCTGCGCGGTTTAGGAGCCGTAGAGTTTACGATGTTATATATATTAAAGAGTTATGGATATACTCAAGCTGCCGCCTTAAGTATAACTATTATCTATCGTGCTTTTGAATTTTGGCTACCCTTGTTATTGGGGATTTTATCTTTTATCTGGCGCGGCAGGCAGATTATGTCACGCCTTATTCCGGCTATTGGTATCTTCTTCCTCGGAATTGTCAATTTAGTTTCTGTAGCTACTCCTCCTTTAGCAGATCGAATGCGATTAGAGCATTATTATATTCCTGCCGAAGCTATGCACGCCTCCAAGTTAATGGTCTTAGTTTTCGGTATCGGATTGATTGTGACTGCAGCTTATTTAATTAAAGGATACCGCTCCGCTTTTTGGTTAGCTATTATATTTTGTGCCTTCTCAATGTTCGGGCATTTAATTAAAGCATTTGATTATGAGGAGGCACTTATTGCCCTAATAACCTTTGTATTACTATTAGCGAATTACAGGCAATATCCAATTCAAAGTAATGTCAAGCAAGTATTCTTTGGATTTGCTAGTTTTATCTTAGTCTTAATTTCTGTATGTATCTTTGATTTTGTCAGTTTTTATTTTATCGATAAGCAGCATTTCGGGGTCGACTTTAGCTGGCAGGAATCCATCTATCATACCGCACGCAGTTTTCTGCTCTTTTCCGATCCGGAGTTAAATCCACTGACTTCTTTTGGTAAGGAATTTTTAAATATCACCCAATTTTTGGGATTGGCATCTTGGTTTTTGTTGATTTATACGCTTATTAGCCCTAGGAAATTTAAGGAGGTCAGCCCTGATGCTGAACGTGCACAGCAACTTTTAAATCTCTATGGAAACTCTCCCATGGATTACTTCAAACTCATGGAGGATAAGCAATTGTACTTTTCAAAAATTAGTGATGGCTTTACCGCCTATCGGGTGAGTGGCTCCTTTGCTGTTGTGCTCGATGAACCTGTATGTGCTCTGGCGGATAAGGAAGAACAGATTCAAGAATTTGACAGATACTGTTATACCTTGGGACTTAAATCCGTGTATTACCGCGTAGAAGAAAATAGCCTACTATTTTTCGAAAACATGAAAAAACAAAAATTATGCATAGGTCAGGAAGCGCTGATGGATGTGGAACTATTTTCCCTAGAAGGAAAAGATAGAAAATCCTTAAGGAATGGCCTCAATAGCCTAGCTAAAAAAGGATTTCAAACCCAATATATGCAAGCTCCACAGACAGCGGATACGCTGCATGCATTAGCCGCTGTATCTGATAACTGGCTTTCTTCTTTTGATAAAAA
>DAIQRP010000217.1:0-2908 GCA_036786125.1 Sphingobacterium sp.
TCTGTCCATTTAACACCCAGCCAGCTTCCGTCTTTTTAGCGGTACAGGTCAATCCCCCCGCAGCTCCAGAGCCGACTTCAGGTTCTGTTAAGCCAAATGCCCCTAAGACCTCAAAACGTTGCATCTTAGGAAGCCATTCTTGTTTCTGCTCTTCCGATCCACATAAATAGATGGAGCCCATGGCCAGCCCTGAATGCACGCCAAAGAAGGTCGCTATGGAAGAATCAATACGCGCAATTTCTGCGGCTATAATTCCTTCCATTAAGGAGGTTCCGCCAGCACAACCATAGCCTTCATAGGTATAACCACAAATATTTAAAGCTGCAAATTTGGGAATGATCTCAAATGGAAATTCATCTCTAAGCCAATAATTATTAACAATAGGTGCAATTTCCCGTTCCATAAATTCTCTAACCTGTAACTGTAAAGCTCGCTGCTCCGGAGATAACTTTTCTTCAATATGATAAAAATCCCCATTGATAGGAGGCAGATCTTTTTTCTTTGGAGCAGATGAAAGCATCTTCATCATCATGGAAAGTTGCTTTTCATCCATATTTGAAACCGTATTCATCACTTGAACCAGGTCTACTTTTTTTGAAATCTGCTCTAATTTTTCTAGGTCTACAGCTTTAAAAAGCTCATAGTATTTTTGGAATTTATCGAACATAATATATTGTTTATCGGGTTTTAATTTAAAATACCTCAGAAATTCAAGGACTTAGCGTAAAATAAAAAAAATATTTTTATTTAGGGTTACCTTTTACTTCTATTAGTATTAATGCTTAGTTAACACATTTTGTTTTACACATAATTCGCTTATTGAAATGAAAAATGCATTTAAATTTGGTTTCTTAGGTTTAGCATTAACTATTGCTTTCGCATCTTGTAATAATGCGGAAACTAAAACAGAAGAAACTGCTGATTCAGTAAACAACGCAATCGAAAACACGGTAGATTCAGCGAATCACGTAATCGATTCTATTGCTGATTCCACTCAAGCTCATGTAGATTCTACTGCAAAAGCTAACTAAAAAATAAAAAAATAAGCAGGTTACCTTTTTAATATTTGCGTATTAACTGGTAAATAATAACTTTGTAAAAATTTTAAAATAATTATAAAAATGAAAAACGCATTCAAATTCGGTTTCTTAGGTTTAGCTTTAACTGTAGCTTTCGCATCTTGTAACAACGCTGAAACTAAAACAGAAGAAACTGCTGATTCAGT
Organism: Sphingobacterium sp.; assembly: GCA_036786125.1. Lineage (GTDB taxonomy): Bacteria > Bacteroidota > Bacteroidia > Sphingobacteriales > Sphingobacteriaceae > Sphingobacterium. Next base: position 1,226 of record DAIQRP010000217.1, read on the forward strand.
AAACAACGCTATCGAGAACACTGTAGATTCAGCTAATCACGTGATCGATTCTATCGCTGATTCTACTCAATCAGTAGTTGATTCAACTGTAAAAGCTAACTAATTCACCAGAATTTAGCAAAAAATTTAGAGTCTATACTTCGGTATAGACTTTATTTTCAAAAAAAATAACATTCTACGGTTACCTTTTTTAAAAAATCGTATCAAGTAGAAATCAAACATTGTAATTAATTTTTAATTTAATATAAAATGAAAAACGTATTCAAATTCGCTTTCTTAGGTTTAGCTTTAACTGTAGCTTTCGCATCTTGTAACAATGCAGAAACTAAAACTGAAGAAAATGTAGATTCATTAAACAATGCAATCGAAAACACTGTTGATTCAGCTAATCACGTGATCGATTCTATCGCTGACTCTACTCAATCAGTAGTTGATTCAACTGTAAAAGCTAACTAATTTTAGTTAAGCGTAATATAATATAAAAAAAGCCCCTTCATTGAAGGGGCTTTTTTTATAGGTTATAGGGGTCAAATAAATGATAAAAGCCTGCATCCTGATACCATAACAGCGATTTATAATATGGATGTATGCCTGCATTTTGAGATACAGGAATATAACAGGATAAGCCGCAAAACTTTTCTATAGGCTTATTATTAAAGCTCTTCGTATGTGCTTTATATAAAACCAGTTTATTTAATCCTTCATATAATGAAGTCAATTGATGAACAGCAAAATTCTTTTCCATAAAATCTAATAGGTCAAAACCTGCCGAGGGGGAGTTATCTATAAAATCCAAACGCTGCAGCTCTGCCCTTCTCATATCTGGATAGATCAATTCATATCGATCTAATATTCCCTTAGTGATTTGGGCAAAGGAGCGTAATTGACGCGCATCAATTAAGGAGATTGTCCCCGACTGATAGATTCCTTCCTGAGCTTCATAAAATTCAAAATATTTTCTACCCACTTCTTTTAAGCCCTGCTCTACGGGCGAAAATAAATCTTTCATCATACGATCATAAGGCATGCCTACAGCAGCCACTTCCGTGGGGGAAGCTAAGATATAATCGGCTTTGTCTTTAAGCTCATAAAGTACTTCTACACTACCCATGGAGCAAGCATCAAAGATTAAATAATCCAAATTCCCAGGAAGCGCTATTTTTAAGTCTTTGATATCCATTTTTAAACCCGCATCATCACCAAAAGACCGAAGTCGAAGATTATAGTCCGGAGAGACCCAAGAAGTAGCATGAGACCATAATATGGCTCCATAAGACTCCGCAGGATATAATTTTTGTATATCCTCAAACACCATTTTCATGATTTGGGGATCCGAAGAATTATGAGGTTGATAAGTCTTTACTTTCTTACTCTTAATGGCTGCAGAGAGGTCATAAGATATTTCATATAATGCTGGATCGGCATGTGCTAAACGTGCATATACAATTAATCTGCCATCTATTCCTTGAAAGCTAGCCTCCATTTGATTGATATTTTGATAGGCATCCGTAACTAAATTATTATTAGCTGCTAAATACACCATCACCGTTCTCTTTGAAAGGTTATTACGCTCAAAATCGCCCTCCTTTTGACAAGAAGTCAAAAGGAGAACGATTAAGCTCAAAACGTAAGTAGATACCTGATGTATATATCTCATCATTATTTCAATTCATGCATTTGTTT
>DAIQRP010000023.1:0-4031 GCA_036786125.1 Sphingobacterium sp.
TATCGCCAAAGCCTTCAGGAAACTTATGTTGTCCTCGATTTATAAATTTATACCTAGCCTCTGCCTTTGGAAATAACTTTACCACAGCATATTGCATGGTGAATTTATAAAAGTCATTATCTAGTATTGATAATAATTTAACCATTTTAATTTCTCTTGTTATATTTTTAACAAATTGTTAATAGAAATGTTGCTGCAAACATAAGTTTTTCTGAGTCTATTTTATGAATGTACGCTATATTTTAAATAAAAGAAGGCAGAATTCTAGGAAGAATTCTGCCTTCTTTTATATGGATACCTGCTTATCTTGTTCTTCTAGTGGAAGTGCTGGACTGATTTTCAGCATTACTTTGTGGTCTCGTGCGGGTATTTTCTACTGAACTACTCTGCGTTCTGCTCGAAGTAGTTGCCGCTGGACTGGAAGTTCTTCCCATGGAAGTCGATGTTCTTTCTGTTGTATTCGAAGTTCTTTCCGTTCTGCTGCGGGTATTTTCTACCGGACTGCTCTGCGTTCTGCTCGGAGTAGTTGCTGCTGGACTAGAAGATCTTTCCGTTGTATTCGGAGTTCTTTCTGTTCTGCTGCGGGTATTTTCTACTGTACTGCTCTGCGTTCTGCTTGGAGTTCTTTCCGATGTATTTGAAGTTCTTCCCATAGCAGTTGAAGTTCTTTCCGTTGTATTCGGAGTTCTTTCTGTTCTGCTACGGGTATTTTCTACTGGACTACTTTGCGTTCTGCTCTGCGTTCTTTCCGATGTATTTGAAGTTCTTCCCATAGCAGTTGAAGTTCTTTCCGTTGTATTCGGAGTTCTTTCCGTTCTGCTGCGGGTATTTTCTACTGGACTACTTGGCGTTCTGCTCGGACTAGTCACATTTTCTACGCTTCTTGTTACTGATCCATCAGACCCAATATGCATTACCTGCTGTCCATTTGTATTTCTAGAGCTACTTCGGGTTACTGAATTTGCTGTATTAGAAGAGCGCGTTGTTGTATTCAATCTATTTTCTCTGGCTTGATCTCTAGTCACAGTCTGTGAAGGACGTGCTGAGGAACTCGTGTTTTGTTGTATATCTGGACGGTATATACTTAATTCACGACTGCTTACTCGAGTAGTTCCTGGACGATCTGAGCCTCTGACTTCACGTACATTAACTTTTCTACCTGTTGCTCTTTCCATCTCTGAACGTGTAGGTCCTGATACATAATAGTTATTATTAATAATCTGCGTATTATTAATAATTGTAGTATTATTATACACCTGATTACGGCGCTCATGTCGCACATAATAACGATCTATATTTCTATTTGTAATATAACGGGAAGGCATAAAAACCCAGTAAAAATCCGGAATATTGACACTGACATGAATTCCTTGACTAGGTCCTAATGGAGCCCAGCCATAGTATCCGCCTCCGGATCTCCAATTCACCCATGCTGGAGCCCACTCATATCCTGGAATCCACGACCAGCCATAATAGTTGGAATAATTCCATCGTCCGTAATGGAAAGGAGCCCATCCCCAAGCATAATTGGAGACCCAGGTATTTCCATAATTCGTCTGAGTCCAATATCCATTAGATCCATAGGGTTGGAAATCTGGACCTACATTAGGTACCCAAATATAACCATAGTCATAATCCTGAACCCATTGTCCATAAGGCGCTAATTCATCGTAAAATACTTGAAATGAAACGCCAAAATTTTGTGCTGACGCTTGTTTGAGTGGAGTAATTGCAAAGATGCCAATTACGAGCCAGAAATATATAGTAAATTTTTTCAGCGTTTTCATATCTTTAATAATTAAATGAATCCCTCTATACCTAATTCTGATAGTATGACCAAAAAAGTCAGTATAGGTTTAATCTGAAATTATGATATAATATAAAAAACAAAATGTATGTTTATAGCGTATTGTAAATGAGATACCTATTGAAAAATAGCTGCTTCAGGGGATTGTAAATTTATAAAACTAAATATTTGAAAAGCATTGCTTTTTTGTACCTTTACGCACTTTAATACGGTTTTTGCTTAATTCTGATTAGAAATAACATCATTAATGATTAATAAAATAAAGAAAATTCTTATAGAGTTTGCACACATACATCGGTATATGATGAAATTCTGGAGGGAATTAATAACTCCGCCTTATGAATTTAAAGAAATCATACGCCAATGTTATGAGATAGGATGGAAATCTCTGCCATTAATTAGTATGACTGGATTTATTGTAGGTTTTGTATTTACAAAACAGTCCAGACCATCATTGGAAGAGTTTGGTGCTACTTCATGGCTTCCTTCATTAATTTCCATTGCGATTGTTCGTTCCTTAGCACCTTTAGTTACCGCATTAATTGCTGCCGGTAAGATAGGTTCTCAGATTGGGGCGGAATTAAGTTCAATGAAAGTGACTGAGCAGATTGATGCGATGGAGGTTTCAGGTACTAATCCATTTAAATACCTTGTTGTTAGTCGGATTATTGCGACCACCATAGGAATTCCAATTTTATGTTTTTATGTTTCTGGAATTGGTTTAATGGGAGGTTTTTTAAGTATTCGCCTACATGATGAGATCAGTTTCTTAAGTTTTTTTACGCAAGTATTTGAAGCTATAGGATATGTAGATTTAGGAGCCATGATCTTTCGTGCAGTAACCTTTGGATTTACAATTGGTGCAGTAAGTTGTTATGCGGGCTATAATTCTTCTAAAGGAACTGAGGGGGTAGGTAAAGCGGCCAACTTAGCTGTAGTAGCGTCCATGTTTTTAGTTTTCTTAGAAGAGATTTTAATTGTACAGATTTTAGCTGTTTTTAATTAATATGAACAAGAGTAAAGCAAATATAGACTATACGGATTTAGTAATTGACGTTCAGAATGTAAGTAAATCCTTTGGAGATTTACATGTATTGAAGAATGTGGATTTACAATTGTTCAATGGAGAGAACTTGGTTGTATTAGGTCGCTCTGGAACAGGAAAATCAGTATTAATTAAATTAATTTCAGGTCTATTACGCCCAGATTCTGGAACGATAGAAGTTTTAGGGCAATCGGTCAATGGGTTAAAAGAACGAGATTTGCGGGCTTTACGTTTAAAAATTGGTTTTTCTTTTCAAAACTCAGCGCTATATGACTCCATGACTGTACGTCAAAACTTAGAGTTTCCATTAATTCGAAATAAGAGAAAACTCACTCGTGCGGAAATCAATCGGGAAGTAGAAGATGTATTGGAGGGGGTAGGCCTTTCTCAGGCAATTAATCAAATGCCTTCTGAACTTTCCGGAGGACAGAGAAAGCGGATAGGTATTGCACGTACCTTAATATTAAGACCTGATATTATGATGTATGATGAGCCTACTGCCGGATTAGACCCCATTACCTGTTTGGATATAAACTCCTTGATTAATGAGGTTCAGGAAAGATATAAAACTTCTTCCATCATTATTACGCATGATTTAGCATGCGCAAAGACGGTGGGAGATCGAATAGTGATGTTATTAGACTCTAAATTTGAAAGACAAGGTACTTTCGAAGAAATATTTAATACCGATGACGCACGTGTAAAAGCGTTCTATGATTATAATTTTATACTATAGATAAGATAATGAGTAAAGAAGAAACTAAAAGATCAGTAATAGTTGGCCTATTTGTATTTATTGGATTAGCTATTTTAATTGCCGGTGTAATTGTATTAGGAAGCCAGCAGAAAAAATTCTCGAAGACCATTGAGGTGAAGACCACCTTTCATGATGTTAATGGATTAAAAGTAGGATCTAACATCTGGTTTTCAGGAGTTAAAATCGGTATTATCAAAAGTATAAATTTTGAAAGTATTGAAGATGTTGAAGTCGTGATGACAATCGATCAGAAATCTGCGGAGTTTATTCGTAAGGATGCTATGACGAAATTAAGTTCAGATGGATTAATAGGGAATCGTATTATTGTTATCGTAGGTGGGAGTCAGACAGCTGCTGGAATTCAGCAGGGAGATTTTCTAACTTCGGCTAAGGCAACAGATGTAGAAGACATGATGGCGACC
>DAIQRP010000023.1:4061-20311 GCA_036786125.1 Sphingobacterium sp.
ATTAAAGCAATCATTAAATTCAGTAAGTCAAACGATGTCTCATGCAAATGCAGCCTCTATGAATTTAGTTTCTTTATCGAATAAGCTCAATAGCAACTCGGGTCTGATTCATGATTTATCTACTGATACCGAGGTGTTTGCGAGTCTACGTGAATCTGCAGCTCAGCTGCAAGGGGTCACACAGACAGCTAATGCATTGATGAGCAATTTAAATGCGGCATCTCAAAAATTAAATGCCAAGGATAATGCTGTTGGAGCCTTATTAAATGATCCGGCTTCTGCAGAACAAATTAAAGAAATTTTGAATAACTTAAATTCAAGTTCTGAAAAGTTAGATGAAAATATGAAAGCCCTTCAAAGTAACTTCTTATTTAAAGGATACTTTAAGAAGAAAGCTAAAGAGGAAGCTAGTCAAAAAGCACCATAAAAAAGATAAAAGAGACCGCAAATAGCGGTCTCTTTTTTTTATTATACTCTAGATTACCTGTATCTTTGTGCCTATGCAAATTACAGATAAAGACGTCATTTACGAAGACAATCATATTATTGCCATTAATAAGCGTGCTGGAGATTTAGTTCAGGTAGATACAACCGGAGATAAATCAATGGAAGAAATGGTCAAAGCATATTTGGTCCAAAAGTATAATAAACCTAATGATGCGTTCTTGGGAGTTATTCATCGCTTAGACCGCCCCGTATCAGGTTTAATTGTCTTTGCTAAAACGAGTAAAGGTCTGGATCGCATGAATAAGTTATTCAAGGATCGACGCATTAAAAAAACCTATTTTGCAGTGGTCAGAAATCGTCCTGCAGAACCCCAAGCAGTGCTTTCCAATTGGTTGGTTAGAAATCAGGAAAAGAAGGTAACAAAAGCCTTTAATAAGGAAGTTAAAGGCAGCATCTATGCGGAACTTTCGTATAGTTTACTTGGGGAGTTAAATGGATTCTACCTTTTAAAAGTAGAACCCATTACTGGAAGAACCCATCAGATTCGTGCTCAATTGTCCGCAATGGGTTGCCCAATTGTAGGAGACAATAAATACGGATATCCTAGAGGCAGTTCTAAAGGTTCTATATGTTTACATTCCCGTTCTTTAGAATTTGAACATCCCATAAAAAAGGAAGCGATGAAATTAATTGCTAAACTTCCTAAAGATGGTTTTTGGGAAAAGTTCGAAGATTTTAAAGGCTAATAATTAACTAAATATTTGATTTTATTTTAATTAACTTTGTCTTATGAGAATTCTGAGAAGATTTATGATACTGTGTATTTGTGTAATCTCTATAAGCATTTTACATGTAGAATCTGCGCAGGCGCAATGTGCCATGTGTACATTGACTGCAGAAAATGCAACTAAAGATGGAAATACACAAGGAAAAGGACTGAATGATGGTATTCTATTTCTCTTAGCTATCCCTTATCTTATTGCGGGGGGGATAGGGTATTTATGGTATAAAAAATACCGGAATGCTGAAAATGAGAGAAAAGCCACAAAAATTTTATAAACTACATTATGGCTACATCAAAATTGAGCGCTATCGTTCAGGGAAAATGTCCAAAATGTAGAGTAGGAAATATGTTTGAAGGCGCTACCTACAGTTTGAAGGGGAGACATATGTATGAACATTGTCCACATTGTGATTTAAAGTTTGAAATTGAGCCGGGTTATTTTTATGCGGCAATGTATGTGAGTTATGCGCTTAATGTCGCGCAGACTGTGACCTTAGCTATTGCTACTTATATCCTGACGCAATCGGAATCTCCATGGACATATATTGCGGTACTGATATTTTCTGTACTAATCTTTGCCCCCTTTAATTTTAGATATTCCAGATTAATATTATTGCATTTAATGACTCCTAAGATCGTTTATGATCCCAGATTTGAATTAGATATCAAGAAATAAGTTAGAAATAATAAAAAAGAGACAGCTAAAAGCTGTCTCTTTCATTTAAAATAATCTCTTTTAATCGATATATCGCATGGTGGAATCGAAGATAAATGCTTTACCATGAAAAGAAGGTTGACTGATTAATGCTTGTAAAGGGGCAATAAAAACTTCTTGAAAAGCTTGGATTTTATTTTCTGAATCTGCAGCTAATTGAATGCAGTAAGTAATTCCTTCATGAGGAGAGTTGAGTAGTTCTAAAAAGCGAGCTTCAAATTCGTTGTTTAACCTGATATTTTCTTTTAACCAAGTTGCTACTGCTTGATGTACAGACTCTTCAGAAATAATGGAAATATTATATAAATACATAATACAAAAATAGAAAGAAATATTGAAAAGCAATTTAATGGTCCAAAATATCAGCTACCCAAATTACTGTAAAATTAAAGTTGCATTTAGGATAATTATAATTATATTTTCAATATTTGATTTAAAGGTGCAAATTAATTAATCTGTATGCAAAAGCTTTCGGTTTTATTCAGTTTTCTTCTCGTATTATTGATTTCCTGTTCTCCAAAGAAACAGGAGAAGAATATTCCTGTGGAAGACTTTTTTGTAACACCTGAAAAATATAATTTTCGAATTTCGCCTGACGGCAAATACATTGCTTATATTGGTTTAGACCAGCATTGTAAAAATATATTTCTTTTAAATCTGGATCATAGTTCTCAATCCAAACAAGTCACCTTTTTAGATGATAATAATGTGCATAGTTTTTATTGGGGTTCGAGTAATGAAATTATATTTTCAAATTTTAAACATGGACGTGATAGCTTGCAATTATTTGCGGCCAATATTATTGACGATAGTATCAAGTTAATTCTGGCTCCGACAAAAAGTAAAATGCGTTGGGTACAACCGGCCAAAATACATAATAATGCAATTACAATAGCCTTAAATGAAAGGGATTCCACATCATTTGATATCTATCGTATCTTTCTGGATGGAAGACCCAAACAGATGATTCTTAAAAATCCAGGGAATATTATTGAATGGTATGCGACTAATGCTGGAGATATACATGTAGCTATTGCTTCTGATTCGATTCAGGAGTCTATTTTATATCGTCCCAATGCACATACTGCATTTAAGGAAGTCGCCCATAATGATTTTAAAGAAAGTGTTATTCCTTTAGGCTTTATGCGTGGTTCCACTTCCATGATGTATGTATTATCCAATGTGGAAAGGGATAAATTGGCCTTAGTAAGTTATGATGTCTCTGAAGGAAAAGAAGTAGAAAAGATATATGAGAGCCAAGAAGTCGATTTAGATGCTTCCGGATATTCCTATGATATGCAGGAGATGATGTATGCTTCTTATACAAAATCGAAGCAGCATAAACTCTTTTTTCAAGATAAGGTACGTCGTATATATGAGGATATTGCCGATAAGATTGGGGGATTTGACTTTCATGTAATTGATCGAGATTCAGCATTAACCCGACTGATATTTAGAACATATACAGACAATCATCCTGGAACGATATATTATTTTGATGTTCAATCCAAGAGCATTCATAAATTGCTCGACTTTAATCCAAATTTAAAAGATTATAAGTTAGCCAATATGGAGCCCGTGAGTTATAGCAGTCGGGATGGCAAGACCATTAATGGATATTTAACTTTTCCTGAGTCTTCAAGTAGAAAGAACCTGCCCGTAATTATTATGCCTCATGATGGACCTCATCGCCGAGATACATGGGGGTTTCAGCCCAATGTTCAATTTTTAGCAAATCGCGGGTATGTGGTCTTTCAGATGAACTACCGAGGATCCACGGGATTTGGAAAAGAGTTTTGGGCTGCGGGATTTAAGCAGTGGGGAGGAAAGATTCAGGAGGATATTTTAGATGGTGTAGATTGGATTATCAATCAGGGTATTGCAGATAAACAAAGAATAGCCATTTTTGGAGAAGGTTTTGGAGGTTACTCCGCCTTATATGCCGCTTGTTTTCGATCGAATAAATTTGCTTGTGCAGCGTCAATATCAGGCTATACGAACTTATTTACCTACTTTAGGGATGTACCACCATTTTTAAAACCGTATATTCAGAAATTCTATCAGGTTATTGGAAATCCGGAAACGGAGTCAGACCTGTTTAAGGCTATATCTCCAGTATTCCATGCCGATAAGGTAAAAATACCGGTGTTTTTAGTCCAAGGAACAAAGGATAAAAATAATTCCATAACCGATGCGAATCAGTTTATGCAAAAGCTTCAAAAGAAGAATATTCCGACCTACTTTAATTTAGTTGAGGATGAGGGGCGATGGTTTAAGAATGATGAAAATATAGTGCAGACTTATCATGAGTTAGAAATATTTTTAAAAGCACACTTGGGACAGAAATAGTTCCTGGATATGAAAATAGATAAATACAAATATCGTAAAACTATTGGTCTGCTGATTGCTTTCGTAGGCCTGGTAACCATTCTATCCATTGTGGCGATCACATTTGCCAAAGGACTATTTTCCAAATATGTTGAAAATGAATTTTCCAACCGTAAATCAGAAATTTTTGATCAGTCGTTAAGTTCATTTAATGATTTCTTTCAAAATAAAATTCCTGAAATCTCGTTTTATCAAGGATTTTTGGATTCTGTGGAAGGTAAATTCTATGCTGAGAATATATTAGATTCCTTTCCTTTTGTTAAGAAAGTTATCTTTTATGATATGGTCTTTTCCAATGATCAGCATCTACAATATGGTTTTTCGATCAATAACTTGCTTATCCATCCCAAATCCATTTATGTATATCAAAAGATCAATAAGAAGACTGTTGTTGAGAAGCTGGTGCGTGGAACTAGAAATCCGGAATATTCCGAGGAGCTCAATAATATGGGGGTGCGTATTGCGAGTTTTATAGATAATGTAAAGCCCGGAACAAAATTATCGGATTCGAATATATTTAAGTTATTCTATTCCGTTAATCCGGGGAAGATATCGTATTTGAATATTCCTCGAATGAATGACTTTCTGCAATATAAGGAGGTTATGGATGGGACGATGGAACATACGGTTAGTTATGAGCAGGATATGTTTGTCTTCGCTATCGATCCGACATTAATTGAGGTGAAAAATACCTATCCCAATTTATATCAAGAGATTGCGATTAAACCTTTAATTTCTACCTCAAAAAATAATATTCAGGACTATATGGTTACGGAAGTGGCTTTGCCAGGTGCACTTTCGGACTATAAATTAGAGATGATATCGAGCAAGGACTTTATTCAGCAGCAGACGAATAAACGCTTTCTTCCAGTAATTTTTGGAATATCCATTATCTATTTAATTCTATTAATTATTGTATATTTAATATATAGAAATTTAGATATTAATGGGCGATTGTTTAAATTGCAATATGATTTTATCAATAACCTTACGCATGAGTTTAAAACGCCCGTAAGTGTGATAAAAATCGCTGGAAATAATATAGGATCAGCGAAATCATTATCTGAAGAGGACCAAAAGATGTATGGTCGAATTTTAGATCAAGAAGCCGATAAGCTCAATAATTTAATGAATAAATTATTATCTTTTACGCAGATTGAAAGTAAAGCCATTAAATTAAAAACCGAAGCCATAGATTTGGTAGAGTTTTGTGAACCTATATTTTTTGCAACGAAATTAAAATATAGTGATATGCACTTAAGTTATGATATACAAGTGCAACAACCTTTATTCGCCGATCCAGTTTTGTTAAATTCTGTTTTTCAAAACCTGATTGATAATGCATATAAATATTCAAAGCCAGGGGCTAAGGAATTGCATATTTCTATACAACAAAACAAAAAGAATTTTGTTATTCTTTTTAAGGACAAGGGAATAGGGATTAGAAGAAGTGAATTTTTAAATATATTTAAAAAGTTTTATAGAATACAGAGTCAATACAACCAACAGGGCAGTATAGGACTAGGCTTAGCCTTCTGTAAAGAGATAACTGAATATATGGGAGGGGAGATCATGGTCAGCTCAGAACTTAATATAGGGACGACTTTCAAACTTGTTTTTCCATTAGATAAATAGTGTTATATAATAAAAATTATGCAAAAAGATATTACAATTGCTGTTATTGAGGATGATGAAAACTTACGTTTTTTAGTACGTCATCGTCTTGAAACGGAAGGCTATAATGTGATTCAAGCAGGAAATGGAGTGGATGCTGAAAAGATTATTCTAGAGCATAAGCCAGACATCGTGTTATTGGATTGGATGCTGCCGGGAAAAGAGGGCAATGAAATTTGTGCGAGTATCCGAAAGGCTGGTTTTGAAAATATTATCATTATGATGACTGCAAAATCGCAGGATTTCGATAAGATTGAAGCTTATTCTTTTGGCGTTTCGGATTATATTACGAAACCCTTTAATATGGATGTCTTGGTTGCAATGATTGAAAATAAAGTTCGATTTTTTGTGCCTAAAACGGTACCTGAAGTTTATAAATTTGGTCAGACAGAACATCATCCAAATATACATTCCTTAATACGGGATGGAAAGAAGATTGAGCTTACGATTTTAGAAAATAGAATCTTACTTCATTTTCTTCAAAATGTAGGACGTGAGATTGTTCGTGAGGAGCTAATGGAGGTAGTCTGGGGCTATTCTTCGAATGTCAATACGCGAACTTTAGATATGCACGTTGTTCGATTACGCAAGAAAATTGAAGCCAATCCCGATAAACCCTATTTCTTACAGACTGTTCGCGGTATAGGATATAAATTTATCGACGAATCGGAATAATAAAATTTAATTCATCGGGGATAGTTTGTAATCTAATAAAAGTATTGCTATCTTCGTACAAAGGAGCAAGACCATGTTATCTGATAAGGGTGATATGGTCTTGTTTCTTTTTGTTTTTGTACTAAAAATAAAATTTAAATAATATTAAATTATGGCAGAAGTAACTTATTACACCAAAGAGGGATTAGAAAAACTCAAGGAAGAGTTGCACTATCTAAAAACAGAAGGCAGAGCATTTATTGCCAAGCAGATTGCAGAAGCTAGAGATAAGGGAGATTTATCGGAGAATGCTGAATACGATGCTGCAAAAGAAGCACAAGGATTACATGAAGCTAAGATTGCGAATTATGAAAATAATTTAGCTTATGCTCGTTTAATAGATGAATCTAAATTAGATTCTTCAAAGGTTTTAGCTTTATCTATTGTTAAAATTAGGAATACAAAAAATGGAGCTGAAATGACTTATCAATTAGTTTCTGAAACTGAAGCTGATTTAAAATCAGGTAAGATTTCTGTAAAATCTCCTATTGCTAAAGGTCTTTTAGGAAAGTCTAAAGGTGATAAGGCAATTATTGAAGTTCCTGCTGGACAGATTGAATTTGAAATCTTAGAGATATCAAGATAATAGTATTATAGGTTATGTGCGGGTTTGCCATAACCGCACATAATATGGTTATCAAAATAAAAAGGTTGCATTGCTTGCAACCTTTTTTTATATATTTGCTTTTACACTTTAAATAAAAGCTATGTCAACTATATTTTCTAAGATTGTATCCGGTGAGATTCCGGCGTATAAAGTAGCCGAGAGTAATGATTTTTTAGCTTTTCTGGATATTAATCCATTAGCAAAGGGTCATGTTTTAGTTATTCCTAAGAAAGAAACTGATTATATTTTTGATATCGATGATGACCATTATATGGCTTTATGGGTATTTGCTAAGATCGTTGCCCAAGGGATAAAAAATGTTTTACCCTGTCTTAAAGTCGGTATTGCTGTAGTAGGTTTAGAGGTTGCTCATGCCCATATTCACCTGGTACCCCTACAAGAAATTTCAGATCTGAACTTCCAGAAACCCAAACTTTCACTTTCCGATGAGGAGCTTACTGCAATATCCGAGCAGTTACGTGAATCTATTCTCCAAATTACTACTAACAACTAAGTCGAATGTCTAAAAATATCTTTCCATAGATTTTTTATATATTTGACGGATTTTATTTTGATACGCTATTTTATCAATAGTCTCTTTTAGAGGATTGATAGGATGTAAAATACATATTATGCACGAACTTTTGTTGTCCTTTCAACAATTAATGAATCCGGAAGCTTTATTAAGTTCTGGAGGTTTTTATTTAGTCGTTTTTATAGTCTTTGCGGAAACGGGTTTATTCTTTGGTTTCTTCCTACCTGGAGATTACCTCTTATTCTTAGCCGGACTTTTCTGTGCATTGGGAAAAATCGATGTGAATATCTATACCTTATGTGGAGGTCTTCTTGCCGCAGGAATATTAGGAAACTTTACGGGTTATTGGTTTGGACATCGAACCGGGCCCATGCTCTTTAAGCGAAAGGATAGCTGGCTTTTTAAGCGGAAGTATGTGGTCATGGCCGAGGAGTTTTATCAAAAATATGGAGGGGCTGCATTAATAATAGGAAGGTTTGTCCCGATTATTCGTACCTTTGCGCCTATCTTTGCAGGTGTAGTGCGCCTAGATTTTAAAAAGTTCGTTCTTTTTAATGTCTTAGGAGCTCTATTTTGGGTTTTATCCCTGACTTTAGGCGGATATTTTCTAGGTATTGAATTTCCAAATGTGATTCATTATGTGGAATATATTATTGTTGGATTAATAGTCGTTGCTTTTAGTCCAATTGCTTATGCCCTAATAAAACGAAATATGGCAGAGAAAAAAAAGAAAACAAACAACTAGTAAACAGTAATAAATATAATGAGTACACAACACCCTTGGCATCAAGTATCTCCTGGTGAGGATATGCCGAATTCAGTAAATGCAATTATTGAAATTTCAAAAGGCTCTAAAGGTAAATATGAAATTGATAAGGCTTCAGGTTTATTATTATTAGACCGCGTTTTAAGTTCTTCAGTAGTATATCCATCTAACTATGGATTTATCCCTCAGACTTACTGCGACGATAATGATCCTTTAGATATTTTAGTAATCTGTTCGGTAGACATTATTCCGATGAGCTTAGTGGAAGCTAAAGTAATTGGGGTGATGAATATGGTCGATGGTGGAGAGCAAGACGATAAAATTATTGCCGTAGCAAAAAATGATCCTGCAGTAAATTTTATCAATGATATTTCTGAACTTCCTCCGCATACAATGAAAGAAATTGTACAGTTCTTCCAAAGTTATAAAGCTTTAGAAGCAAAAACTGTGGAAGTGCAAGATGTTCACGGACGTGAAAAAGCACAAGAGATTCTTTTAGCATCTTTAGAGTTGTACAAAAAAGAATTTGGTAATAAATAATCCGAATAATGGGCCTCGATATTTTTTGGACGTTTTTTTTAGTTTTAGCTAACGGCTTTTTCGTAGCCGCTGAATTCGCTATTGTTAAAGTTCGATCTTCTCAAATAGAATTACAAGCTAAATCCGGTAGCAAAGCTGCAAAAATTGCGAAAAATATTACCGAACACTTAGATGGTTATTTAGCGGCAACGCAACTCGGTATTACGCTTTCTTCACTAGCCTTAGGTTGGGTGGGGGAAGCCGTAATGACCCAGATTGTATATTCCGGTTTCTCTTTAGTGAATATTGATATTGCCGGTAATGTAGCTAAAAATTTAGGACATGTTTTTGCCTTCTCTATAATCACGGTATTACATATCGTATTTGGAGAGCTTGCTCCTAAATCTATAGCAATTCAACGTCCGGTTGCAACAACCATGAAGATTGCTATTCCTTTGCAATTCTTCTACTTGATCTTCCGTCCTATTATTTTTATTTTAAATGGATTTGCCAATATGTTATTACGCGCCTTAGGCATGCGTGTAGCGGAAGGCGAAGCTGCTCACTCTTCGGAAGAACTACAATACCTTTTAGATAAAGGAAAAGAGTCTGGAGCCTTAGATACGGCAGAACATGAGATGATTAAAAATGTGTTCGATTTTAATGAACGTATTGTTAAGAATATTATGGTCCCTCGAACGAAAATCATAGCGGTAGAGCAAAATTGTGACCCTTTTGAATTTATTAATCGGGTAACAGATGAAGGATACTCCCGTATCCCAATTTATGATGAAAGTATAGACCAGATTATTGGTATAGTACATACAAAAGATATTCTTCCAATTGTTATGAAAGGAAAAGAAGTGGTTCTACGTGAAATTATGCGTAAGCCATATTTTATTCCGGAAACGAAAAAAATTAATGACCTTTTAGAGGAGTTCCAATTAAAGCGTATCCAACTGGCCATCGTATTAGATGAATTTGGAGGTACAGCAGGTATGGTGACTCTAGAAGATATTATGGAAGAACTAGTCGGAGAGATTCAAGATGAGTATGATGAAGAAACGCCTTCTGTAGAACGTATTTCCGAAACGGAATATATGATTGATGCGGGCGCATCAGTACATGATGTCAATGAATTCCTTCCATTGGAGTTACCTGAAAGTCAAGATTACGATACCGTAGCTGGACTCGTATCCAACCTATTTGATAAAATTCCTGAAGTAGGGGAGTATAAAGAAATTTATGGCTATACCTTTACTATTATGAAGAAAACACAGCATAATATTGAATTTGTAAAATTGGAATTGGTGGAGAATATGAATGATGATCTTTCAGAATAATTTCTAAATAAAAATACCGTGCAATTATTTTATACCCCAGAATTAAATCCTGCTCATCCAAGTTTTATCCTTTCAGAAGAAGAGAGTAAACATGCGATACGTGTGCTTCGTCTTACTGTAGGAGATCAAGTACATCTTATAGATGGTAGAGGAGGTTTGTATCTGGCTGAACTCGCAGATGCTCACCCCAAAAGGACTGTTTTACATATTCTTTCTGTGCAGGAAAATTTTCAAAAGTTTCCATACCATTTACATATGGTTGTGGCACCGACGAAAAATATTGATCGTATAGAATGGTTTCTGGAAAAAGCAACGGAAATCGGAATCCAAGAGATTACCCCAATTATCTGTGAGCATTCCGAACGTAAGGAGGTAAAAATCGATCGCCTGAATAAGGTGATTGTTGCAGCCATGAAACAATCGTATAAAGCCTATATGCCTCAGCTAAATCCTGCGGTTTCATTTGCGCAGTTTATAAAAGAACAAGCGGCAGATTCTACGGCGATAAAAGCAATGGCACATTGTGTAGATGCAGACAAAAAGTATATTAGTCAAATCAGTCAGGCGCATGGCCGATATATGATATTAATAGGGCCAGAAGGAGATTTCTCTGAAAAGGAAATTGAAATGGCTCTAGCAGCGGGATTTCAACCTATTTCTCTCGGGGAAGCCCGTCTGAGAACAGAAACAGCAGCTCTAGCTGCTGTACTTGAAGTATCGCTCTTAAATAGATAATAAAAAAGGATGTATTTTCATACATCCTTTTTTATTAGTTGACTAATTGCGCATCCACAATTTGAATTTCAGCATTTCCTTTTAAGGGATCTTTGGTGAAGACCATTTTCCCGCGAAGTTTAATTGGATTCTCTGAAAATTTTATGGCCGATCCTTTCATCGATATCTCCACCATAGGAGGGATACCATTAGACCCACAAAACATACACTGCATCACCGGAAGTACAGATAACATAAATGTTTTATGTGTTCTACCTGAATTTAAAGGAACCATATATCCGGGTAAGTCTACCACTTTATTTTCCAAAGCTTTTAATTCCGCTGGATAATGGGGGGTATAGATTTTCTGACTTCCTTTATACGTAATTTTATAACTCATTTTATCAACTGCCTCCCAGGTTTTATTCATCATAGGTGTATGATCTGGAATCGCATCATTCTTACCGATTTGAGCCCATGCGGACGTTGAAATGCTAAATCATAAAAAGAGGAAAAAGAGTAATTTTTTCATATTATTTATTTGATAAAATACTGGATATAGTTGTTTGATAAGCCTTAGCAGCAGGGATGACAGCGGAAATAACACCAATAATACCGGCTAAAACTAATAATATAAATTCATTAAAATCAATCTGTAGGGAGTCTATAAAATCTGCTGACGCTGAGGTTTGTTGCGTAATATAATATAATCCTATATGCCCTAATAGTAATCCAATAAGAGCTCCTATAATTGTAATTAATAATCCTTCTAGAATTACTAAGCTAAATAGCTTCCATTGGGAAGCGCCTAAGCTACGCATAATCGCTAGGTCATACTTGCGCTCTTTTAGTGCATTATAAAGGGATATAAATACCGAGAGGGCTGCAATTCCCATTATAATATAGGCCAAGATGGTCAGGGAGTCTAATCCTACCCCTAATAAGCTAAATAGTCGGGCAGATTCAATAGCCGGAGATGCGGCTTGCATCTGCGTATTCATTTGAACCATTTTAGGAATAATAGACATGGCTGCAGGAGATTTATACTTGACTAATAAAGCCGTTATCTCGACAGTACTTGTGCCAAACATATCCTCTGCAATAGATTTTACATATTCCTCTTCCTGCTCCCCATGATGATGTTGATGTGCTGCTACCGTTTCCTCTAGATCTTGTTGTTCTAAGCTCTTGGATTCCGCTGATCCCGGAGTATGATGCTCATGATTATGATCGTGCTCCTCCTCCGGACCATGTAGACCATGTACTGCCCAGACCGAATGTAGGTTGCAAAGGATTAATTGATCAGTGATATCGTCATTTTTATTTAATATGCCTGTTACGGTAAATGGATGGCTGTCATGCACATGTCCATCAGCACTTAATCCATGGGAACTATGAATTTGGTCTCCAATTTTGAGCCCTTGTTTCTTAGCGACCTCAGCTCCGATAACCACCTCAAAGTCGGCATTAAAATATCTTCCTTGGGCCACAGAAGTTTCATATAAGGCAAGAAAATCTGCATTTGTACCTACAATGCGATGGCCTTTAAAGTTATCGCCCAAAGAAATGGGTACAGCTTGTTCGACAAAAGGACTATTGATAATCTGTTGGGCATCAGCCAGCGGGATATTTCCTGTTGGATTATCCATATGATATACTGCCGAGAGAATCAGCTGTAAAGGGCTTCCTTTAGCACCGATTACGAGGTCTATATGTTTACTATTATTATTCAGCTGTTTATCAAAACTTGCTGATGTTCTATATATAACACATAGAATCGCAATCCCAAATGCAGTCAATAGAATGCTCAGCAGCGTCGATCCCAGCTGCTTTGAAATATTTCTCCAGACGATTTGTAAATTATTCATATTAATTTCTGGCTATAGCGTTTAAATATATGGTATTCGTAAAGACGTCTTTCACCCGTTTATCATGTGTCGCGATTAATAAGGTAGACTGATATAACGCTGCCGTTTCTTTTAATAAATCTAGAACTAAGCTGGTATTTTTATCATCTAAAGCAGCTGTCGGTTCGTCAGCGATTAAAAGTGCTGGTTTATTAATAACTGCACGCGCAATAGCCACCCGTTGCACTTGCCCACGACTCAGGTCATTGGGATAAGCGCTTAACTTATCGCCCAGTTGCAGATAGCTTAAGAGCGCTTTAATCGCTTCTGTATCTACAGGGAAACCAGCTAAAGATTGGGCTAGTTTAATATTTTCTAGAATGGTTAGATTTTTTAATAGATGTGCTTCCTGGAATATAAAACCTACCTGCTTGGCTCTCCAGCGATCCCGCTCCGTGCTGGATAAGGAATATATTGGCGTCTCCTCAAAAAATACTTCCCCTGTTAATGGCTTGGAAAGACCCGCTAATAAATTTAATAAGGTAGATTTTCCGGCACCCGAATCTCCTAAAAGCAAGCCATGTTCATTTTTCTGCAAGTGAATTGTAGGAAATGTCATCAAGGGCCCACCGGTATAGCTAAAGGTTAAATCTGTGGCTTTTAAAATTGTATGCTCCATAAGTATAACTGCTATTTTGCCTTAAAATTAAGGTAAATATTAGCTATAAACGAATCGTGACCATATTATTACAAGTTTTAAGAATCGGAAAATAGGCATCGGAAAGTCCAATCCTCCAAAGTATATATTAATTTATCCTACCTAGGAGCCATTTCTAAAAATTTGTATTAGAACTTGTTAATAATTTGTAAACAAGGAGTTAATGTAAAGGTAATTAGATTTTAACATAATACTAACATGCTCTTAATAGGTTTGCATAAACAAAATATCTAACAAATTGGACTTAAATTTTACACTTAAAAACATGATGCTGACGCTTTGCTTCAGCATGATCGCTCTTTTAACCTTTGCCCAGGGGACTGGTAAGATTATTGGAACTGTAACTGATGGAACAGGTCGTACGATGGCTGGAGTATCTGTACGATTAATGGGAACTTCAATTGGTGTCAGTACAGATGTGGATGGAAAATACAATCTGCAGGCTGCAGCTACAAAAACAGCCATATTGGAGTTTTCATATATGGGATATGCGACAAAACAAATTACAGATGTGGCTATTCAAGCAAATGAACTCACAAATTTAAATGTTATTTTAGACCCATCTGATGCTACTGTTTTAGAGCAAGTAGTGATTACCGCAAGCTTTAAAAAAGAATCTATTAATGCCTTATATGCAAAGCAAAAAAATTCCGCTTCTATTTCTGATGGAATCTCGGCAGAGAGTATCCGCCGCTCTCCAGATAGAAATACTTCCGATGTTTTAAAACGGGTTAGTGGAGCGACCGTGCAGGATAATAAATTTGTGGTTATCCGTGGTTTAAGTGATCGTTATAATACAGCGCTTTTAGATGGAGCGACCTTACCGAGTACCGAACCGAACCGAAAAGCCTTTTCTTTTGATATTGTTCCTTCGAACTTAGTAGATAATATTATTGTAAATAAAACAGCTACTCCGGATCTTCCAGGTGATTTCGCAGGTGGAGTGGTACATATACAAACCAAAGATATTCCAGATCGTAACTTTGTGAGCATCGGTCTTGGAAGTAGTTATAATACAGCTTCTACCTTTAAAGATTTTAAATCTGGAAAGAGAAACTTTACGGACTACCTAGGGTTTGATAATGGGGATAAATCATTACCAGCAAACTTTCCTACTACGAACCAAATTATTGGTGGATTAACTCCAGAGCAGAATATTGCCGCTTTAAAATTATTGCCTTCCGATTGGAATATTTATGATAGCAAAGCTCTTCCTAATTTAAATGGTCAGTTTACCTTAGGCAGAACTAAGACCTTTGAGAATTCAGGTAATAAATTAGGAGCTTTAGTGGCTTTGACCTACCGCAATGGACATCAGATTAATTCCGATGTATTCCGTAAATATTATGAACATAGCTATACCGATAATATCTATAAGTTTTCAAGTAATTTAGGCGCTATTGCTAACTTTGGTTATACCTTTGGCAAAAGCAAAATCACGTTTAAAAATATTTATAACCGCATTTATGAGGATCAATTTTTATCTCGTGAAGGTTCTAATCAAGGAACTCAGGCAGATATTAAATTCTTCGCTTTTGATTTAATTCAGAAATCCTTATTGAAATCTACGGTAGAGGGTAACCATAGTATAGGCGCTGATAATTCCAAGCTAGATTGGTCCCTCAGTTATTCCAATGTGAAAAACTCCCAACCGGATCAGCGCAAAGTAAATTATATGCGTTTATTTTCAGATGCAGGATCTCCAGAGAATTATATATATAAAGCCAGTATCACAACCTTAGGTAAGGAAAATACACGTCTATTCTCGGAGTTAAATGAAAATGTCTATTCGGCTGCAGTTAATTATAGCAAACCATTAAACTTCTTTAACCAATCGGCGAATTTAAAAGCAGGTCTATCTACACAATATAGAGATCGTAGTTTTGATATCCGTTTTATAGGTCAAGTGATTCGTTTTAATGATGAGGAGGTTCGTTCAAGACCTTTAAATACATTATTTGGTTCTGATTTAATCAATAATAATATTTATAAGTTAGATGAAGTTCCTAATGATTTAGACTCGTATCAAGCACATTCTTTAACGAATGCCGGATATATTATGTTAGATAATCGCTTTGGCGAAAAGTCACGAATAGTTTGGGGAGCACGTCTGGAACATTTTAATGTTAGCCTAGATGCCAAAGTACCTTCTCCATCGACCTCTGTGGATCAATCATATTTTGATGTATTACCTTCGGTGAATTATACCTATAGCTTAACCGATAAAATTAATTTAAGAGCTTCATACTACCGGACTTTAGCGCGTCCTGAATTTAGAGAATTAGCGATTTCTTCTTATTTTGATTATGAGCTGATGGCCTTTATTCAAGGGAATCCAAATATAAAACGTTCCCTTATAGATAATGCAGATATCCGTTTTGAATTCTACCCTCAATCGGGACAAATATTATCGGTATCGGCCTTCTATAAGAAATTTCATAATGCCATTGAAAGCTTTAATATGGATGCGGCATCTACA
>DAIQRP010000023.1:20321-21865 GCA_036786125.1 Sphingobacterium sp.
GTAGAATTTAGAAATTCAGATGAAGTGACAGCCTATGGTGTGGAATTGGAAGCACGCAAGAGCTTGGAATTTATTGCTGATAAAGAATATTTAAAAAATACCACCTTATATACCAACCTTTCTTTAATTAAATCTAAAGTGGTTAATGAAAATACAGGATTAAACTTAATCGATGTAGAACGTCCTATGGTTGGACAAGCGCCTTATGTCATTAATGCGGGTTTACAACATGATTTCCTAAATCGCAAACTAAGTTTTAACGCACTTTATAATGTGGTAGGCCGTCGCTTAAATATTGCTTCTGGAGGTGTATTCCCCAGTGTATGGGAAGCTCCTAGAAATGTGATTGATTTACAATTAGGCGTGAAGGTATTAAAAGATAAGGGAGAACTTAAATTCAATGCTGGAGATATATTAAATCAAGCGACGACCTTATATTATGATACCAACCTCAATAAGAAATATGATGCTGCAGCAGATCAGACTTTAGGGCGCTTTAAAATGGGTAGCACATATTCTGTTTCATTTAATTATACTTTCTAATTAGGACTTTATTAACAGATAACAATCATAGGATAAGACTTAAACTAAATTTAATATTAAGCTTATATCTAGGATATATACAAACCTTATTTTTATAAAAAAACAAAGAAAAACGATTATGAGAAAAATGTTTTTAGCAGTGGCATTCGGACTTTTAGTATTAGGTTCGAGTACAAGTTGTTCAAAATCTTCTAATGAAGATCCGATTGTAAATCCTCCAGTTTCCGATAATGTTGTTATTGTCAAAGGAGATATCACAGCATCGACAACTTGGACTGCAAACAAGATTTATTTATTACAAGAGAATGTTTTTGTAACGAATAATGCGACCTTAACCATTGAACCAGGAACCATTATTAAAGGTGATAAAGCTACTAAAGGATCTTTAGTGATTACACGTGGTGCTAAAATCAATGCAGTAGGTACAGTAGATAAACCAATCGTTTTTACCTCTAACCTTCCTGCAGGAGCACGTTCTCATGGAGATTGGGGTGGTTTAATTTTATTAGGTAAAGCGCCGAATAACTTAGGTACTTCTGTGCCAATTGAAGGAATCTCTGCTGCTTCAGATAATGATAAAGCTAAACATGGAGGTACAGATCCTGATGATAATTCAGGTAAATTGAAATATGTACGTGTGGAATATGCAGGTATTGCTTTAGGTCCAGATAATGAGATTAATGGGGTAACTTTCGGATCCGTAGGTGCAGGTACTGAGGTAGATTATGTACAAGTATACCGTTCTGGGGATGATGCTTTCGAATTTTTCGGAGGTACAGTAAATGCGAAACACTTATTAGCAATTGCGACTTGGGATGATGATTTCGATACAGATAATGGATATTCAGGAAAAATTCAATTTGCATTAGCGCAACGTTTAGCCAATACAGCAGACGTTTCAGGTTCTAATGGTTTTGAATCTGATAATAATTCAGGCGGTACAGATGGAAAACCACAGACTTCAGCAACGTTCTCTAACGTAACGATTTTAGGACCTATTG
>DAIQRP010000023.1:21875-30451 GCA_036786125.1 Sphingobacterium sp.
AATTAACTCCAATTATCAACATGGTGTTCAAATTCGCCGTAACTCTGCGATGTCTTTATTTAATTCTATAGTTACTGGATATACTGAAGGTGTATTTTATGACGATGCGCTACCTGTTGGAGGAGCTGAAAATTCATCTAATGCTCTATTGACTGGGAAGTCCGCATTTGAAAATAACTTAATTTTAGGTTCAAATAGCAAAAATAATCAAATTAAAGCATCAAATCCTGCTGCTTTAGCAGCGATTACTGCTAAGTTAACAGGAGCAAATGTATTTGACCCGACATTATATGCTGCAGCAGTAGTGAAAGACGGTTATAAATATTCAGCTGATGTAGCAGGATCTGCTTATGTAGGAACGCCAGACTTTACTTTAGTATCCGGTTCGATTGCAGCTTCAGGAGCTTCATTCTCCCATGCTAAATTAGCTTCAGGTTTCGAAAATGTACCTTATAAAGGAGCATTTGGAACAGTAAACTGGGCTGCAGGATGGGCACATTTTGATCCTCAAAGCTTACCTTATACTACGCCTGGAGCAGTTAAATAAAAAAAGCTTATATAATATATTTAAGGCCACCTCTGAGGTGGCCTTTTTTATTTTGGACTGTAATGATATACAATTTCAAAGGCTGTATTTCTCAATCCTTCAGGAAGTTCTCCAAGTTGTAAATCTTGGGCCTGAGGAGTAGGTTCACATATGGTAAATTCCTGCCCAGCATATTGTATGGTCTGCCCAATGGGATGCTCAATGCCTACAGCTATACTGATATGAGTCGGATACAATAGAGCAATCATAGGCAGGTTATAAATTTCCTTGACTAAGTAGAAAAAAAGTGCTGCACGATCGTCACAATCCGAAGCTGGGCTTAATAAGGTTTCCTCTGGAGCCATTCTTTTTTCCTTCCCAAAATGCTGCTCGTCATTCTCATATAGAAAAGCATATCGCGTGAAACGCATTAGATAATCAATCCCTTCCTGCTGGCTTAAGGCTTTGGTATTTTTCTTTAATAGAGGAATTAATGACTCATAGGTCACTTTAGATAAAGGGATATTAAAATAAGTTTCATAATCTACTCCAGGGTAGTTGGCAAATACAGCCGTTATAATCGGGTTGAGCTTGACCTGAAAATTATAGCGTTTATGTCGATAGTCAAAAGATATCTTTTTAGCGATATAGTCCTTGGTCTTAAACTCAGGCATGATAGTGACTTTATAACTAAAAGGCTGAATAGCTTCGGCTACTTTAATATCGATAGGTATATATTTTCCTTCGGCTTGAAAGAGAATACCATAATCGTGATAGTTTAAACAAAAATAATTTTTCCCCTGAATTTCAAAGTACGGAATATCATGAATATCTTCTTCACAGTAGATATAAAATATAATCTGATTATCGGCAATTGCCAGTTGACAATCATAGCCTAGTTTAGACATGAGATACCACTTATAAAGTGTGTATCTGCTATAATTACTTGATTTTGGACTTATTTTCTCCGCTACTTTTCGAACGATTTGATATAACATCCAATCGTTTAAAGCATATGTTTTTTGGTATGCTGATAAGGCGGAAATAACCGGAGTGATAGCTGATTGATTTAAAGATGTATAAAAGTCTTGGATATGCATCTGACTTAATTCCTTGTCAAAAGGAATTTGAATCGTAGAATCGTAAGTCAGTTCGAAATCATGCTCGTAAAAATCTAGGGTATAAGATATCTGTCCGATACTTTTTATAGGTATAAAAAGTATCAGGATAAGCATACAAACTGCATAGATGCGATTTATCTTAACCATATCTTTATCTTCTCTTTATATAAAGTTAATAGGAATATACTTTGTTTTATACTATGATGAAATAAGATTACAATTTATTGATGATTAGAAGTATTTTCTTTTGTGGTTTTATTCTTTTTATTTACAGTTTGTAAGATTTTATTAAATAAATTTATGATTGGGTTAAATAAAGGATTTGATTCTCAGTATTTTAATGAAAAGAAATAAGCGACCTAATTATTAAATTTTTCAAGTTCATACTAACTCTGAACTCAGAGATTTTCCGCTATAAAAGTTTTGAATAGTCTACCTTAAGGGTATAGGTTAAGGCCTATGCCCTTTACATATGCTTCTATCCAAATTTAAAATATATATCCATCACCTTCAGGCTTTGAAAATTTTTGGTATACTTAATCTGCACTGCTATCTACTCTCGGATTTTAACTGTTCTTTTTTTTAGGAAGTAGAGATGAAGGTAATAAAAATAATAGTAGGAATACAGATAAGAGGCAGACTATATGTACGCTTGTAGCATATGAAAATGCTTTATTATAAGCTATTAAATGATTGTTTTTATTTAATATCAGGTAAAATAGTCCTCCGGTACATGCAATTCCTAAGGCTCCAAATAATTGCTGTACCGTCGAATATAAGCCAGATGCATTCGCCATCAGATCTTCAGGCAATCCTTTTAAAGCAATATTGGCAAATGAAGGCAGGACCAAGGCAACTCCGGCACCATGTAGGACCATGACCATATAGGCAGGTATGCCCATTTCCGCGTATTGAAATAAAAAGGCCTGTGCGATTAATGCTCCGATAATGGCAAAGACTCCGACAATTAAGATGCTTTTTCCATAATATAATATAAGTCGGGCAGCGACTAAGGAGGCTAGTATAAAGCCTATACCTTGAAACACAATAAAGTATCCGGCCTGCATAGGAGGGAGCTTTACGGCATCTTGTAAATAGATGGCTAATACAAAGAAGTAGGCATCTAACATAAACATAAATAGGGAAACGGCAATTAGGGAAATATTAAAATTTTTATGCTTAAATAAATGCAAATTAAGCAAAGGGTCCCATCCTTTATTTTGTCTTTCCTTTTGCCGTAATACAAATATGCTCAGTAACACTACGGATAAGGCGCCTAATAAAAATAAGAGATACCTTTCCTGTTCCAGTCCGATAGTTAACATAAAAACCAATGCAATCAGTCCTAAACTTAGAATGCTTGCACTCAGATAATCCATCTTTTGAGAACTGCGTTCTTTGGATGCGGCCAAGTAGGGCAGGGCAGCGATGATGGTTAGCGCACAAATAGGAATATTAACCAAAAATATATATCTCCAGGATTCCTGGATAATTATCGGTTCCAATGTCAGCAGAAAGCCCCCCAAAAATTGACCTAACATAGTGCCCAGGCCTATGGTAATACCGTACCATCCAATGGCATAGGTCCGTTCCTGATGCTCGGTAAATAGTTCCTGTATATAGGATAATACTTGAGGAGACATAAAAGCTGCACTAATGCCTTGAAGAAATCGGAGGGCTATAAGTTGATGAATGGAAGCTGCAAAACCACAGCAGGCCGAACTGATCATAAACAGGAAAAGGCCTAATATATATATATTTTTTCGGCCATAATGGTCTCCAGCTTTTCCGCCAATAATTAAGAAGGAAGCGAAGCCAATCATATACATACTGACAAGCAGTTGTATGGAACTTGAACTTGCCGACAGATCCTCTTGTATCGTTGGAATGGCAATATTAACAATGAATATATCCAATATAGTCAATAACTGTCCAAGCAATAAGATCAGCAGAGCAAGATGTTTTTTATTTTTCATAATATATAGAGTGGTCTATCTATTTTAAGTAAAAAAAATTAGAATACTTGAAGAACGATTTGTTTTACGGCTTCTAAGTCCTTGGTATTTCCATGTATACTACAGGATACCACAGCGCCTTCCAACATAAACCAAAGGCTATGAAGCAGATATACTTTTTCCAACGGAATAGCTTGATTTTGGCTAATTTCATCGAGGATCGTCTGCAGATATAAGCGTTGTTTTTGCTTATGTGCGCGGACAATTTGATTGAGCTTTTCATCTTGCCTGCCGACCTCTGCATGAATTTTAATAAAATGACAGCCTAAGCAATTCTCCTCTTTTTGGAGCTGTATGCGATAATCGATCAGCTTAAGAAGTTTTGAAACCGCATCTGATTCTTGATTTAGTTCCTGATCGAGATTTTTGAAATACTGTTTTTCTTGTGCTTCGAGGTAATGATAGAGCAGTTCATTTTTGGAGGCATAATGTTTGTATAAGGAGCCTATAGCAATCTCTGCTTCAGCAATAATTTGGTTTATCCCGGTACTATTAAATCCCTGTTGATAAAACAAACGAGAGGCTGTCTCCAGGATACGTTCCTTTACACTATTTTTACGAATCATCTTTTTTTTACAAAGATATAATAAAAATAGATAGACCTATCTATTTTTTTTATAAAAATTAATTTCCCGTTTTAGGGATGCCTGTGGGTTTAAATTTATGCTTTAAAAAGTACATGGAATTTATGTCTATCCAAAGCTTTGTTCTGATCGAGTGTATGCTCTGTGTTCCGATTTTTTTATCTTAATTTTTGGTATAAATTTCCGTATCTTCGTGCAATGGATAATTTTATTGTTTCGGCACGAAAATACCGTCCTGCTACCTTCGATACAGTAGTTGGTCAGCAACATATTACAGGAACGCTTAAAAATGCGATACATAACCATCAACTGGCTCAAGCATTTTTATTTTGTGGTCCTCGTGGTGTGGGTAAGACAACTTGTGCACGTATACTAGCTAAAACCATCAACTGTGAGCAACTTAGCGCAAGTACCGAAGCTTGTGGAACTTGTGGCAGTTGTCAGTCATTTCAAAATGGAAATTCCTTTAGCATTCATGAATTAGATGCTGCTTCAAATAACTCGGTAGATGATATTCGTAATTTAATCGAGCAAGTGCGCATCCCTCCACAGACAGGGAAATATAAAATTTATATTATTGATGAGGTGCATATGCTTTCTCAGCAGGCTTTTAATGCATTTTTAAAAACCTTAGAAGAACCTCCTTCCTATGCTATTTTTATATTAGCGACTACGGAAAAGCATAAAATTCTACCTACCATTTTATCTCGTTGTCAAATTTTCGATTTCAATCGAATTCGTGTAGAAGATATGGCTAATCATTTAGCACATATTGCTCAGGTAGAAGGTATACAATATGATGTAGATGGATTACATCTTATTGCGCAAAAGGCCGATGGTGGATTACGTGATGCGCTATCCATGTTTGATCAGATTGTAAGTTTTTCGAATAAGCATATTTCTTATCAAGCAGTAATCGATAATTTAAATATTTTAGATTACGATTATTATTTCAAGTTGACGGATGCGATTCTACAAGAGAATGCGGCTCAAGCTTTGCTTATATTTGATCAGATATTAAATCAGGGTTTCGATGGTAATCACTTTATTGGAGGACTAGCTTCTCATTTTCGAAATCTATTAGTTGCGAAGGAATCATCCACATTAAAACTGTTAGAAGTTTCCGAAACAATTAAAGTGAAATATGGTCAACAGGCGAGTAATTCGTCCACAGGCTTATTACTTTCGGCATTGAATATTGCTAATCAATGTGAGATTAATTATAAAACAAGTAAAAATCAACGCTTGCAAGTGGAGCTGGCACTCTTAAAGATGTGCCATATAGCTGCAGCAATACAACTGAGTGTTCAAGGCCTTCCAAGTCTTCCAGTTTCTGCAGAAGCACAAAAAAAAAAACTCCCTAATGCAACCCTAAGGACTGCTGTTGAAGCTCCGGCAGATATTCCAGCATCCAAACCTGCAGCTGCTGCGGCACCTATTGTAGAACCTCCACGTGCTAAATCCGGAGGATGGGGAAAGTCTAAAATAAGTAGTACAATTCCAAATTTAAATACAATTTTAGTCGATCAGAAAGAGGCCGATGCCGATGATGCTCCAGAATTAGTTCGGGGATCTGAATTTGAAGAGGTTACTGAAGATCAATTTTTAAAAGCTTGGAAAGATCTGGCTGAAGTTCAAAAGAAGGAAAGTCGCATTAATTTATATACGGTTATGACGACTTTTGAACCTAAATTATTAGCGGGGAATATTATTGAAATTGAAGTCGGAAACCTCACTTTAATGGATGTACTGCAGAGTTCAAAAATTGATTTATTAAATATCTTGCGTGTTCAGTTACGTAATTTCTCCTTGGATATTCGAGGCGTACAAAGTGATCATGAGGTCCAGCATAAGCCCTATACTTCTTTAGAGAAATATCAGGCTATGGTTAAGAAAAATCCTTTATTAGAAGATTTGAGAAAGACCTTTAACTTGGGTTTAACTTAGTCTTATTTTTCGTATCTTTACAAACTTTTTAGCATACGATATACTTTCGTATGTATTATATTTTACAAAAGCATGCAGAATTTTCAAAGACACGATAATAGATCAGCACCTCGAGAAACCAATCAAATGGTTTTTGGTATTAGAGCTGTTATTGAAGCTATCGACTCTGGTAAAGAGATTGAATCCTTATTTGTTCAACGTGGTTTGGGGGGCTCTTTATTTTTAGAGCTGAAAGCATTACTAAAAGAACATGAAATTAGCTTTCAACAAGTGCCTATTGAAAAGTTAAATCGTATTACGCGCAAGAACCATCAAGGGGTAATCGCGGTGATCTCACCAATTACCTATCATAAAGTGGAGGATTTAGTCCCTGCCATTTACGAAAAAGGGGAGACTCCATTATTCTTAATTTTAGATGGAGTGACTGATGTACGTAATTTGGGTGCCATTGCTCGTACCGCGGAATGTTCAGGAGTTCATGCCATTATCGTTCCCAAAAAAGGATCGGCAGAGATTAATCCTGATGCCATTAAAACATCTGCTGGCGCATTATATAAAATTCCTGTATGTAGACATGATGTAGATTATTCTGGACCTACCGCTATTATTATGGGAGCAGAAGATGTGGGTGTATCGGACGATTTAATTCGTATTGCAGACCACCTGGCTAAAATTCCTATGTTTGGTGAAATTGGTTCTTTAAATGTTTCTGTTTCTGCGGGTATAGTATTGTACGAAGCAATTCGTCAACGCACAACCATTAAATAGATTGTATTAAATATATATATTATAGGCTATTTCTGAAAAGGAGTAGCCTTTTTTATGATGAAAAATTCGAAATTAAGAAGAGGGTATCGGGTTTCTAAATATGTGATATATCGGGAAACATTAATTAATAAGAAGGAACATTTCTGGTCTTTCTTAGGGGCATTTTTAGGTATTGGAATTATTGCTTTTATACAGAGTCTATATCTCCCGTCTTTGGAAAATGTATTTTTAATTGGATCATTTGGAGCTTCTTCGGTCTTAATATATGGGGCGATTCAAAGTCCCTTAGCTCAACCTCGAAATTTTATTGGAGGGCATCTCGTCTCTGCTATAGTCGGGGTAACCGTAGGTCAGCTCTTACCTGATATTATATGGTTGACAGCACCATTTGCTGTAGCGCTTTCCATTATTGCGATGCAGATGACCAAGACCTTGCATCCTCCCGGAGGGGCCACAGCCTTAATTGCAGTAACTGGAGGAACGAAGATTTATGAACTCGGATATTGGTATATACTGTCTCCCGTTTTATCAGGTTGTTTGATTTTGTTAGGAATTGCCTTACTTGTGAATAATGCCACAAAACATAGGTATTATCCGAATTCCTTAAAACGAAAAAAAGCTCAATCTTAAGATTGAGCTTTTTGTATAAAGTTAAGTTGGATTAATAACGGCTTTTAGATTCAGGTCTTTTACCAGAAAAGTCTCTGAAACCACCACCAGCATTACCACCTTCTCTGCGTTCTCTTCTTTCGCCACCGCCGAAACTTCTTCTTTCGCCGCCGCCACCGCTTCTACGTTCGCCACCGTTTCTGTTACCAGAATAACCGCCGCCACCGCTTCTACGCTCGCCAGAACCACCACGAGGACGACCACTACGGCCACCTTCACTGCGTCCTTCGCCTCCAGAAACTTCAATGCGTACATTACGTCCATTGAAATCAGCTCCGTTAAATCCTGAGAATACTTTCTCTACAGCATCATCCTCTACTTCAAAGAATGTATAAACTCCTTTTAAATCAATTTTACCAATCGATTTACCAGAAATTTTTGCAGTATTACAGATATAACCTAACATATCTCCACGAGAGAATTCATCTACAGAACCTAAGTTCATAAATAAACGCGTGTAACCTGATTTAGAACCTCCACGTTTGAAACGGTCTTCCGTATTACCATTACGGTCTGAACGTCCATTATCACGTGCATCGATATTTAAATCTGGTGCGTTTTGGTAATATTCTAAGAACTTATTGAATTCTAAAGAAGCAAATCTTTTGATGATTTCCTCTTTAGTCATCGCTTCAAAACCTTCCATAATTTGTGGTAAGAAAGGATTGATTTGATCTTCGTTAACTTGAACGTTTTCTACTTTCTTCACGATTGCTAAAAGTTGTTTTTCACAAACTTCAACACCTTGAGGAACTTGTTTACGGTCAAATGATTTACCAATAACTTTTTCGATCTGACGAATTTTGTTTAATTCTTTAGCATTCACTAATGATAATGAAATACCTGTCTTACCTGCACGAGCTGTACGGCCTGAACGGTGAGTATAGTTTTCAATTTCATCAGGTAAAGAGAAGTTAATAACGTGTGTTACGTCATTTACGTCGAT
>DAIQRP010000023.1:30461-31249 GCA_036786125.1 Sphingobacterium sp.
AAAGCATCTGCGTTATAACCGTCTTTAATTAATGATTCTGCAATTTCTTGAGTTTCAATTTTTGTACGACAAAAAACAATACCAAAGATATCTGGATTAGAATCTACGATACGTTTAAATGCGGCATACTTCTCTCTACCTTTAATTAGGTAATAATGATGCTCAATGTTTGCATTACCAGTGTTTTTCGTACCTACAGTTAACTCCACAGGATTAGTCATATAGTTTTTCGCAATACGACGTACTTCTGCTGGCATAGTAGCTGAAAATAACCAGGTTTTCTTCTCATCTGGAGTATTTGATAAAATATTATTTATGTCTTCTTGGAAGCCCATATTTAACATTTCATCCGCTTCATCTAAAACGACATATTTTACCTTGGAGAAATCAATTGCATTTCTTCCAATGATATCTAACATACGACCCGGAGTCGCAACTACAATTTGTACACCTCTACGAATTTGGCGTAATTGATCGCTAATATTAGCTCCACCATAAACCGCAACAACATGAACGTTGTCAACGTATTTTGCGAATCTTTCTAAATCTTTAGCAATTTGTAAACATAACTCACGAGTTGGACATAATACCAATGCTTGTGGATGTTTTTGAGAAAAGTCTAACTGTTCTAATAATGGCAGGCCAAATGCTGCTGTTTTACCAGTGCCGGTTTGGGCTAATCCGACAAAATCGTCGTTACCAGTCAATAATACAGGAATGGCTTTTTCCTGAATAGGAGAAGGTTTTTCGAAACCTAACTCAGAGATGGCATTAACAACTTCCTCACG
>DAIQRP010000218.1:0-2814 GCA_036786125.1 Sphingobacterium sp.
TTGCTTTTTTATTCTTAACATCCTTGCGATGTTAAACCCTTCGTTTCCGTTGGGACTGCAAAGGTAGGAATCTTTTTTAAACTTCCAAACTTTATTTGAAAAATATTGTTTAGCAATAAAAAAATCAAAATTTAGAGAAGGACACAACACTACAAAACCACATCACTTGTCAATCTCTAAACCGTTCCTCCCTTGCGGAGTGGTGCAAAGGTAGAAACTTTTCACTATACAAAACAAGAGATTTTAATCAATTTTTATTAATCAACTGAACACTTGTGTTATAAATTCACAGCGCAAAAATAATTGGCTTAAATAGATAAATATATATCTAAACTCCTATCTTTAACTGCCGCTAGATCTCATACGTATCTATTTAATAGAAAAGCAGCGCGAATTAAAAGCGCGAATTAAAAAGGAATGACAATTAAAAAAACTTTTGTTAATCTTGCATTATGAGTGAGGTAGCAACATATTTTGATCAATTAAAAATAAGCTTAGAACAAGAGCAGACATTCGATCGCAGCCAGTATCAAGAAACATTAAGCCGAGCATCTACCAGCGAACGTAGAAATCGCGGCATTTCCTGGTATCCGATTAGTATCGTAGATTCGGAAATTGGCATGGGCGATTATCTGACCATACATATACAACGTAACTCCTTTCTTGAAGAGCCGCATCAATTCCGATTTGGAATGCCCGTATCTTTGTTTTCAAATCTAAATGCAGAAACTGACCGTATTCAAGGAACAATTGCATTTGTCAATCAGAAACTGATGAAAATATCATTTCGCCTGGATGAACTCCCCGATTGGAGTAGAAATGGTAAACTAGGTGTGGACCTACTCTTTGACGAAAACTCATATAAAGAGATGTTCAGTGCTTTAAACCAAGCGACAAAAGTAACTCATCCCCTAATCAAACTATTAAGTGGACAACTTGCTTTGCCTCCTACAGCTGATTCTGTACAGACTTCCTTTCCGGATTTAAATCCTTATCAAAATAAAGCCATTTCCGAGATTCTTCAATCTTCGGATATCAGTATTGTACACGGTCCTCCTGGAACAGGAAAAACAACCACCTTAGTGCAAGCTATTGCAGCATTGTGGAAGCAAGAACAACAACAGCTGCTCGTAGTCGCTCCAAGTAATACCGCAGTAGATCTGCTTACCGAACGATTAGATGAGCTGGGTCTACAGGTTCTGCGGATTGGAAATCCCGTAAAAGTTTCAGCGCATCTTCAGGAATTAACTTTAGATGGCAAAATAGCTCTTCAACCAGAAATAAAAGATATAAAGAAACTTAAAAAACAAGCCGCAGCATATACGGATATGGCGCATAAGTATAAACGCTCCTTTGGAAAAGCTGAACGAGAGCAGCGGAAAGCCTTATTTACCGAAGCCAGACGTGTTATAGCTCAGGTAGAACAAATTCAAGATTTTTTAATAAAAAAAGTACTCGACCAGGCCCAAGTCATTACAGCCACATGTGTCGGCGCTAACCATTTTCAAGTAAAAAATAGACAGTATCATACGGTTTTTATAGATGAAGCAGGACAAGCCTTAGAACCGGCCTGCTGGATTCCTATATTAAAAGGAGAAAGATTAGTATTAGCAGGAGATCATATGCAACTCCCTCCTACTATAAAATCTCCAGGATCCGACGCTCAAAAGCTCAGTAAAACGCTATTGGAAAAGTTAGTCGAAAAATATCCATCCCGGGTAATTTTACTACAAGAGCAATATCGTATGCACGAAGAAATTATGAAATTTCCTTCTCAAGAATTTTATCATAATAAACTACTAGCCCACCCGGGGATCTCGGAACGACAAGCGCTAATCGATGGAGCAGCATTTCAATTTATCGATTGTGCGGGAACGGGATTCGAAGAAACGGTAGTAGAAACGGCTATCTATAATGAAGAAGAGGCACAGTTTGCTATCGAGTATCTCGTTCAGATATGTTTGAAAATGGATGCTAAGCAGGATTTTCCAAGCATCGGCTTAATATCTCCATATCGAAAGCAAGTGCAATATCTACAGACCTTAGTCCAAGAAAGAGCGGAGCTACAGCCTTATCTTTCGGCAATTCAGGTCAATACCATAGATAGTTTTCAAGGACAAGAAAAAGATATCATAATAATCAGCCTTACGCGAGCGAATGATAGGCAAGAAATCGGTTTCCTTGCTGAACTTCGACGTATGAATGTTGCTATAACACGTGCGAAACAACATGTTATCCTGATTGGAGACTCTAGCACCATTTCTAAAAATTCTTTTTATTCAGATATGATACAGTATGCTGAACAGCAACAAGGGTATCATTCTATTTGGGAGTATCAATAGTATATTAAAGCAAAGGCCTCGAGCTGGTCTTTAAAAAACCTATATTTACATATGGTTAAAAAGCAATTCGGACAGACAGACTTATTTACAGCTCCCCTAATTTTTGGAGGCAATGTATTTGGATGGACTTTAAATCAAGATGCCTCCTTTCGCATCTTGGATGAGTTTATTGATCGGGGTTTCAATATGATTGACACGTCCAATAATTATCCCAGATGGGTACCTACAGCCACAGGTTTGGAATCGGAAACCATCATTGGCAACTGGATTCAACGAACTGGAAAGCGATCCGATTATATCATTGCCACTAAGGTTGGCGGAAAAACAAAAACTCGAAATACGGCGAATGTCAGCCAAGCAGAAATAATCCGAGAAGTGGAATTCTCTCTAAAACGTTTAAAAACAGACTATATCGATCTCTATCAAATTCATTACGATAATGAAGAAACCCCTGTTTCAGAGACTATGGAAG
>DAIQRP010000024.1:0-937 GCA_036786125.1 Sphingobacterium sp.
TCAGGATCACAGGGCTTAGCGATATAATCATCTGCCCCTAATTTTAAGCCCATTAGCCGATCAATTTTTTGATTTTTTGCCGTCAGAAATAATAAGGGCAGCTGGGGTCTATATTTCCATAACTCCTGAGCTACCTGGTAGCCATCCATCGTGGGCATCATAATATCTAAAATTGCTAAATCTACCTTTAGGTAAGCCTCCGGCTCTGCCAACAGAATGGCAGGATCTGAAATCCACTGCACCTCAAAACCCGATAAGTTCAGATACTGCGCTAAGCTGGTTCCGAAATCTAAGTCATCTTCTACTAATAAAAGCTTATCTACCATGCTTTAATGTAATATAAAAGGTTGCTCCTTGCCCAATTTCACTTTCGACATAAATCGAGCCCTGATACTGCTGTACAATCTGTTGTACAATATATAAACCCAATCCTAATCCGGAAGTTTCATATCTATTCTGAGCTTGTATTCTAAAGAATTTATCAAAAATACTAAGATGATACTTCTGCTCTATGCCCATTCCATTATCTTTAATCCAACAGTAGAAATTATCTCCTTGAAGCTCAAAATGACTACTGATCTCAGTAGCCTTATATTTTATCGCATTTCCCATCAAATTTAAAATAATAGATTGCAGATCGGTGATACTAATCCGCAAGGGCTCTGTAATTTGGATGCTTAAATGATGTTTAATAGCTGGATAAGCCTTTAAAAAATCTGATATGATCATTTCTATATCCTTGGCATCGGACTGCTGTGGGACGGTGTGTTGCTGTTCGATATCAACAGAATCTAGGATATGCTCCAAGCGCTTTATCTGTCTATCTACGACTAAGAACATCGCTTCAGAGGGTTCCTTTTGAAGATTTTTGCTCGCTATTTTTAAAGTGGCAATCGGCGTTTTAAATTCATGGGAAATAATATCGACCATATTATAC
>DAIQRP010000024.1:947-2636 GCA_036786125.1 Sphingobacterium sp.
GAATTTTTCTATTTTGTGCGATATAATTACGATATGTGAGGTAATAGATACAGAGTACAGCAATAAGAATAATCAAGGAGGAGCTAAATAATAAAGCCAGCTCCTTAAAAATAATGCTTCGGAGATTTAAGATTTCAAAAGAACGCTCACTGTCAATATAAAACTTATAATTTTCAGCTCTTTTTTTATTGGATGTTTCTATAATACTCGAAGAGGAAGAGGTCTCCCATCGAGAATGGTTGGCCACTTTTTTATTTACAACCTGATCTTTGGTATAATAAAGTAAAAGAGGTTCATTTAGAATAAGGCTATCGTTAATGCGTGAATATATACTGGTAATTTCCTTTTTGATAGCAACATGAAAACCATATGGGGCGAATATACTGTCTATAAATTGCGTTAATTGAGGTTCTACTTTCTTTGCTCTGAGGATATATAAATCACGAAATTGCTCTTTTGTAATCTTACCTTTTTGAAAATTTAAAATATTAGTCACCTCGATATCATCATGGGAATCTTCTTTGAAATAGGGCAAATTCGCCTCCAAGTCAAAAATTTTATCTTGCACAAATCTATTGTGCGTATTTTTTTTTAAATCATAAGCATTTTTAAAAAAATAAAGTTGAATACCCAATAAGGCTACAAAAAGTAGCACAAATAAGATGATTAAATAGGAAAACTTCAATCTCATAATTCAAATATAATCTATAGTTTTCTTTAAAAAGATGATTAACCTAGCATTAACCGTTCATTAACTGATAGCTAAGCTCTTTATAGGCATTTTTGTAGAAATTAAAATATATGAAATATTTACTCTTCATTATTCTACTTCCGCAAATAGCATGGGCACAGCAAGCTAAAATTGAAGGATATATTAGAAATCAACAATCCGAGCCTTTAGCTGGTATAACGGTTCAAATGGTATCCGAGGAAGATAGCCTCATAGCGCAAATTCCGAGTAATAATCAGGGCATGTTCTATTTTCCGAAACCTAAATCGCCTATTTTTAGCCTGAGGATTCAGGCTTTAGGTTACGAGCCTTATATACAATCCTATCATATAGATACTTTAAGAACTCCGCTATACATAACCTTAAAGACGTCCATAAAGCAATTGGAGGAAGTGCATATTACAGCTGCTAAACCTGTGTTAACAGCCAAAGTAGACCGTCTGGAATATCATGTGGAACGCAGTCAGCTCAGCGCCTTAAATGCTTGGGAGATTTTAAAACGCACACCAAGTGTAAATGCCCAAAATAATAACCTTAAAATTCAAGGAAGCCAAGCTGTAGTGGTGACCATAAATGACAAACTCGTCCATATGTCAGGAGAAGATTTAAAAAATCTACTCGAAAATACTCCCGGTGTAGATATTAAAACTATTGAAGTCATTCATAATCCACCAGCTAATTATGAAGCTGCTGGAGGAGCAGTTATCAATATAAAAATGAAACAAAGTACGCTCTTAGGATACCGAGGGATCCTAAGTGCTAAATATGAACAAAGTCAATATGCCAAATCTGTAGCTGCACTCAGTAATTATTATAAATCCGAAAAATTAAATTTCGTAGGCAGCTATAACTTTGCTAATGGAACATATATGAGAAATAGTACCGATGTAGTCTATTATGAGGAGGATCAGACGACATGGACTTCAGCCATGTTTCGAAAAGATAAAAGCACCAATCAA
>DAIQRP010000024.1:2646-8229 GCA_036786125.1 Sphingobacterium sp.
AAATTCCTATAATCTCTTAGCCGATTATGCCATCGATAGCAGTCTGACGCTGAGTTTGGGCTTAAATGGATATTATAGACCTAATTCTCGAGGCATCTACCGGGTGCCGACTATAATCACCAATTCCAGTCAGGAAATAGAATCGAATTATTTAACTCTAAATGACCATCATAGAAGCGCAGAGCATATGGCCTTATACCTTAAGCTCGCTAAAAATAAAAAAGATAACATGCAATTTTCATGGACCAATTACTTCACTAAAAATCAGAATACACATTTTCAAAAGGTTCATACTTTTTTAAATTTCAAAAATGAAGACCCCCAGGAGCGCTTATTCATCTCTCAAAACAGCAATCAGACCAGTCTCTTTTCCTCACAAGTAGATTATTCTTACCAACAGGATAAATGGAAATTAGAAAGCGGAGCCAAATATGCTTATATCGATGGAAGTTATGGACTGGACTTCCAGGACAACGAATTAGCAGAACTTCAACCTCGCCCCGACAAGAGTAGTATATTCCACTATAGAGAACAGAATGCTGCTGCATATGCTACTGTCAACTATAAAATTCAAAAATTTGATTTAAAAGCAGGTTTGCGTGCAGAATATACAGACCTTTCGGGAAGGGTTTCCGAACCTTATAGTACGCATAAGAGTCAGTATCTATCCCTGTTTCCTACCTTCTATGCCTTATATCAAATCAATAGCGCAGATCAGATAGGATTCAGCTATGGAAAGCGCATCAGCCGCCCCTCCTATTCCTGGCTAAACCCTGCAAAAAGTTACTATAATATGTTTTCCTACTTTCATGGGGATCCCAAGCTGCAGGCCAGCATTATTCATAATTTAAATTTAACTTACCATAAGGGCGGTTGGATAACACAGATATACTACCGCTATCGACATCTACCATCTATGGAAATTTCTTATCAAGATTTTGAAACCAAGAGTTTGGTCTTTCAATATACGAATATCAAGAAGTCCGAATCGGCAGGAGTTGATCTTAGTAAATCCTTTTCCATCAGCAAGGCTTGGACCTGGAATGCAAATGCATTTTTGGAATATGCCCTAGACAATTTTCAGGGCCCGGACCAGTTATTTTACAGCAACCATGTATATTCCTATTATGGTCAAATCAGCAGTACCTATACCTTAAATCCATCGAGTGAGTGGACCTTAGAAGCGGGCTATTACCATTACTCTCCGACAATTCAAGGGTCTTTTAGTATATCCTCATTTGCCAGTGCATATATACTTATGAATCGGAAATTTGCGCATAAAAAATTAGAGGCCTCCATATATATCAATGATCTATTTAGACAGGAGGGAAATACCGTAAGCACAAATTATGCGAATCAGAACAGTTACTTTAAGGATTATAGTGATTCCCAAAAATTTTCCATCACTTTACGCTATAATTTCGGAAATCAATCCTTAAAGAAAAAAGCTACGATCTCGAATACCGAAGAGCAAAATAGACTCTGATCCTACAAAAGATTTGATGATATCTTCTAGGACTAGGAAATTCACTTTTTTTAGGGCTTACTCTATTTAAAATCACTAACTTTAGTGCAAAATTATGAATTAACATAAAAAAATGAGTGCAGATATCAACAAACTAGAACAAACCGCTTCACAAGTAAGACGTGACATCGTACGTATGGTGCATGCTTGTCAATCTGGTCACCCAGGAGGGTCATTGGGTTGTGCAGATTATTTTGTGGCGCTTTATTTCAATGCCATGAACCGCAAAGAAGGCTTCGACATGAATGGTGTAGGTGAAGATTTATTCTTCCTTTCCAATGGCCACATTTCACCAGTTTTCTATTCCACATTAGCGCGTGCAGGTTATTTTGAAGTTAGCGAATTAGCAACTTTCAGAAAGATTAACTCCAGACTTCAAGGTCACCCTACTACACACGAACACCTTCCAGGAATTCGTATTGCTTCAGGTTCTTTAGGTCAAGGTCTTTCAGCTGCTATCGGTGCTGCTCAAGCGAAAAAATTAAACAAAGACAATAACCTTGTTTATGTTTTAATGGGTGATGGTGAGTTACAAGAAGGTCAAGTTTGGGAAGCTGCAATGTATGCTCCACATAATAAAGTTGACAACTTAATTGCTACAGTAGATTATAATAAAGCTCAAATCGATGGTTCTACTGATCAGGTATTATCATTAGGAGATTTAAGAGCGAAATGGGAAGCTTTCGGCTGGGATGTAATGGAAATTGCTAAAGGTAATGACATGGCATCTGTAGTTGCAGGTCTTGCAGAAGCAAAATCTCGTACAGGAAAAGGTAGACCAGTGATCATCTTAATGCATACCGAGATGGGTAATGGAGTAGACTTTATGATGGGTTCTCATAAATGGCATGGTGTTGCTCCTAATAATGATCAGTTAGCATCTGCATTAAATCAATTAACAGAGACTTTAGGAGATTATTAATACGATAATGAAAAAATATACATTCACAGAATCAAAAGATACACGTTCAGGTTTCGGTGCTGGTTTATTAGAAGCCGGAAAGCAAGACGAAAATGTAGTTGCTTTATGTGCTGATTTAATCGGTTCATTGAAGATGAACGACTTTATTAATGAATTTCCTGAGCGATTTTTCCAAATTGGTATTGCTGAAGCAAATATGATGGGTATTGCTGCAGGTTTAACTATTGGCGGTAAAGTTCCTTTCACAGGAACATTTGCGAATTTCTCTACAGGCCGTGTATACGATCAGATTCGTCAATCCATTGCATATTCCAACAAAAATGTAAAAATTGCAGCTTCACATGCGGGTTTAACATTAGGAGAAGATGGTGCTACACACCAAATTTTAGAAGATATCGGTTTAATGAAAATGTTACCTGGAATGACAGTTATCAATCCATGTGACTTTAATCAAACTAAGGCGGCTACGATTGCTGCTGCAAAACATGATGGTCCAGTATACTTACGTTTCGGACGTCCTGTAGTTCCTAACTTCACACCTGCAGATCAAACTTTCGAAATTGGTAAAGCTGTTTTATTAAATGAAGGTGCTGATGTAACTATTATTGCTACAGGTCACTTAGTTTGGGAGGCTATTCAAGCAGGAGAGCAATTGGAGGCTTTAGGTATCGATGCCGAGATTATCAATATCCATACGATTAAACCTTTAGATGTACAAGCGATCTTAGCTTCAGTACAGAAAACAGGATGTGTCGTTACGGCAGAAGAACATAACCGCTTAGGAGGTTTAGGTGATTCTGTGGCTCAAGTTTTAGCAACAAACCTACCTTCACCTCAGGAATTTGTCGCTGTAGATGACAGTTTCGGAGAGTCAGGTACTCCAGCTCAATTGATGGAAAAATATGGCTTAAATGCTGCTGCAATTGTTGCTGCTGCACAAAAAGTAATTAGCAGAAAATAATTCCTTAACGCATTATATGGAAGACGCCTTAATAATAGAAAAATTTGCCGATGAACGTACTCGGGAAGAGGCATTTAAATTGTTATTAAATAAGTATCAGCAAAAAATATATTGGCATGTTCGTCGCATGATATTAAATCATGATGATGCGGATGATGTCGTACAGGATATCTTTATTAAAGTTTGGCGAAACCTCGCTAATTTTAGAGCAGATTCTCAGCTGTATACTTGGCTTTACCGTATTGCAACAAATGAATGTATTACTTTCTTAAATAAGAAAAAATTAAAGCAGAATGTATCGTTGGACGACGATACATCTGCTTATTTAGCGGACTCCTTAGCTGATAGCAGTTATTTTAATGGAGACCGTGCTCAGCAAAAGCTTCAGGAAGCTTTATTAACACTTCCCGAAAAACAACGTCTTGTTTTTAATATGAAGTATTTTGATGATTTAAAGTATGATGAAATATCTGAAATTCTAGGGACAAGTGTAGGTGCCTTAAAAGCTTCTTACCACTTGGCCGTTAAAAAAATAGAAACATTTTTTAACGATCACGATTAAACCTTTTAAGATAAAAACACTCTATACTTTTATTATGAAGGAAAATAACACAAATAATGAACACTTGGACACCGATAACTTGCCAGAATCATTGCGTGTAAATCCTTTTGAGGTGCCTAAAGATTATTTTACTGAGCTGGAAGATCAAATCTGTTCACAAATTCATTTAGACACTTTAGAAGTAAACCCACATTTCGGAAACTCGGTGCCTGAAGGATACTTTGACTCCTTAGAAGATCAGATTCTTGGGAAAGTCGCTGAAGAGAAATTACGTGAGCAGATTCAGGAAACTGGATTTACTGTTCCTCAGGAATACTTCCATACCTTATCCGCTCAAATACTGACAGCTGTACATACAGATAAGCCAGCCATACAGAAAGATAAGCCTGTCATCCAAATGAATAAAGGCTTTGCATGGACGCGTTATGCTGCTGCAGCTTCTATAGCGCTGGTTTTAGGCTTATCCGCTTTTTGGGGATTGAAATCCAATACCGCAGCAAGCTCTACGGAATCTGTTGATTTAGCTGAAGTTTCAGATCAAGAAATCATAAATTACTTGGCTTCATCTTCCAATCCAAATGATATCATTTATTTTGCTAAATATGCCGATGATTTAGAAATTTCTCCTTCAGGAATTGGCACTCAAGTTCATGAGGAAGAAATTGAAGATTATCTTAAATACATGTTATAAAGATGTTGAAAATTAAAAATTTATGGGTTGCCTTCTGCTTGGTATGTTTAGCATTAGGAACCACACAGGCGCAAACGAACGATCGTTTTCAAGCTATTGAAAATGAAAAAGTAGCTTTTATTACGAAGGAATTAAATCTCAGTAGTGCAGAAGCCCAGCAGTTTTTTCCTGTATATAATGAATATAATAAAGCTCTTTGGAGCCTACGTTCAGCAAAAGTAGATAAAAGCCCTAATACTGCGAAAGGATTTAGTAGTCGTGGACATACCGATGTGATTGCCTACGATGCGAAAGAAGTAGAATTAAAAAAGGAATATAGAGCTAAATTCAGCAAAATTATAGGCAATTCTAGAGCTTCGGAATTTTTTGAAATAGAACAAGATTTTAGAGAGAAATTGTATAAAGAATTACAAACTCGAAGAAATAAAAGATAAACAATTAAGAAAAGAAGTCCGAAAGACTTCTTTTTTTTAGTTAATGAAAAATGTAAATGGCAAGTAATAGAGAATTGTTCTTGATGAATACCGCGCAGACATCAAACTCCCCTCGTCTCTTAGAGGTGGAACGCGCAGAAGGTGTATATTTATATGGCCCTAATGGGGAAAAATATATGGACCTTGTTTCAGGATTTAATGTAAGTAATATCGGGCATAGACATCCCAAAGTCCTCGAAGCATTACAAAATCAAATGGACAAATATCTTCATGTAACTGTATATGGTGAATATGTTCAAGCTCCACAGGTGCAATTGGCGACGGAATTATTAGCCGTATTACCGGAGAGCTTTGGCTCTGTATACTTTACCAATTCAGGCGCTGAAGCTGTAGAAGGCTCCATGAAGATTGCTAAAAAATATACTGGAAGAAGACAGATTATTGCCGCTCGAAAAGCTTATCATGGAAGTACACAAGGAGCTTTAAGT
>DAIQRP010000024.1:8287-15056 GCA_036786125.1 Sphingobacterium sp.
ATCGCGTATATGCAAGCGGTTAGAAAACGTTGCGATGAAGTTGGCGCCTTATTAATCTTCGATGAAATTCAAACTGGATTCGGACGTACAGGTAAGTTATTTGCTTTCGAGCATTTTGGCATAGCACCGGATATATTAATGTTAGCCAAAGGAATCGGTGGCGGAATGCCCCTAGGTGCTTTTGTCGCTCCAAAACATCTGATGGATGTGATTAAAGATAATCCCATGTTAGGGCATATCACGACCTTCGGTGGACATCCCATGAGTTGTGCCGCAGCATTAGCTTCTCTACAGGTGATTCAAGAAGAAAATCTAGTCGAGCAAGTGGCGGATAAAGCCGCTTTATTCCGCAAATACTTGGAGCACCCTAAAATCAAAGAAATTCGAGGTTTAGGTCTGATGATGTGTCTTCAGGTCGAGAACTTTGATCAGGTCTATCAGGTCTCCACATTCTGTGCGCAGCATGAAGTTATGATCGATTGGTACCTACATTGTGAAACGGCCTTACGCGTAGCACCTCCGCTGACTATTACCCCAGAAGAAATTGAAAAAGCCTGTCAAATTATCATCCAAGGAATAGAGAAGTACTGTTA
This sequence comes from Sphingobacterium sp., assembly GCA_036786125.1. Taxonomy (GTDB): domain Bacteria; phylum Bacteroidota; class Bacteroidia; order Sphingobacteriales; family Sphingobacteriaceae; genus Sphingobacterium. Next base: position 8,881 of record DAIQRP010000024.1, read on the forward strand.
ATTTCATATATTTAGGGGAATCAAGAATAACCTAAAATGAACAACAGCAGAAGATCTTTTATTACAAAAAGTCTCCTGGGGGCAGGAATTGTAGCCCAATTCGACCAGCAGACTCTTTTAACAAATTTGGCTAAAACCAACAATAAAAATGGCGTCAATAGCAATGACGTCATTTTATTTCAAGGAGACTCCATTACGGATACCGGTAGAGACCGCTCCAATAAAAATGCAAATGATACCTCGGCCCTAGGCTCTGGATATGCACATTTAGTAGCAGCCAAGCTCTTGGAACAATTCGCTTCCCAGAATATTCAAATCTATAACCGAGGAATTAGTGGCAATAAAGTTCCCGAACTTCAAAATCGTTGGAAAGAAGACTGTATAGATTTAAAACCCAATATTTTAAGCATTCTAATTGGCGTAAATGACTATTGGCATAAAAGAGATGGACATTATAAAGGCTCAGCCTTAGATTTTAAAAATCAATTGAGAAATCTGATACAGTCTACTGTCAGCCAGTTTCCACAGATTAAATTAGTGCTCGGAGAACCCTTTGCTGTTAAAAATGTACAGGTCGTAAATGATTCCTGGTTTCCTGAATTTGCGGATTATCAACAGGCTGTACGGGATATCGCCAAGGAATTCCGTGCCATCTTAATTCCATATCAACAGATTTTTGATGAAGCGGAAAAGAAAGCTCCGGGATCGTATTGGACCAGCGATGGTATACATACCTCTTTAGCTGGCGCCCAACTGATGGCAAAAGCCTGGCTTGAAGCCGTGCAATTAAAATAATAGCCCTATCGATTAAATAAAAAAAACCTTCAGCTGGCTGAAGGTTTTTTTATCTTATTGATACTTTTAATCCTGATGATATGAAATATATTTCACCTTTTTTAAATCCGGGAGGAAATAAGCAATCACCCCTATTAAAGGAAGGTATGAACATAAGAGATAGATATAATCTATAGAAGTATGATCCGCTTGCCATCCTAAAATCGCAGATCCTAATCCCCCCATTCCAAACGCAAATCCATAAAATAAACCGGAGATCATTCCTAACTTTTTAGGTAATAGCTCTTGCGCATATACGATAATTGCTGGAAATGCGGATGATAAAATCAATCCAATAATAACAATTAAAATTCCGGTCAACTGCAGATTGACATATGGCAGAGCTAATGCGAATGGTGCCACTCCTAATACGGAAAACCAAATCACGTATTTTCTTCCGAAACGATCCCCAAAGACACCGCCTAATAAGGTTCCTACAGCAACAGATATTAAGAAATAGAAAAGGTAAAGCTGCGCCTGAACTTCAGATATTCCAAATTTCTCCATCGTAAAAAACTGGAAGTAGTTTGTAATAGAAGCGATATAGAAATATTTAGAAATAATTAATAGCAATAAGATAATAACTGCCGAAGTTACCTTTCTGGCAGAAAGATCAGGAATTAAAATATCCTTTTTCTCTGTCGATTTTTTTAATGTTATATGTTGACTATACCATTTCCCGATATAATATAATACCAGCTTCGCTAAAATCGCAAATAAAGCAAACCATAGGATATTACGCTGTCCATAAGGTAAGACCATATAGGCTATTAATAAAGGGGCTAAAGCTGTTCCCGCATTTCCGCCAATCTGGAATATAGACTGCGCTAAACTTCGTTTCCCTCCAGAAGCCATATAGGCTACACGAGAAGACTCGGGATGAAATATAGAAGATCCAATACCAATCAGAAATACGGAGAGTAAGATAATCGGATACGACCATGCATAGGCAAATAAAATAATCCCGAAGAAGCTAAAAGCCATACCGTAAATCTGAGAATAAGGTCTAGGATTTTTATCGGTATAGGAACCCACCACAGGTTGAAAGATAGAAGCCGCCAGCTGATAGATTAAAGTAATCATACCTACTTGTCCAAATGTAAGATTATGGGTTTCTTTTAACAACGGATAAACCGAAGGAATTACCGCTTGTAACAAATCATTTAATAGGTGTGCGAAACTTATAGCAAATAAAATCGCATAGACAGGTTTATTTTGTTGATTATCCGACATATAAAATTTGAATTAAAAAAAAGGCTGTTTTGAATTTCAAAACAGCCCAAATCTTGCTTATTATTTTTGAATTATCAAATAATTCTGCATAATAATCCTTTTAAATATTCTCCTTCAGGAAAAGATGCTCGTACCGGATGATCTTCGGGTTGCGTAAACTGTCGGATAAATTGAATTTCTTTGCCAGCATCTAATGCTGCCCATGCCAAGACCTGCTTAAAGGTATCGATATCCATAGCTCCCGAACAAGAGAAGGTCGCGAGCAAACCGCCAGAATTAAGCAACATCATGCCTCGACGGTTTAAATCTTTATATGCTCTAGAAGCGCGATCTAAAGCCGAACGTGAAGGTGCATATTTCGGGGGATCCAATACAATTAAATCAAATTTCTCACCCGCCTCAGCAAAACTTCGAAGTTGCTTATTCACATCCGACTGTATGGCCTGATGTTTTGTAATATCAAAGCCATTTAGGAGGATATTTTGATGTAGAGTTTCTATGGCTAATGCGGAGCTATCGACAGAAGTCACCGAGGCTGCACCTTGTTTAAAAGCATTTAAACTAAAGCCTCCAGAATAACAGAAACAGTCTAAGACTTTTTTGTCTTTTACATAATTCGCTGTCAATAATCTATTTTCCCGTTGATCACAATAGAATCCGGACTTTTGCCCCTCAATAATATTCACCTGATATAAAATTCCATTTTCGATGATATCGACAAAATCAGGAGGGAGCTCTCCAGATAGTAAGCCATTACAATCAGCTAAACCTTCGTGCTCACGTGATTTTAAATCTGAGCGCTCGTAGATTCCTTTAGGGGATAACAGTCTGTTTAATTCATCGACGACAATATCTTTGACCTTTTCAATCCCCGCAGAATGTACTTGAATAGAAATATAATCGCCATATTTATCAGCAATTAAACCCGGAATAAAATCGGCTTCAGCAAAAATTAAACGGACGGTAGTATTCTGTCCTGGAATTAATAGATGCTGACGTGCCTGAACTGCTTTTTGAATACGTAATCTCCACCATTCTTCATTCGGTTCTACATCGGGATGCCACTCTAATAATCGAACGGCTACGCGCGATCCCTGATTATAAATACCATATGCAATAAACTCGCGATCTACATTAAAAACCGCGATTACTTCCCCATTTTCTGGATTACCCTCCACCGAGGAAATCGCTCCAGAAAATACCCATGGGTGCAATTGCCAGGCAGCTTTATCCTTACCTTTATTCAAAAAAATTTTATTCATCGGAACAAAATTACATTTTTGATATTTTTTTTCTGCAAACACAGAAAAAAAATATCAAAAAAAAATCCGATTTTCTACAGCTTATTGCTGTGGTAAAGGATGATATACTCCCTCAAAAGTCATCTTAACGGGCTTGATTCTCCCCTGTTCATCAAATTCCATTTTATCGATACAGGTTACCCGTTCATTAGCCCCCGTCTGACCTAAAGGCCGACGGTGATAGACAATATAATAAGTTTCTTCCCCTGGAACTTGAATAACAGAATGATGCCCCGCACCCCGCGCAATTTCAGGATCTTGCTCCAATATGGTACCTATACGTTCGAATGGACCAAAAGGGGAATCCGAAATGGCATAGGCCACTTTGTAGTCGGGTCCTGTCCATCCTCCTTCGGACCACATAAAATAATATTGACCATTTTTTATAAACATAAAAGGCCCTTCCACATAATCGGTAGGAGTTACTTCTTTATATAGACTGCCGTCTTCAAACGGAACAATACCTGTAAAATCATCTTTTAATTTGACCATATTACAATGCTTCCAGCCTCCATAATACATATAATAGGTACCATCTTTATCTTTAAATACAAACTGATCTATCGGCTGCGCACCATGGACTACCGTATCGATTAATGGCTTACCTATCAGATCCCGATAAGGTCCTTCGGGCTTATCGGCAACAGCCACACCTATGCCTCCCAGCTCTCCAGGATGCATATCATTGGCTCCGAAAAACAAATAGTATTTCTGGTCTTTCTCTAAAACGGCCGGTGCCCACATAGCTTTATGTGCCCAGGTAATTTCTTTATTATCTAAAATTTGAGGATGCTTGGTCCATGTCTTTAAATCTGTAGAAGAGAAGGCATCGAAAAAAATCTGCTTTTCATAAGCTGCAGAATAGGTTGGAAAAATCCAGTACTTATTTTGATAAATAATTCCTTCTGGATCGGCATAATTACCAGGGAACACTGGATTCTGTTGCGCATAGCTCAGTATGCTCATGCTCGCTAAACAAGCTAGCGAAAGTAAAAATTTTAAGTACATCATAGGTTTATTGGTAGATACCCAAGATACCATTTATTATACATACCTCAAAAGGGAAAAAAAACGGCAACTGAAAAGTTGCCGTTAGGGTTATGCTTCAGCCAATAGAAAGGCTTTAAAATCTTCAAAATTCACTTGTAAAGAACTGACCGATTTTGCTTTGCCCGACAGCGCTTCGGCGCCTTCAGGAAGTTCAATTTCTGCAAATACCTCGGCAGAAAAAGCGTCGGGAAATTTACAAGGATGAGCGGTAGATAGGAACACCGAGGCATATCGTCCGGGTTCATCTTTTTTATATGCCTGAGATGCTAACCAAGCAATAGCGGTATGTGGACAGGCGATATAATCAAAATCTTTATATAATCTAGCCATAGCTTCCTTTGTATCGGCATCCGTATAAGTATACGAACGCACCAGCTTTTTAATCTCATCCAGCTGATTACCAAAGAGATCTTGAATACGCACCCAATTACTTGGGTTTCCAACATCCATAGCATTTGCTAAGGTCTGTACAGAAGGTTTCGGATCATATGTCCCAGTCGTGAGGAAACGCGGAACTGTATCATTTACATTTGTTGCGGCGACAAATCTCTTCACCGGAAGTCCCATTTGGTACGCTAATAATCCAGCTCCAATATTACCGAAGTTTCCTGAAGGAACGGTAAACACTACTTCTGAAATACCCTGAGATTTCAATTGCGCATAGGCATAGAAATAATAAAAAGTCTGCGGTATAAGCCTAGCTATATTAATAGAATTTGCAGAGGTCAATCGTAATTTCGAAGACAGTTCCGGATCATTAAAAGCCTGTTTTACCAAGGCTTGACAGTCATCAAAAGTGCCATCAACTTCAATAGCACGGATATTCTGTCCATTCGTAGTCAGCTGCTCCTCTTGCACCTTGGAGACCTTCCCCTTAGGATATAAAATGGTGACCCGTGTACCTTCTACTCCCAAAAAACCTAATGCTACAGCCCCCCCAGTATCTCCAGATGTCGCCACTAATACTTCTAAAGTATCAGCTTCTTTTTTGGAGAAGTAGCCCATAATACGGGACATAAATCTTGCTCCAAAATCTTTAAACGCATAGGAAGGACCATGGAATAATTCCAATACGGCAGTATCCTTAGAAAGGAATTTCACGGGAGCATCAAAATTTATAGCATCTTCCACAATAGCTTTTAAATCCGCAGCAGGGATATCTTCAGCCAAAAAAGCCTGTGCGACCTTAAAAGCAATTTCAGGGAGCGCATATTGCTCTATATTTCGGATAAATAGTGGATCTAAACGAGGAATATGTTCGGGCATATATAAACCCTTATCTGCAGGAAGAGAATTAAATACGGCTTCTTTAAAAGAAACTCTTAAGTCTTTATTATTGGTACTATATAATTTCATAATATTTAATTTAAAACTTTAGGCCCCTCCACATTGACGGCTGAGACATATTGAAAAGATTCGATTTCTGCTGCTGTAAGATGAGCGGCTATCGCCTGTGCAATTTCTGCAGCAATAGCTATATCATTCGTTACAGCAACCACGGAAGGTCCAGAACCTGAAATTCCAAAACTCAATGCCCCCAATTCCAGGGCTATTTTTTTCATCGCATAAAATTCAGGGATTAAAATCGCACGTGTAGGTTCTATAAGAACATCATTCATACTTCGAGAGATTAAAGCATAATCACTTTCATATAATCCGGCTACAAGTCCCGCAATATTTCCCCATTGGGTCACTGCATCACTTAATAGGACTTTATCTTTAATCAGCTGCCTAGCATCTCGAGTAGGCACATCTACC